>DDZS01000057.1:34467-35498 GCA_002346425.1 Alphaproteobacteria bacterium UBA3002
AGCGATTCGCCATCGCGATTTTAGGGGCCGAGACATAGTAATTGATGAAGCCGGAGATAACAAAAAACAGATCGACACCGCTATATCCGAAGGGGCGCATGTGACGCGTAATCGGCGCCGTCCAGCTCATATAAGATTCCAGATGAAACACGGCGACCAGCAATACGGCCACCGCGCGCAACATTTGTATGTTATAGAGTTCTCTCATGCGCGTATAAGCTTTTTGCAGCCGCGGGTAAGCGGTCGTTCGATACAGCGTGTCGCCCAGACCGAAACGGCGATCACCACCACGGTCGCAACAAGGCAGTAGGCGAGAATGGCAATGGCGCTACCCTGATTCGGCGCCTGACCGAACAGTGCTTGCCATGCGGTGCCGAGTAATACGAATATCATGTCATGTAACAGATATAATACGTAGGACGCGCCACCGATCGTCAACGACCAGCGCGGGAAGGCGGGCAGGGCACCACGGCGTTCCAGTTCGGCCAAAGCGTAAATGATGAATGCGAAGGCAAATCCAAGCAACAGACAGCGCAAGGTGAAGATCGAATAATGCCCGAATTTTTGTGGATGATCGATGGTGTAGTAACCATAAACGAGTGCCGCGACGATGAGTAGAAGATACCACAGGCTAAGGCCAGTTAGCTGCCGGTTACTGAAACGAGGCATCCAGGCTTTGCCGAGATACGCATAGCCTGCATAAATGCCGCACAAGAACTCGAACTGATAAAGATTACCGAAATACATCGTCCAGCTGAAATAGGGGCGTGGCTCCAATGTGGCAAAAGGCTGCACTACCAGAATGACGAGCAGCCAGACCCAGCAAAAGCGAGCGAAATGGCGAGGGGCAATTAGCAAGATCATCGCCGTGATGCCGTAAAACAGCCATTCGTAATTCAACGTCCAGGCGACGGGAATCAATTGCTCGCCAATTTTTTGCGGGAAGAGTGCAAAGGATGCGATGATCTGATCAAACGGCAAGTCGGCCTTGTAGCCCGTCAGCGCCGCAACCAGTAAGGCAAACAGGCAGG
>DDZS01000057.1:35813-36034 GCA_002346425.1 Alphaproteobacteria bacterium UBA3002
GACCCAGTAAAACGGAAAAATCCGGGAGGCGCGCTTTTTTAAAAACAGCCACCACGCGCCTTGCTGCTGCATATACGGCTGAAAGGTATAGGCGACGATAAAGCCAGAGAGAACGAAGAAAATATCCACCCCAATCCAGCTAAAGCCTTTGGTCAGATAGATCGGAATCGCGTAATTATCCAGATGCCCCAGCGCAATCATCCCCGCCGCGACGGCACGCA
>DDZS01000057.1:36347-36586 GCA_002346425.1 Alphaproteobacteria bacterium UBA3002
TCATCCCCGCCGCGACGGCACGCAGCACTTGCAGGGATTGGATCTCGCCACGTGGCCGCGATTCGATGGTCATGGCTGCGCCTTACGCCGCCTGATCCTCGTTCTGAGCGTCTGCCAGTGCTTGCTTGGCTTTGGCCGAGAGCTGGATGTTCAGTTCCTTCAACTGCTTGTCTTCTACTGTCGACGGTGCGCCCATCAGCAAGTCTTCCGCGCGTTGGTTCATCGGGAAGGCGATGACT
>DDZS01000057.1:36904-37138 GCA_002346425.1 Alphaproteobacteria bacterium UBA3002
TTCGCGGATGTTCGGCTCGTCGGCGAGGAGCATCACCATACGATCGACACCCGGCGCGATGCCGCCATGTGGTGGGGCACCGAAATGGAAGGCGCGCCATAGGGCACCGAATTTGGCTTCGAGAATCGACGCATCGTAACCGGCGATTTCGAACGCTTTTTTCATGATATCCGGGCGGTGGTTACGAATCGCGCCTGAGGAGAGTTCCACGCCGTTACAGACGATGTCATACTG
>DDZS01000057.1:37487-37678 GCA_002346425.1 Alphaproteobacteria bacterium UBA3002
GCCCTCGGCGGCTTCCAGCGCTTCCAGCCCGCCTTGCGGCATTGAGAAGGGATTGTGTGAAAAGTCGATTTTCTTCTCGTCTTCGTTCCATTCGAAGAAGGGGAAGTCGACGATCCAGCAGAAACTGAACACATTCGGGTCGATGAGGTCGAGCTGGCGACCAAGCTCGCCCCGCACGATGCCGGCGATGT
>DDZS01000010.1:0-16905 GCA_002346425.1 Alphaproteobacteria bacterium UBA3002
GCCTGCGTTTGCGCGAAGGCATCGCGGGTGTGTTACCGGTGGTCGATGCGGAGAAACTGGATTTTTACAGCAAACAAGGGCTCATCCGCCAAAAGGGCGACCGCCTCATTGCCACGCAAGCAGGCCGCATGGTGCTGAATCATTTGCTGGGCGAATTGATTAATTAAAGCCAATCGGTGCCGGGTCGACGACATGCGGAGCCGGGCCGCTGGCCTCAATCACCGCTAAGCGCCGTTGCGTAGTGCGATCGGCAAGAAAACGAAAGACACCGTTGGCGGGTCCCACATAACCATTCGGACTTAGCAAGGCCGCCTCGGAAAATCCGGCGGGCGATAATGCCAGCGATGTTGCCAGTGCCACTGCGTCATACGCTAAGCTGGCAATGCGCGGTGGCTCATAATCATAGGTGGCACGGAAACGTGTGGCGAAACTGGCATATTCATCCGGCTCTGCGCTGGCATAAATCGCGTCTTGCAATGTGTTTTGTTTTAGCAATTTAATATCATCCCATAAGCCGGTACCGACAAAACGTACACGCTGCGGCGTGATGTTATTTGATAGCAATAAGGGCATAGCGCGCGTCAATTGTTCGCCCCCGGCGGCTAAAAATAACGCGCCGAAATCTGGGTCGCTTTTACCATCGAGCAGCGTATTGATATCGGATTCCAAAATACCGGAAGCGGGTGAGAAGCGCACGATCGACGTGAGCGTGGCGCCAGTTTTGGAAGCTTCCGTTTCCACGGCTTTAGCAACGCGGCTGCCATACGCATCTTGCGGCACCAGCATCGCCATACGAGAGATATTGGCTTGCTGGAACACGTAAGACGCGGCGCGCGCGGCTTGTTCGTCTGGCTTAAATCCGAAAGCAAAAATATCGCCACCTGCGGCGCGGGCATCATTAGTGAAACTCACCACCGGCAGGCCGGTTTTGCCTTTTAGTGCTTCGGCTTCTCCGGCAAAGAGCGGCCCGATAATCAGGGTTGCTCCTTCGGCTTTCACTTTGGCGGCGGCTTCTAACGCACCTTCGGGCGTGCCTTTAGTATTTTGTGGTAACAACTCAATGCGTCGAACGTTGCTGACATCATGCATCCCGGCATATTTATCGAAAAGGGCGAGGACGGCAGCGTCTTGCAATGCTTTGCCAACGTCTGCGGCGCGTCCGGATAGTGGCACCAACAGACCCACCTTCAATGGGGGACCGGAAGCGACCACCGGTTGATGAATCACGGGAGCTTTCAACGGCGTTTCCATCGCCGCGCCTGCGGTTGGGCGCGGTGGCGCATCGGCCTTACGCGGCGGCAGAGGTTTACACGCTGCTACCACGCAGACGCACAGCAGGATGGATAAAGCGCGTTGCAGCATGTGATACTCCCTGTTAAGTCTTTTCCTATGGGGGACGCTACCGAAAAACCTGGTCTAAGTAAACTGGTTGTTGTGGCGACACCCATCGGAAACTTAGGCGATATGACCTTTCGTGCCGTTGAAGCACTCAAAGATGCCGATCTAATTGCCTGCGAAGATACCCGCACCAGCCGCGTCCTATTGCAACATTACGGCATCGGGACGCCGCTTATCAGTTATCATGAACATAGCGATTCGGGCAAACCCGACATGCTGCTGGCGCGCTTACGGGCGGGAGAATCGGTGGCGCTGATTACCGATGCGGGCACCCCACTGATTTCTGACCCCGGCTATAAACTGGTGCGCGAAGTGCGCGCTGCGGGATTTGCCGTTGAAGCGCTTCCCGGGGCCTGCGCCGCGATCACCGCGCTAAGCGGTGCAGGACTACCTAGCGACCGTTTTTATTTTGCCGGTTTTTTGCCAAATAAAACGCAAGCCTTAAATACCGCGCTTACCAGTTTGCTGCAGCGGCCAGAAACCGTGTTATGCTATGAATCGCCTAAACGCATTCTCGCAACGTTGGAGCATCTCGCAGCGCTTGATGCGACGCGCCAGCTGTGTGTGGCGCGCGAACTCACCAAGCGGCATGAAGAATGGCTGCATGGTACGGCGACAGACATTCATGCGGCATTAAGCGCGCGCGAACAGGTGCGCGGCGAGATCGTGCTGCTATGGGAGCCCGCAGAAGAAAAAACGGTTGGACCCGAAGAAGTGGATGCGCTGTTGCAATCGCTCTTGCCAAAAATGAGCGTGAAAGAAGCGGCAAAACAGGCAGCGGACGCCACCGGATTGGGGCGTTCAGCGCTTTATCAACGGGCGCTGGCACTGAAGAATGGCTAAAACGGTGAAGCTAAAAGCCTATCAGCGCGGCCATCGCGCGGAATGGCTGGCCGCCGTGATGCTTATGCTGAAAGGGTACCGTATTGAGGCGCGACGTTACAAAACCCCCGTCGGCGAAATCGACCTGATTATGCGGCGCGGGAACCTGATCTGCTTTATCGAAGTGAAAGCACGCGCCACCCGCGAAGACGGCCTGTATGCCGTGCATCCTGCGCAGCAGCAACGCATCCGCAGAGCGGCGGAATGGTGGCAGGCACAAGGGCAGAAAAGCGCTTTACTCGATTATCGTTTCGACCTTATGGTTGTCAGCGCATGGCGATGTACCCATATTACCCATGCGTTTTAAGGGAGTGCAGATGCGATATTTATGGCTAGGGCTGGTGCTTGCCACCACAGGATGTGGGCCGCTGATTCTCGGCGGTGTAACGGAAGCAGGCATTGCCGCGGCGGAAGACCGCAGTATGGGCGATGTGGTCGATGACGGGGTCATCTACACCGCTATCAACGGGCTTTATTTTGATAAAGACGTGCATGATTTGCTCACCAATGTGAATATCATGGTGCGGCAGGGACGTGTCCTGCTTAGCGGTAAGGTTGATCAGCAAATTACCAAAGAACGTGCCGTGGAGTTGGCATGGCATGCCAAAGGCGTGAAAGAAGTGATCGATGAAATCGAGGTCGATCCGGCGCGTAGTTTCTCTGATCGCGCGCGGGATGAATGGATTGAAAAGCAAGTTGAAACCAAGCTGGCGATCACCAAAGGCGTTGATATTCTAAGCTATTCCATAGAAGTGTCCGATGGCCGCGTGTTTATTCTTGGGTCTGTGCAAAGCCAGCAAGAGTTGAAAAATGTCTTTGCGATAGCGCGACGCATTAAAGGCGTGCGCGAAGTGGTGAGCTATTTAAAATATATCGAAAAGCCGAATCGGCCATTATGAAAATAGCCATACAAATGGACCACCCGCAAGGGCTGAATGTGGCGGGAGATTCGACGATCGCGCTGATGGAAGTCGCGCAGGCTTATGGCTATCAGATTTGGATCTATCACCCCTCTCATCTCTGTGCACGCGGGGATGCTATTATCGCGCTGAAAGCGCAACGCATTACCTTACAAGATGGCGATGCGTGGCATCAGTTGGGAGAGGCCGAAGAGGTCGCGCTTGCAGAAATGGACGTAGTTTTGCTGCGACAAGATCCGCCATTCGACATGACCTATCTGACCACCACCTATTTGCTGGAGCGGTTGCCGGATTCGGTGCGTGTTATAAATAATCCGGCTTATGTGCGTAATCACCCGGAAAAAATTGCGATTCTCGATTTTGCGGAATTTATTCCGCCAACCCTAATCACTTCACAGGAACAGGAAATCCGCCACTTTTTAAGCGCGTGCAAAGATATCGTGATCAAACCGCTTTACGGATTCGGCGGACGTGCGGTCTTTCGGTTTAAAGAAAGCGACGGCAATTTGGCTGCCTTATTGGAACAGCACCGTGAACGCTCCAGCGAGCCGTTAATGGTGCAGGCGTTCCTGCCGGAAGTGAAAGATCAGGATGTGCGAGTGATTTTGATCAACGGTAAGGTCGAAGCTGCGGTAGGGCGTATTCCGGCAGCAGGTGAAATCCGTGCTAATTTCCGCGTGGGCGGTACGGCGGCGGCGGTAGAGCTATCGCCGCGGCAGCATCAGATTTGCGAGGCAGTCGGCACCAAGCTTAAAGCCAATGGCGTCTTGTTTGCCGGGTTGGATTTAATTGGTGAATATCTAACGGAGATTAACATCACCTCTCCTACCGGTATTCGACCGGCGCAAAAGCTGTATGGGACCAATCCGGCTGAAGCTTTCTGGCAGGCACTCGCATAATCTACCAGTGACACTCGGCGTGGGCCGCGATGAACGCGCCGTTGCGAAAACCTGTTTTGCGATAGGTGAAGGATCTGCCATCGGGATGGACGACTTTGCCACCCGCCGCGCGCAAAATCGCATGACCGGCGGCGGTATCCCACTCCATAGTCGGGCCGAAACGGGGATAGAGATGCGCCGCGCCTTCTGCCACCAGACAGAATTTTAAGGAAGACGAAGCCGAACGTTTCTCGCCAATAGGTAGCGGTGTAATGAATGCTTCGGTTTTAGGATCGAGATGCGACATACTAACCACCGCGCCCCATTCCGTTTTTGGTAAATCACCCGTGGAAATCGGTTCGTCATTTTTCCAGGCGCCGTGTTCGATATCCCCGGCATAGCACCGCTTATCCGTCGGCACAACGATGACACCCATTGTGGGTTCGCCATATTCGATCAATCCGATATTGACGGTGAAGGCGCCTGTGCCGCGGATAAAGCTCTTCGTGCCATCCAGCGGGTCGACCAGCCAGAAACGTTCCGCCCCTTCGGGTAGGGTATGGCTTTCGCTTTCTTCGGAAACGATAGGAATGTCCGGTGTCAGCGCGCGCAAAGCATCCACCAGAATATGATGTGCGGCAAGATCGGCTTCTGTCACAGGCGAATTATCCTCCTTGCGAATCACATCCACATCGGTGCGATAATAGCTCATAATGGCTTCGGCAGCGTCATGTGCAGCGCAACATAAGGCAGAAAGGAGATTTTTTCGGTTCATTGGCTTGCTTTTCTGTTTGACTGTCCCTTATCCTTCTATAGATAAACGCACCGAAAAGACAGCCATGATTCGCCATACCCAGCACCACGACCCCGCTAATACCGAGCTAAGCCAATTGATTGCAGCGATACCTGCCGTCTTACCTAAGGAGGCAAGCAAGCTGCAACGCGATTTCGTGCGTGAATATTATACCAAAACGCCTTTGATGGAATTGAAACGCATCGAGGCGGTGCGTGCCGCCAAGCTGGCATTAAACAGTTTCGATTTCTTCGCGCAGAAAAGCGAACGCGTGCAAATTCGCTCTTTTGTCGATGAAACGGAAGGTCTCACAATATTCGAAGTGCATAATGACGATCATGCCTTCATCCTCGATTCGATGCTGGCGGAGCTGAATCGCCAGGGTTTTGAGCTGCAGCAAACCATTCATCCGGTTTTCTATCTGAAACGCAAACATGGCAAGCTGATGGAAGTGGTTGGCATTCAGGAAGATGGTAGCGTTCCGTCGGGGACGTTGATCGAATCCTTTATCCATTTCCGTATCCGCGGGGTTTTGTCGGAATCCGAACGCGCCAAATTGGAGCAAGACCTGCGCCAGATTCTGCATGCAGTGGAATATGTCGTCGATGACTTCAGCGCTATGGACCGCAAGACGGATGACACAATCAAAGAATTAAGCAAAACCGATAAACACCTCGACCCGGCAGAATTACAGGAAGCCAAAGATTTTCTGCATTGGCTGGGCGAGCATCATTTTGTTTTCCTCGGCTATATGGAATATGATTACGCCAAGGAAGATCAATGTTTGAAACTGGTCGAAGGCTCTGAACTCGGTCTGTTCCGGCTGGAAGATGAAGAGCTGAAGCCACGTGCGCTAAATTGGGTACCGCAGGAAGTCTGCACCTCTGGCCGTGAAAAAGAGGTGATCGAAATCACCAAGTCGAGCCGTAAGTCGATGGTGCACCGCCCGGTGCTGATGGATTATATCGCCGTCAAACGCTATGATAGCAAAGGCAATGCGATTGGCGAACGCCGTTTCGTTGGCATGTTTACCTCGACCGTTTATTACCAAAGCGCTGAAAAAATTCCGTTTATTCGCCGTAAGATTCATCAAACCCTGGTGCGCGCCAATTACGACCCGATGAGTTATAACGGCAAAGCCTTAAAGGCGATTCTGGAGTTTTATCCGCGCGATGAATTATTCCAGATCAGCCGTGATGAATTGTTCCGTTTCTCTATTGGGCTGATTGCGCTGGAAACCAAGCCGGAGGTCCGCCTATTTGCGCGCAGCGATCCCTATCAGCGCTATGTCAGCTGTATGGTTTATATCCCACGTGAACGCTTTAGCTCGTATCTGCGCGAACAAATCATCGCGATGTTGGAAGAGGCCTATCATGGCAGCATCCGTGATTTCTATACGCAACTGACCGACTCACCATTGGCACGGGTGCATGCGATTATTAAAACCAAACCGGGCGAAGTGCCCGAGGTGAATGGCACGCAAATCGAAGAGCGAATCGCATTGATCACTAACCAATGGTCGGATGCCTTGCGCGATGAGCTCGCAGAGCGTTTCGGACAAGAAGAAGTGCATCACCTGCACACAGTCTATGCCGATGCGTTCCCACCCGCCTATATCGAAGCGCAGCATGCCCAGCATGCGGTGGATGATATCGCTAAAATCGAAGAAGCCATCGAGCGCGACGGGCTGGCGATTGATCTGTTCCAGCGTAAAGATGGGTCGGATAAGGAATATCATTTAAAGATTTATACCTACAAAGCGGAGCGGGCTTTATCGGCGATGCTACCCATTTTGGAAAATATGGGCTGCTGGGTCAAAGAGGTAAATCCGTACACCATTTCCCCGAAATGGGATAAAGGCGAAATTACCATTCGCGATTTCTGGTTGGAATTGCCTGAGACGCATACCAAAAACCTGAAAACGACAAAGCCGCTATTTGAAGAAGCATTGCGCGAAGTCTGGCGCGGACGGTTGGCCAATGGCCAATTCAACGCCCTGGTGCTGATCGCCGGATTCAACCATCGCGAAGTGACGGTAATCCGCGCCTATACGCATTATTTGCGTCAGATCGGCTTTAGCTATTCGAATCGCTATATTGCCACGGCCCTGTGTTCGCATCCAGAAGCAGCGGGCTATATTATGGAGGCATTCCGCGCCAAATTCGATCCGCGGATGGAAGACAACAGCGTCTGGTGCACGCATTTGCAGAAAGCCGAAGCCTATCTTGAGCAGGTGAGCAATCTGGCGGAAGACCGGATCATTCGCCGTTTCATCAATCTGGTGCAGGCAAGTTTGCGCACCAATTTTTTCCAAAGCACCGAAACTGGCGAGCCAAAGTCCTATTTGTCGATCAAATTTCATTCGGCCCAAATTCAGGATATGCCGAAACCGGTGCCATTTGCTGAGATTTTTGTGTATTCGCAGCGTGTGGAAGGGATCCATCTACGCGGCGACGCGGTGGCGCGTGGAGGGCTCCGCTGGTCTGACCGACCGGAAGATTTCCGTACCGAAGTGTTAGGGCTGGTTAAAGCCCAAATGGTGAAAAATGCCGTCATAGTACCGCAAGGGGCGAAAGGGGGTTTCGTGGTGCAAAACCCGCCGCAAGGCGACCGCGATGCGCAGCTACAGGAAGGTATCGCCTGCTACAAAGAATTTTTATGCGGGTTGCTCGATATCACCGACAACATTAAAGCCGGTGACATTATCAAGCCTGCGCATACGGTGTGCCATGACGGGGACGATCCCTATCTGGTTGTCGCCGCCGATAAGGGAACAGCCAGTTTCTCTGACATCGCCAATGGCGTGGCGCAGGAATATGACTTCTGGCTGGGCGATGCGTTCGCGTCGGGCGGTTCACAAGGCTATGACCATAAAGAAATGGCGATCACCGCGCGTGGGGCATGGGTCTCGGTCGAACGCCACTTCCGCGAGATGGGCAAAGATATCGACCACGAAGATTTTACCGTGATCGGCATCGGCGATATGTCGGGTGACGTGTTCGGCAACGGCATGATACTTTCCGAACATATACAGCTGATTGGCGCGTTCAATCACCGCCATATTTTCTTAGATCCCAACCCGGATGCCGCAAAAAGCTTTAAAGAACGCAAACGCCTGTTCGAACTGCCGCGCAGTACATGGGATGATTATAATTCCAAGCTGATTTCCAAAGGGGGCGGAATCTACGCTCGCGACCAGAAACGTATTCCGATTAGCGCGGAAATGCGCGTGCGGTTGCAGACGGAGATCACCGAAGCGTCGCCCGAAGAATTGATTCGGTTGCTTCTGAAAGCGCCGGTAGACTTGTTATGGAATGGCGGCATCGGGACCTATGTCAAAGCCAGTGACGAAGCGCATTCAGATGTGGGTGACCGCACCAATGACAGTTTACGCGTCAATGGGAGCGAATTGCGCTGTAAGGTCGTGGGCGAAGGCGGTAACTTGGGCTTCACCCAACGCGGCCGCATCGAATTTGCGCAAGCGGGTGGACGCATCAATACCGACGCCATTGACAATTCCGCCGGGGTGGATTGCTCGGATCATGAAGTGAACATTAAAATCGCACTACGTGACGCGCTGGGCCAGAACCGGATCACGATGGAAGAGCGTAATCAGATTCTTGAGGACATGACGGAAGACGTGGCGCGTCTGGTGTTGATCGATAACCGGTTACAAACCCAAGCCTTGACCATTGCGGAAGCGTCGGGAACCAAACAACTCGAACCGATGTCGCGAATGATGAGTGAGCTGGAAGCGATTGATTTCCTCGACCGTAAAGTAGAGTTTCTGCCCAATGCCCGTCAGTTAAGCGAGCGCCGGGCGCGCGGAGAGGGGTTAACGCGGCCCGAACTGGCAGTGCTATTGTCTTATGCCAAACTGCATTTTTACCAGCAGATCAAAGACTCTAAAATGGTGAAGGCGGATTACTTTATTCCCGAACTGCTGCGCTATTTCCCGGATGAGATGCAGGAACAATTCCGCGAGGAAATTCTCAACCATCGTTTGCGCGCACCCATTATTGCGACGATGATTACCAATAGTGTGATCAACCGCGCAGGCATTACCTTTGCGCATCAGGTGATTGAGGAATTGGGCGTGCATCCCTGCGATGTGGCGCGTGCCTATGTCATCAGTCGCGATGCGTTCCGTTTGCGCGAAATCTGGGCGAATATCGAAGACTTAACCGGTAAGGTCAGTGCACAACTCCAAGCGGAAATGTTTATTCAGGTTCAGGAATTTCTGGGCCATAAAGTACGCTGGTTCCTGGAAAACTGTTCAGAACCGATCAACATTCAACAAACCATGCGGGATTATGCCGAGGGCATTGCGAAATTCGCGGAATGTTTCGAAGGGTTAATGTCGAAAACCCTGCGGCGTTCGTATGAGCGGCAAAAAACCCGGCTGATCGATAAAGGCGTGCCAGAACAACTGGCTATCCAAATCGCCAATCTGGAGGTAATGGCCGCTGCGGCTGATGTGGTGCGTGTTGCCAATCGCTATAACTTGCCGGTAGAAACGGTCGGGAGTGTGTATTTCGAAGTGGGCGCGGCCTTGCGGATAGGCTGGTTACGTAAATGCGTGCAAAAACTGCAAACGCCAGACTACTGGAACCAATTGGCAGTCAATTCGCTGATTCGCGAGCTGTATTTGCAGCAACGGCGTTTAACCTCGCATGTCCTACAGCGCCCTTGTTCCGAAGGTAGCTGTAAAGAGGCGATTGCGCTCTGGCAGGAAGAACACCAGAAGCATATTCACCGCTATCAGCAATTTGTTGAGGATTTGAAGGGTCAAGAGCATGTCGAGATGTCGATGCTGATCGTGGCGCTACGCAATATCGAAAGCATTGCAGCGCAAGCGCAAAATGCGATGGATACGCTTAACTAGCCATCTGTTAAGAAGGACGAATACCCAGCAATCGGCACACGGCGAGCACGAGATCCGCTCGGTTCAGCGTATAAAAATGCAGGCGCGAAGCCCCGGTTTGCAGGTAATCGAGGGCCTGTTTATAGGCCGTCGCCACCGCTAATTGCGCATGCAGCTCACTTTGGGGATCGACGTCTTCAAAACGCTGGCACAGCCATTCCGGCACCGATGCGCCACACATTTTACTGAATTTCGCCATTTGCGTGAAATTACCAATCGGCAAAATCGCTGGCACGACCTTATGCGGATCGATGCCATATTCCGGCAGTTTCTTCAAAAACGCCTGATAATAATCCATATCGAAGCAATATTGTGAGATGGCAAGGCTAGCCCCGGCATCCATCTTGCGCTTCAGGTGACGCATGTCTTCGTCCCGGCTAAGTGCTTGCGGATGCGTTTCGGGATAGGCCGCTACGCTGACCTCAAAATCCCCGCATTCAAGCAGGCCCTTCACCAATTCATCGGCATAGGCATATCCTTCTGGATGCGCGATATATTCGCGTTCGCCCGCTGGGGGATCGCCACGCAACGCCACAATATGGCGAATCCCGTCATTCCAATAGGATTCGGCAATTTGGCGAATTTCGTCGCGATTAGCGCCAACACAGGTCAAATGCGCCGCAGGTTCCAGTTCGGTTTCTTCCCGAATGCGTTTGACCAGACGGTGTGTGCGATCACGCGTGGTGCCGCCAGCCCCATAGGTCACGGAGACAAAATCGGGTTTTAAGGCGGAAAGTTGTTGAATACATTCCCATAATGCAGCTTCGCCCGCCGCGCTTTTGGGCGGAAAAAATTCAAAGGATAGCGATAGATTGGTGGTATGGTGCATGATTTACTGTTAAATTTTCTTTTAGGAAAAGCAAACGTTGTTTTTGTGCAACAAATAGTTATGTCCTGTCACGAAGAGTTAAGGAAAAACTTGTCATCGGCTATTTATGCAGATTATTGGTTACACCTTGCTAAACTGAGCAACGCATACTAGATACTGGAACAGGAATGAAACATATACGCTCTGCACTTTGCCTCACCTTACTGACTTTGCTCACGGCCTGCGCCAGTGCGGAGAATAAGGACCCAATCGAAGACGTGAACCGCAATATTTTTGCGTTTAACGCAGTGGTCGATAAGACGATTATCGAACCGATTGCGCGTGGCTATCGGTATGTGATGCCGAAACAAGGGCGTGTTGCCGTGCGTAACTTCTTCCGCAACTTGGGCGAGCCGGTGAATCTGGCCAATGCGGCGCTGCAAGGTGATGGGGAGCAAGCGCTGACTTCTTTCTGGCGCTTTACGCTGAATACGACCTTCGGTCTGGCTGGTTTCCACGATTTTGCGGGTGAAAACACTCCACTGAAATACCGTTCCGAAGATTTTGGCCAGACATTGGCGGTTTGGATGGGCAATGACAACAGCGCCTATTTCGTGATTCCGATATTAGGCCCATCTACCACGCGCGATACCGTAGGTCGTGTGGTCGATCTCTTTCTTAACCCGTGGTATTACGCTTTGGAAACCGAGGAAAGCATTGCGCTTGGTGTAACCGATGCGCTAACGCGGCGTGAGCAAGTGCTCGATCTGACGGAAGAAATCGAAGAAACCTCCTTTGATCCCTATGCGACCTATCGTAGCATTTATTTACAAAACCGTGCGAAACAAATTAAAAACCGCACTCCCAGTAACCAGGAATTTGTAGACCAGTAATGAAAAAGCTTTTTCTCTTCTTTAGTATCATTGTGATGCCCTTAACGGCATTGGCCGATGAAGCACAAGTACGCCAATTTGCCGACGATCTGGCACAGGAAGCGTTGACCGTCGTTAAAAACGATAATCTGTCTGAAAAAGGCAAACAGGCAGAGTTGGAAAACTTGTTTTCTAACCGGGTAGACGTCGAATGGGTCGCGCAATTTGTCTTAGGAAAATACTGGCGCACCGCGAGCGAAGAGCAAAAAGCGGCCTATTTAGAAAATTACCGCAAATTCGTGATCTCTCATTATTCGAGCAAACTGACGAGCTATACGAATCAGGATTACAAGATCAATGATGTGCGTCAGGAAAGCGACGACGAATATCTGGTCAGCATGGAAGTGACCCAGCCGGGTGAGCCGAATGTGGTCATGGATTATCGCGTGCGCCAAACCGGCGCCGGCTTCAAGATTTATGATATCGTCGTTGAGGGTGTCAGCATGATTACCACGCAGCGGTCGGAATTCTCATCTGTAATTTCACGCAATGGGCTGGATTACTTGATCGACGCGTTAGCGAAAAAGGCAAAGAAAGCCTAACGCGCCCACGGACTTTTATCCGTATGGCGACCGCGCACATCTTCGGCTGCAGCATATAGACTGTCTTTTTCCAAAGGCCCGAGTTTCGCCAACAAGGTGGCGGCGCTTTTCGCATCGAGAAATGCTTGCGATGGGGCGGACCGTTTTAATAAATGAAACCCATGATAGCTTTCTTCAAGCTGTGTATAGGATTGGTAGCGGTTCAACCAAGATTCAATAGCCGTAGCAAATTCCCCATATTCTTCGCCTGATAAGCCAGGCTGCTGCATCAAACGCAACATGTTGCGTGTGGCTAAAGGTGCGCGGTAGTCTCGAAGAATCTGGGTTAAAGTTTCAACCGCTTCGGCACGAGGATTTGATACATCCAGCGGTGGGTCTATTCTATCTGTCCAAGCCATTAATCACGCATAGCGCAGAAAAATGTCAAAATGATGACGATTTTAAAAAATTATCGTGCCCATGGACTATTTGATTTCGATTGAGCGGCGGCATTGGGCGTTTGCTCTTGAAATGTTGTAGGTCCCAGCTCTATCAGCACGGATACGGCTTTCTTAATGTCTAAAAATGCCTTCTCTGGTAAATCGCGTTTTGGGAGTAACATCATGCCTATCGGTGTGTCGCGCTCTTCGAAAGGTAAAGGATCTTCTTGGACCGTAATCCAATTACGAATGCGTTGGCAGGTGCCGAGATAGGTCGAAGCATCTATTCCGCAAGTTGCGAGTACTACAGGCATGTTCCGCAGATAATCGGGCGCATCGCAGGCACGCAATCCATCTTTCAGCTGCGCGCACATTTCCTGACGCAGCGTTCGATCCGGCAACGGTGGTGGATTGGTCCAACTCATACCTGCACGCTAGCACAGGCATATGTCAGAATGATGACGATCAGGCCGCGCGGCTCAGCGGCTTATATTTAATCCGCGTCGGTTCCAGCGCCTTTTCGCCGAGGCGACGTTTTTTGTCGTCTTCATATTCCTGATAATTGCCTTCGAACCATTCAACATGGCTATCGCCTTCATAAGCCAAAATATGCGTGGCGATACGGTCTAAGAACCAGCGATCGTGGCTGACGATGACCGCGCTGCCTGCGAAATTCAGCAGTGCCTCTTCCAGCGCCCGCAAAGTTTCTACGTCCAGATCGTTGGTCGGTTCATCGAGTAGCAACACGTTGGCCCCGCTTTTCAGCATTTTGGCAAGGTGAACCCGGTTCCGCTCCCCACCAGAAAGCACGCCGACCTTTTTCTGTTGGTCCGGGCCTTTGAAATTGAACCACGAACAGTAGGCGCGTGATTTCACTTCTTGTTTGCCCAGTTGAATGATGTCCAGCCCGCCAGAAATTTCTTCCCACACGGTTTTGTTATCATCAAGCGAATCGCGCGACTGATCAACGAAGCCGAGTTTCACTTTCTCGCCGAGTTTGATTTCGCCCTGATCCGGGGTTTCTTTGCCCGTGATCATGTTCATTAGCGTGGTTTTCCCTGCTCCGTTCGGGCCGATAACCCCGACAATCCCACCCGGCGGCAGGTCGAAATTCAAATCATCGATCAGGTATTTATCCCCTTGCGATTTACACAAACCTTTGGCGATGATCACATTGTCACCCAAGCGCTCGGCCGTCGGAATCGTAATCTGCGCCACGCCAGCGCGCGCTTCGCCTTCGCGTTTCACCAATTCATCAAACGCCTTAATCCGCGCTTTCGATTTTGACTGACGCGCCTTAGGCGACGAACGCACCCATTCCAATTCTTCTTTGATCTGCTTCTGGCGGGCAGATTCTTCCTTTTCCTCTTGCGCCAATTGCTTTTCTTTCTGCTCCAGCCAGCTTGAATAATTGCCTTCATACGGGCGGCCCTGACCGCGATCGAGCTCGAGCGTCCAGCCGGTGATATTATCCAAGAAATAACGATCGTGGGTGATCATCACGACGGTGCCCGGATATTCGCGCAAATAACGTTCCAGCCATGCGACCGACTCGGCATCCAAATGGTTGGTCGGCTCATCAAGCAGTAGCATATCAGGCTTTTCCAGCAGCAGGCGCGCCAAAGCCACGCGGCGTTTTTCCCCGCCTGAGAGTTTATCGACAGCGGATTCCGGCGGCGGGCAGCGCAGCGCTTCCATTGCCATTTCCACTTCATGATCCAGCGACCACGCATCTGCCGCGTCGATTTTTTCCTGCAATTCGCCTTGCTTCTCAATCAGTGCCATCATCTCGTCATTGTCGGTGACTTCGCCCAACTGCATGGAAATCGCGTTGAACTCATCCAGCATGGCTTTTTTCTCATGCAGGCCGTCCATAGCGTTTTCAAATACTGTTTTGTTAGGGTCAAGTTGCGGTTCCTGTTCCAGATAACCGACTTTGATGCCATCGGCGGCCCATGCTTCGCCATTAAATTCGGTGTCTTTGCCCGCCATGATTTTCAGCAAGGTCGATTTACCGGCACCGTTATGACCAACAATCCCGATTTTTGCGCCGGGGAAGAACGACAACCAGATATCTTCCAGCACTTTTTTGGTGCCGTAAGATTTGCTCAGGCCTTTCATGACATAGGTATATTGGACAGACATCGCTCGCTCCTTGGATTTTTTTCTGGTTTTAGCAGGCTCGCCCGCGGATTGCCAGCCTGTTTACGTGAAATAAATAAACGCACCGACGCAGGCGAGGAGGATGAGCACAATGGGATTAATCAGAAGTAAAAAGAAGAAACTCGCAATCCGCAACAGTGCAAAGAAGGTGCCTAAGATCAGCCCAAGAATTTTGAAGGGTAGCGAGAGTAAATAGCCCATGGATTAGTATAGCATATTCTGACGTAGCTGCGCAAAATGCGCTTTCAGCAATTGGCTGCAGGCTGCTTCTTTGATTCCACCAATCACTTCGGGGCGGTGATGGCAGGTTGGTTGCTGAAAAAAGCGTGGGCCATGTTCCACGCCGCCGCCTTTGGGGTCATAGGCACCAAAAACTAGTTTGCGGATACGGGCGAGGGAAATAGCGGCGGCGCACATGGCGCAGGGTTCAAGCGTGACGTAGAGGTCGCAGTCAATCAGGTGACGCTCCCCCAGATGGGCGGAGGCCGTCTGCAGCGCCAGTATTTCGGCGTGAGCGGTAGCATCTTTGCGGGTTTCGACCAAGTTATGAGTCGCGGCAATCACGCGGCCCTGATGGACAATTACCGCGCCCACGGGTACTTCACCCAGGGGGACGGCAAGGCGGGCTTGTTCTAGGGCGATATCAAAAAACGCAGTCATCCCGAATGTGTTGCAGGAACTTTTATAGGGAGCAATCTGAAACAACCAGATCCCGGCCTTCGCCGGGATGACGGAACCGTAAGCTCGGCATTGCCTCGCTAACTCTATCCGTCACTTTTTGTCATTCCGCCAGGCGTCGATGGATACGACTTTATCGTCATTCGCCGCGGGATGCGCATCCGAAGGTGGCTCCTCATCGAACGAGGCTTCCGGCGGCATTTCGCGCCCCGTGCGCCCGGTCGAGGGGCAATGCACTTCGTCGTCTTCCTCATTCCAGTCGCGGGTATGGAATTGCAGACCGAATTTGATGCTCGGATCGGCGAAGGCGGTGAGCGCCTCATACGGCACGATCAGTTTTTCCGGCACATTGTTAAAACTCAGCATCAGGCTGAAATGATCGGCCTCTGCTTTTAAATCCCAATATTGATGCTGGATGACAATCGTCATCTCTTCTGGATAGCGCGTCATCAGCGCGGGCGATAGATCCACCCCGGGAAACTGGGTCAGGAAGGACACGAAAAAGTGGTGGTCACCCGGCAAGCCGAAGCGTGCAGCGTGTTCCAGTGCCGATTTCACCACAGAGCGCATGGCATTATCAATCAGCGCCGGGTAATCGATCGTTAATTCGTCAGGAAATTGTTTCATCGTCTGCCTATTATAAGCGGTTTTTCGCGCCCTGCAAGGGGCGTCATGGGTTAGCGGCGCATTGTGTCGACTTCTTGCGGCGCTTCTTGCCGGTTTTTTTCCCGCAATGCCCAATCGCCTTTGATCGTCATCAGGGTTTTCCTGCTCTTATCATATTCATTCGGATTAAAGGTTTTGATGGAACCATCGGCACGTTTCAGATAATGGCTGCCGCCCTTATCGGTCCAGGCGGCGACATCATCGGGAATGTCGATGCGAATCGAGCTGCTATCGGCGATACGGACATGATTGCCGATTTTTACCGGGCCGATAATATGCGCATTGGTGCTGATAGTTGTGTAATCACCGATATGCGCCGCGCCTAAGATGCGCGAACCCGTGGCCATAGTGACGTGATTGCCAAGGGTGGGGTGACGGCGTTCTCCCTCTGGCATGGGTTTACCATCAGCGCCGAGTGTGACCCCCTGATACAGCGTGACATAATCGCCAATAACCGCTTGTTCACCGATAATCACGCCAGCGCCATGGTCGACAAAGAAATACTTTCCGATTTCAGCGCCAGGGTGAATATCGATACCAGTATATTGTTTTGCGGCTTTGTGAATCTGATCCGCCAGCGCTTTGTCTTCGTCATTACCGGATATGTAGCATTCATGCGCAATCCGATGCAGCGCAATCGCATGCAGGCCAGGGTGACGCAACACGGTTTCCAGCGCCACATCCGGATGTTTATGTTTCAACGCCTCGTCATTTTCAATTACATGACGCAACCAGTCCAATTCGCCAAAGCCGCTGCGGCCTTTGCTTAATGGGGTGGCGTCGCTCAAGCTGTCTTTCGGCGCGATAAACCGCTTAAGGACCGATTTCATGGTTTCATCGGTGATTTCCACCATCAGGGGTTCTTTGCTGGAGAGGCGATCGATCACCCGTTTATTGAAGTC
>DDZS01000010.1:17196-17463 GCA_002346425.1 Alphaproteobacteria bacterium UBA3002
TCGATCACCCGTTTATTGAAGTCATCCATTACTATTCACAATCACATATGTATTTTTAACTTAAATACAGCATATATGATGTAATTTATAAATGTATGAAATAAATATGACAATTGAGAGAGTTTAAGCGGGGAGTTTCTGTTGCCCGGTACTCCCCAAACCGCGTAACTAACTAGAAATCACGTGTGCCCAATTAGGCAGCAGCGCGATCTGCAGCGACAAAATTGTCGTTAGCAGCTACAAGTGCAAAATTATCGTTTGCATTTA
>DDZS01000010.1:17757-21315 GCA_002346425.1 Alphaproteobacteria bacterium UBA3002
GTGCAAAATTATCGTTTGCATTTATAAAGATGATCCATCACGGCGGTATCATGCCGAACGAAAGCTAAAACCTTTACTGCGTTTGTCGATGCTAATTCGGCCCCGCCAAAATGCGCTGCAATAACACCGCACTTTGGTGGAGCCGCCGGGTTCCGCCCCCGGGTCCAATCCGCCTATTCTGTTCCGCGTTTATCGCCATAGTTCCGAAGAACACCCGTAATATAGCGTAGTTTAAACGGATTGTGAAGGGCTGACGCTGTATTTTTTGATGAGTGGGTATTGGCTTAGGGTGAATAGTACCGTGCAGGTCAGCATGCCAAAAACTTTGAAATCGACCCAGAATTCGGTTGAGAAATTGCGCCAGATGATTTCGTTCAGTAAGGCGAGGAAGAGGAAATACAGTCCCCAGTTGCGCGAGAGTTTGCGCCAGCCTTCCTCGGTCAGCGACATTGCCATATCCAGCAGGAATTTCAACCAGCCTTTGCGATGCATGTAAACGCCGAACAGTAGGATGGCTGCGAAGAGCAGGTTCAAAATGGTTGGTTTCATTTTGATGAATAATTCATTATCCAGCGCCAATGTCAGCCCGCCGAAGACGGCGACCAGAATACCGGAAATCAGCGGTGATTTGGCGATATGACGCTCAACCGCGTAGGTCACAATCAGGCTGCATGCGGTTGCGGCGATGATCAGCGCGGTGGCTAACATCAAGTCGCCCAGCTGATAGCCAATAAAAAAGGCAGCGAGCGGGGCCACGTCCAACAGCATTTTTAATTTGGGGGATAGCGTCGATTTTTTTGCAGGCATGTTAATGGTTTCTTTACCACATTGGCCGTAAAGGTAAAGAGCGGGCTGGTCCGTTTTGCAGAAAACTTGACCTGTGCGACAAAAAGACAAATACTTTTTAAGGAAAAGAAGAAAGAGTTGGTTATGGCTGAATCACGGAACAAACCGAATACCACTGTATTAATTGTCGAGGACGAAGTCGCGATTGTGACCATGCTGCGCTACAATCTGGAGCGTGAGGGTTTTCGTGTGTTGGCGACTGGCGATGGCGAAGAAGCCGTTGGAATGGTGCGCGACCATCACCCGGATATTATCGTCCTGGACTGGATGTTGCCGGGTATGACCGGCGTTGAGGTGTGCAAACAACTCCGCTGGGACCAGTCGACGAAAAATATTCCGATTATTATGCTTTCGGCACGTGGTGAAGAAGGTGACCGGATTCGTGGGCTGGATAGCGGCGCCGATGATTACATGGTGAAACCATTTAGCCCGACGGAGTTGATATCTCGTATCAACGCGGTGTTTCGCCGCATCCGTCCGTCCTTAAGCGAGCAGGTATTAGAGTTTTCTGGCATTTCGATGGATGTCACGTCGCATAAGGTGACGCGCGATGGCAAAGAAGTGCATTTAAGCCCGACCGAATTTGGCTTATTACGCCATCTGATGGAACATCCGGGCCGCGTTTTCAGCCGCGAACATTTGCTGGATCAGGTATGGGGCCACGATATTTACGTGGAGTTGCGCACGGTGGACGTGCATATCCGTCGCCTGCGCAAGGCGTTGAATTACGATGGCAATCAGCCCGATCTAATCCGTACGGTGCGTTCAGCAGGCTATGCACTGGAAGAAAATCCGGGCGGCGCCAATTACGACAATCCCGATCAGGTGAAAGTCGAAGAAGAGAAGCAGGACTAGCTTTTTAGGCGGCGTTTTTTTATATAAAACGCATGGGTTCGCATTTCTCTTCTGTTTTGGAAGCGCGTTATTCGCGACGTAGCCTGTTAAAAGGCTTCGCCGGGGCCGCGGTGGCTTCCGCTTTGCCGTTATCATTGCACGCTAGCACTTCGCTCAGCAGTTTGGGATTCATCGAAATTCCCGATACGCTGGATAAAACACTGCATATTGCTGACGGTTATGACGCGCAGATACTGCAACGCTGGGGTGATCCGTTATTCAAAGATGCACCGGTCTTTAACCCTTACGCACAAACCCCGGACAGCCAGGCGCAACAATTCGGTTTTAACAACGATTTTATTGCCTATTTCCCTCTGCACGATTCGGTGCATGGGCTTCTATGTGTGAATCACGAATATTGTGCGTCGGAGAATATGTTCCCCGGCGGGCGGACGCTGCTAGACCTCACCGATCAGGAGCAAGCCATCTGTATGGCATCGGTCGGCGTGTCGGTGATGGAAGTCAACAAACGTCAAGGCAACTGGATGCGCGTGGATGGCACCTATAATCGGCGGATCACCGCGTCAACGCGGATGACCATCGCTGGACCTGCGGCGGGACATCCCCGTTTGCAAACCAGTGCTGACCCGACTGGC
Source organism: Alphaproteobacteria bacterium UBA3002 (assembly GCA_002346425.1). GTDB lineage: Bacteria > Pseudomonadota > Alphaproteobacteria > Rickettsiales > UBA3002 > UBA3002. The sequence continues at coordinate 20,094 of DDZS01000010.1, forward strand.
AAGGCTGTACTTGGCACCTTTGCTAACTGTGCCGGGGGACAAACGCCATGGGGGACCTACCTCACCTGCGAAGAAAATTTCGATGGCTTCTTTGTTATGGGTGACTATGACGGTGCCGAAAAAGCGAGTCATCAGGCGGTAGGGATCGGCGAAAACTTGTACCATCGTTGGGATACAATCGACACACGGTTTTCCGTTGAAGCGGAACCGAATGAGGCCAATCGTTTTGGCTGGGTCGTAGAGATCGACCCGAAGGATCCGGATTCCACCCCGATTAAACACACCGCCATTGGCCGTTACAAACATGAATGCGCCAGTTGTGTGATGGCGCCGGATGGGCGGGTGGTGGTCTATAGCGGCGACGACTCGCATTTTCAGTTTATCTATAAATATGTTTCTGCCGGGCGGTATGATCCGGCGGCAGGCAACGCCAATAGCCGTTTGCTGGACGAGGGCACGCTCTATGCCGCAAAATATGACGCCGATGGATCGATGACGTGGCTGCCGTTGGTCTATGGTCATGGCCCACTCAAGGAAGAAAATGGCTTTCACTCTCAGGCGGATGTGTTGATTGAAGCGCGCCGGGCAGGGAAACTTGTGGGTGCAACCCCCATGGATCGTCCGGAAGATGTGGAAGTGAACCCGGTTACTGGCCGCGTCTATGCCTGCATGACCAAAAACCCTGACCGCACCGAAACCGATGCGGTGAATCGCCGGGCGCAGAATCAAAGCGGTTATGTGTTAGAGATGTTGCCGCCGAATGGCGATCACACCGCCGAACGGTTTGAATGGGCCTTGTTTGTCGAAGGTGGCAAGCCGGGTATGTATGCCGATGGAACTACAGTACAGGGCATGCTGGCCTGTCCGGATAATCTGGCCTTCGATCCGAAGGGGCGCATTTGGATTACGACCGACGGGCAGGATGATGTGCTTGGTAAAGCCAATGCGGTTTACGCTGCGGATACACAAGGAGAAGGGCGCGGTATCACACGTCAGTTTCTGATTGGTCCGGCGGGATGCGAGATGACTGGCCCGTGTTTTACACCGGATGGCAAAACGCTGTTCGTTTCCGTGCAACATCCCGGCGAAGATGGAACATTCGACCAGCCGCAAACCCGCTGGCCAGATTTCAAAGAAGGCATGCCGCCGCGGTCCGCGGTGCTGGCAGTTACCAAACGCGATGGTGGACGTATCGGAGGTTAAGGTGCGCCCGCCCGGTTTG
>DDZS01000010.1:21630-31533 GCA_002346425.1 Alphaproteobacteria bacterium UBA3002
GGGGGCCGGGGCGGGCGCCCGCGGAAAACGAGACAGATGCCCCACGTCTCTAGTCTTCCGCGTTGGGTGTCGGCTATGCCGAAACCCGTATTGTTGCGAACCAATTGCTTCCTCCCGGAATTAAGTGCAGTTGGTATTTCTAACAAAATGTTCAAATCTAAAATTTAGAAAAGAATATAGGAGCTGTAGCACCTCTGGTGGCGGAGAGTATTACAATTTCATGAAGTTACGATAATTTAGGCGGGCGCAGGCTGCGTGCGTAATGTACCAAGTCCATTTTGGTGGGCCTGTAATGTTTAGCTTCCCAATAGCGTTCGGCGCGACGTAATAATTCACCCATTTCTCCGCCTTCGGGAATGCCATGTTGTTTCAAATCGCCACCGCGGATAGGGAGGATAGGGACGGCCATCTTTTGTAACGCATCCAGCTGTGTTTGAAATTGGGGCAAGCCGGCCTTTTGCTCTACGGCCTCAACCCAGGCGAGCGCGGCAAAATCCGCCCAGTCGTGATGACGCCGCACCGGCATCCACCCGGCAGGTGCATCGGGTATCGCTATGGTGGGATGCGTCACGAAAAGATTTAGCAGGCGCTGCTGTTTGCGCGATAATTGCCAGGCACTGCCAAGGCGTGCGACAGCAGTTTCACGATGGCTCCGTTGGCGCAGTAATAATGCTAATCGCGCAAATGCCGCATGTTCCAGCTGCGCAGGAATAATGGATAACTGGGAGAGGGCATAGTCGCCATCCGGCAAAATATATGGAAACACCGGCCCCATGAATTCCAGCGCGGGCACCGGGTCTCCAGCGGCGAGCAGTTTTAGCATTTCACTGCGAATGCGCTCTCCGGAAATATCTTTCAACCGCGCCGCTTCGTTTTGACATGCCTGCAAAGCGGCGGGATCGGGCGCACCATGTCCGAAGGTGGCGTAAAAACGGAAAAAGCGTAACAAGCGCAACCCATCTTCGGCCAGACGCGCTTCCGGATCGCCGATGAAACGCAGATATCCGACCCGGGCATCGGCTTTCCCATTGGTATAATCGTAGACGGTCCCCCTCGCGTCGCAATACAGCGCGTTCATGGTAAAATCGCGGCGCATCGCGTCTTCCTGCCAATCGTCGGTAAAGCTGACATCGGCATGGCGTCCGTCACAGGCGACGTCCCGGCGCAGAGTGGTAATCTCAAATGGCTCATTTTCCACCACTACCGTGATCGTGCCATGTTCAATACCGGTCGGGATGGCTTTCAGGCCAGCGGCTTTCGCGAGCGATAGAATGGTCTGCGGCGAGGCGGGGGTTGCCGCATCTTTATCAGCGACCGGGCGGCCCATCAGGCTGTCGCGTACACAACCGCCTACGAAACGCAAAGGCACGTCGCCAAACGCGGCAAAGAGCGTTTGAACATTCGGATGCTGCAGCCAGTCGAAGGCGGTCAATGAAACTCTTCCTCGATCAGTTTGCCATTTTCGTAGCGCTTCGGTTCGTAGCCGACTTTACCCGTCGGTTTTTGCGCCAGACCATAGGTAATCAGGCAAATTGCCAGTAATGCGAGTGATGAAAATAAGGCCAGCCGAAACGGGCGACTGGTATCGGGCAAAAGCGCGTCTCCCTTCTTATAGCGATACATGCGCCAGCCGAACCATAAGAGATATATCCCAATCGGGATCAGGGCAGGCCAGGCTTTAAGCAACATCCAACGCATCACACTTCTTTCATCAAATGGTTGAGAACATCGTAACGGATTTTATCCATTTTTCCCACATGTTCCAATTTCAGGCCAAATTGGTCTTTTACATAAAAGACATCCACCGCCTGATCGCCATAGGTCATAATGTGAGTGGAAACGATGTTGAGTTGATTGGCACTTAAGGCGCCGGCAATATCGTATAACAGCCCGGTGCGATCCAGCGCGTGCACTTCGATCACGCTACACATATTGCTGATACTGTTATCGATAATGACATGTGGGCGGCGTGCATCATTTTTGCGTTTACGGCTGTAACGGCGATATTGCCCTAAACTTTTCGGCAGATCGAGGTGATGGTTGATCGCCGCATGCAGTTGTTCCGGCATCGCCGCGAGACGCGCGTCATCCTGATAGGCTTGCCCCGTGGCGTCCTGAATTTCCAGTAGGATAAACACTGTCCCATCCCCTAAGGTATAGGTGCGACAACTGGTAATGCCTGCACCGGAAAGCAGCATGATACCCGCCAGGTATTCGAGCAAGCGCGGCATGTCCTGTAAACAGAAATACAGGCGCGTAAATGCTTCGGGCAGATGCGCTTCATGCGTAAATAAAATGCTTTGCTGTGGAGTGGTCCAATAAGAGCGAAGTAAATTCAGTGCCGGCTCAATGCTGTCTTGCGGCACGCCGAGCAGCCATTGCGTGGTCACGACCTGTTCTACCCGCTCGCGTAAGTCTTCCGGCCAGTCGGCAATCACCGCACGGCAGCGTTGCCAGCTTTCTTCTTTTAATCCTTGTTCCAGCTGGCGTGGCGGTGCGCCCATCGCCTGCTCGCTTTTGACATATAACTCGCGCAATAATGCATTGCGCCACGGGTTCCAAATGGTCGGGCCGACGGCAAGAATATCGCCCACCGTAATTAGCAGTAGCAGGCGCAAGCGGTCGGTGGTTTGTACCGTGGCGGTAAAATCGGCGAGGGTTTTGGGATCGTCGATATCGCGACTGAATGCCGTGTGACTAAACACCATATGATTCGCGACCAACCAGCGAACCAAGGCGGCTTCTTCTTTAGTTAAGCCCAGTCGCAGAGCAATCGCCTCTGCCAGATGTTCGTGCAACGCCTGTGGCCCGCCACCGCGTCCTTTGCCAATGTCATGCGTCAACATCGCCACGAAAAGGACGCGGCGCGAAGAAATGTGGTGAATAACCACCGAGCCAAGCGGCAACATCTCCTGATACTCACCCCGCTCAATGCGATGCAGATGTTCGATGGCGCGCAAAATATGCTCATCCACCGTATACACATGATAGCGGTCGAACTGCATCTGGCCGACCAGTCGCGCGAAATCAGGCAGGAATTTGCCCAGCAACCCGCTTTCATTCAAACGCGTCAGGGTTAGGGAGGGCTGATGCGGTGATAGCAGCATATCCAAAAACAGGCGATTGGCCTCTTTGTCCTCACGCAGTGATTTCGTCACCAGGTTCAAATTGCGCTGCACAGCCTGAAAGGCGAGGGGGTGCACATCGCGCTGTTTGCGCTGGGCGGTATGAAAAAGTTGCAGCAGGCTGCGCGGCTGCCGCTTGATGCGATCGGGCGAGGCGAAATCGACGCGGTTCTGATGCAGGCATAAATTATGCTGCAAAGGGTAGGGCTGACCGGTCGGGCTGTTACGCATTTCAACCAGCGTGCAGAAAAGCCGTGTGAGCGTTCCAACATCGCGCGCGGTGCGGAAATAATAGGTCATAAACCGCTCGACCTGTTCGTTCGGTGTGTCGCCGCGATAACCCATGGCCTGCGCAATCTCGAGCTGACGATCAAAACTCAACCGGTCATCGCCGCGCTCGCTGAACAGGTGCAAATAAATCCGCAAAATCGACAAAAAGCGGTAGGCTTTGGTATAGCGTTGCATGTCGGCGGCTTGCAGGATATTCCGCTGCACCAACTCGCTCACCGCCGGGGCGCCATAGACATAACGCGCGAGCCAGTGCAGCATATGCAGGTCACGCAATCCTCCGATATTTTCTTTGATATCCGGCTCCAGTAAAAAGCGCGAATCACCATGGACAGCCATGCGTTTGCGCCGTTCATCTAACTTGGCTTCAATAAATTCCGCACTCGGACGTGTTTCGATCAGCTCGGTAAAGCGCTCCTGAAACTGCTGATACAGCGTTCGGTTTCCAAACAGATAGCGCGCGTCGAGCAGGCTGGTCAGAATCGTCGCATCATCCTGCGCATAGGCAATACATTCTTCCGGCGTGCGCACCGCATAGCCAAGCTTCAGGCCCAAATCCCACAGATGTTGAAGCAATTGTTCCAAGCCGTCGGTAGGCTTGCCGGCTTCCACGATAAACAGCAGATCGATATCCGAATGCGGATAGAGCGTCTGGCGGCCATAACCGCCAGTGGCAACGCAGCACAGCCACGGATTACCCGGATTCAGCTCGCGCAGTAACCGGTCCACCAGCCGGCTATGCTGCTTCATATACAGATTCGGCCGCTGATTCTCCAAAAACTGCTCGCCCAACTGGCGCTTGTCTTCAGCGAATTGCGATGTCGTCGCGCGTGCGGATGCAGAAAGAGGTGGCATTGTCCTTACGTGTTGTTATGAGTTGCCCCACATGATACCCAAAACCGCACAGAATGCGACCGCGAAAGCCATTTTGCTTATGATCCTGAGCATGATGTGGTTTTCCGCAATGAATATTGTGATCCGTCTGGTTTCCGAAGACATGCACACCACGCAGATCGTCTTCTGGCGCAACCTGATCAGCATCGCCCTATTATTGCCACTCGTATTGCGCGGTGGTCGCGACAACTGGAAAACGAAGCGTCCGGTCCGCCATTTCTGGCGTTCCTGCATCGGCGTCGCGGGCATGCAACTCTGGTTTTACTGCATCGCCACCCTGCCACTCAACGAAGCCACCGCGCTGAGTTTCACCGCGCCGATCTTCACCGCCATCTTCGCCGTCGTTTTTTTAGGCGAGCGCGCGGGCCTTCACCGGTGGAGCGCCATCGGCATCGGATTTATCGGCGCAGTGATCATCATCCAGCCCGACACCGAGCATTTTGATCCAAACCTGCTCATCGTCCCCCTCGCCACCACGCTGTGGGCGATGGCGGCGCTGCTTGTCAAAAGCCTGACCAAGACCGAACCGCCAGACCGCATCGTCTTTTACATGAGCTGCTTCATGACGCTGCTCTCCTTCCCCATTGCGCTGATCTGGTGGGAATGGCCAACGGCGGAGCAATTCGGTTATGTCGCCCTCATCGCGCTCGCCTCCACACTCGCGCACACCTCGCTTGTCCGCGCCTATGCAGGAGCTGAGATGGTCACACTCATGCCCTTTGAATTCGCCCGTCTGCTCTTCACCGCACTCTTCGCTTGGGCGATGTTCGGCGAGACCGCCTCCGCCGCCACCTGGATCGGTGGTGCCGTCATCGTTGCCAGCGCCGCCTATATCGCCTACCGTGAGGCTTTAAAGAAACGAAAAGCCGCATGATCACCCGCCAACACGCCTACCTCCTAACCCAGCTGGTCAAACGCGACCTGCAGGCGCGCTACAAAGGATCGCTGCTCGGAGGCGTGTGGCTCATCGGCCAGCCACTGCTGCTCCTCGCGGTCTATTCCCTCGTCTTCGGCGTCGTCTTCGAGGCGCGCGGCCTGCCCACCGACAGCGCCGTGCCATTTCCGCTTTTCTTCTTCGCCGGCCTCATCATCCATCAGGCAATGGCCGAAGTCCTCATGCGCACCCCCGGCCTCATCCGCAGCCATAGCAGCTACGTCACCAAAATCGTTTTCCCGCTCTGGCTGCTCCCGGTGATGACCGTCGCCACCGCGCTGGTCAGCCTCTGCCTGCAACTGCTCATCCTCCTCGCCGCGATGCTCCTCTGGCACATCCCGATCCCCGCGACCGTCCTCTGGCTGCCCATCCTGCTCGCCGGATACGCGCTCACCTTACTCGCCACCGCCTGGCTGGTCAGCGCGCTCGGTGTTTTCCTGCCCGACCTGACGCAGATCATGGGCCTGGTCGCCACCGCGCTGCTTTTCCTAAGCCCCGTCTTCTACACCGCCGAGCATCTGCCCGAACCGGTGCGCGATTACGCGGCCTTCAACCCCCTCGTCTGGCCCATCGAATCCCTGCGCGACGCGCTCTACACCGCCACCTTGCCAGCGCTTTTGCCCACACTGGCCTACCTCGCCCTCATGGCCGTTGCGGCCATCATCAGCCTCGCGCTCTTCCGCCGCATGCGCCCCGCGTTCGCCGACATCCTCTAAACTAGATTACCATAATATACAGGAATCCAACCAGAACTGTGGCATATGCGCAACAAAGCGGCGCCTGTCCCGAGAACCTCTGGAAAAGCCGGAGTAACGCGTTGACATTGCAAGGTGGGAATGGGTACACCAGATGCATTATGCGGTGCAGTGTGTCTGTACCCATATAGGGTGCTTGGTTTGTATAGAGCTTTTATACGGCTTAGCATAATAGGGTAACAAACTCTGTATTCTGGAGGATACATTGTTTCGCAAAATGATTTTTAACTTTTATGAAGGGGTTTAACAATGACCGCATATGATTTTTCACTCGTGAAAAACTCGTCGATCGCATTCAATGCGGCGGCAGATACGCTGAATTTTTCTAGCGAATCTGCAGCTTCTCTGACGCTGACGACTTCTGGTAGCGATCTGATCATCACTACTGGTTCTGATTCAGTGACGCTGACTGGCGCTTCTCTGGAGCAGCTGACAACTACGAACGTAACGTTCACAGATAATTCAGCATTGGTAATCGGCGATAATTCAACCAACGTAGCGTTTGATGCGCTGGGTAACGCTGTTGGTGGTGGTACTGCAAACGACGATCAGCTGATCGGTTTGGACGGTGGTGACACACTGAATGCTTTAGCTGGCAACAATAAGGTTTTCGGCGGCGCCGGAGATGATGATATTGATGCGGCTGATGGCAACAACCTGATTTATGGTGGTGCTGGTGCGCTGGATGATATTACAGTAGGTAACGGCAATAACACTATTTATGGTGGCGACAGCATCGCTGATCTGGACGATGGTCGTGATAACATCACCATCGGTACTGGTTCTAACGTCGTATATGCAAACTCTGGTAACGATAGCGTTGATTCTGGTGCTAACGTTGTGGCTTCAGGTTCTTCTGTATTGGTATACGGTGGCTTGGGCAACGACACGCTGGACTTCGATGGTGCTGCTAACCTGGGTACATTCGAATTACACGGTTCAGTTGGTGACGATCTGATTGATGTGCTGTCTGCTGGTAGCGTAACTGTCTACGGTGGTAACGGCATTGCAGATTTCAACTCTGGTATCGATACTGTAAACATCGACGGTACTGGTAGTGCAGTTGTATACACAAACTCTGGCAACGATACGATTGATGTGACTGGCGCGACTGCTTCTGGTAACAGCATTCAAATCTTCGCTGGTTTAGGTGACGATAACGTTGCAATCACTGGTGCGCTGGATGCCAACGCAACTGCGGTTCTGTATGGTAACACTGGTGGTGATACCATCAATGCTGCAGCAGCTTTAGGTGCGCACACGATTTACGGTGGTAACGGCATTGCGGATTCTACTGATGGTGCAGACACTATCACTGTAGGTTCTGCTAACGCGACTGTGTATGCTAACTCAGGCAACGATACCATTACAGCGACCGCTGGTAACGCAAGCACTGAAACCATCAATATCTTCACTGGTACTGGTGATGATGTGGTAACTGTTGGCGGTACGAACAACGTTGTTGTAAATGTGAATCTGGCCGCTGGTGCAGAGCGTGTAACTACTACCACTGCTACTGCTCTGGTAAACGTGAATGGCTTTGATGCTGCTAACGATGTAATCACATTTAACACAGACGTAACCGCAGCTCAGCTGACAATTGCTGGTTTAGGCACGGCCTCTACCGTTATCTTCGATGACGTAACTGGTGGTAACAGCGCGCGTGATGCTGGTGAAGAAGTGATCACTTTAAACGGTTTGACTGGTGACCTGAACTCTACCAACTTCGTGTTGGCTGGTGGCGGCACTGGTAGCATCATTACAAGCACTTTCGCTACAGCAGCTGCAACCTTAACGGGTAGCGCAGCGGCAGATCAGATCATCTCTGGTGCACAAAGCGACACGATTGTTGGTGGCAGCGCTACTAACAAGCTGCTGGGTAACGGTGGTGATGATGTGTTCCAACTGGCTGGTAACGATGTTGCTACCACTAACACCATTGACGGTGGTACAGGCACAAACACGCTTGCACTGACTGCCGTAACCACAGGTGCTGGTTTGAGCAATGGTGACTTTGCTAACATCACGAACATTCAAACCCTGCAATACGGTGACTTTGATTTTGGTGGCGTTGGTGCAGATACATTGGGTGCCAATGCAGATGCAGCTGGTATTACCACTGTTAACGCATCAGGATTGACAGGGTCAAATTCTGTAAGTGTTACTCTTGATACTGGGTTTAACAATGCTCTGACCTTTACTGGCGGTGCGGAAAACGACACGCTTAATGCTTCTGGTGGTGATGACGCTGTTATTAACGCAGACGGTGGCGCTGGTAACGATTCAATCGTTGGTGATGGCGGTGCTGATACCCTGCTCGGTGGCGCTGGTAACGACACGCTGACTGGTAACGGTGGTATTGACGTGCTGACCGGTGGCGATGGCAACGATAGCATCACTGGTGGTGCCGGCGTTGACGTGATCACTGGCGGTGCTGGCAACGACTTCATTGAAGGCGGTGTTGGTGCAGAAAGCCTATCAGGTGGCGCAGGATCAGACGTCTTCTTCTTTGCTGCAGCGGATACGTCAACTGACGCAACGACTTCTGCTACTTTGCTGGCAACGACTGATGTCATTACTGACTGGTCAACTGCTGACGATGTATTACGCTTCACCAACGATGGCACTGAGACCTTCATTGCTCAATCAACGTCTCAAGCAGTTGTAAACGCCCTGAACTCAGGTGCAGGCGCGGCCAACCTGCTGGAAGCTGTGAATGCAGTTGAAGCAAGCATGGGCGATGGTTCTACCAACGCTGTTGGTACAGCGTTCCAGTTTGGCGGAGATACCTACGCATTGGTCACTTCCGATGCAGCCGGTACCTTTACTGCTGGTACAGATACGCTGGTACAACTGGACGGTCTGTTCACGTTGACTGCTGCAGACTTTACCGATGCAGCTGGCGTAGCTTTTGCATAAGCATTAGCAACCAACTAAGACAAAAGGCCAGTCCCTCGGGGCTGGCCTTTTTCTTTTGCGGTGGAAAAAAATGGGAAAAAGCGGCGAGTTCTTGACGTGGGGTAAGGAAACCCCGTATATAGCGCTATGAATCAAATCGCCGCAGCCAAAGGGCAATCCCTTCCAGATACCGATCTCATCCATGCCCTGCGCGCCTGCCGCCGGGCCATGCTCTACGCGCTCGGCTTTTCGCTGGTGATGAATATCCTGCTGCTGCTGCTACCCATCTATTCGCTACAAGTCCTCGACCGCGTCATCAGCTCGCGCAGTACCGACACGCTGATCGTCCTCAGCATCATTGCCGTCATCTGTTTCATCTTCTACGGCATCTTCAATATGCTCCGCGCTTTCGTGCTCAGCGGTGTCGTCCAATGGCTGGATGAGAAAATGGGCCCCGACCTGTTGCGTATCGCCATCATCAAATCCTCCATCGGCGGCAATGTCAGCGCCGGTCAGTTCCAGCGCGACCTCGGCATGATCAAAGGCTTCGTCAACAGCGGCCTCGTCGCCTTGCTCGACGCGCCCTGGTCGCTGATTTTCCTGTTCATTATCTACATGATCAACCCCGTTCTCGGCTTCATCTCGCTGATGGGCTCGATCGTCCTGTTCATCCTCGCCTTGATCAACGAATTAGTGACAAAAACCCCGATCAAAGAAGCGCAGGACAGCATGATCAAAAGCGGCCTGCTCGCTGACACAATGAGCCGCAATGCCGAAGCCATCGAAGCCATGGGCATGATGCCGAATATTCTGAACAACTGGCAGGAGCACAATAAAGAAGGCCTGCTCGCGCAATACCGTTCCTTCGACCGCGCGCAAATCATCCAGTCCGCCTCGCGCACGCTGCGTTTCATGATTCAGGTCTGCATCATCGGCTTTGGTGCGTTGCTGACGCTGAATGCCGAGATGACCGTCGGTGGTATGATTGCCTGCTCCATCCTCGTTTCCC
>DDZS01000010.1:31824-45398 GCA_002346425.1 Alphaproteobacteria bacterium UBA3002
GCTCCATCCTCGTTTCCCGCGCGCTGGCGCCGTATGAACAAGCCATCGGTGTCTGGAAATCGCTCATCTCCGCGCGTGACGCCTATCGTCGCCTCAATCAGGTCCTGCGCACCACGCCCGAAATGCGTGGCACCATGGCGCTGCCCGCCCCCGAAGGCCGCTTGACCGCCGAAGCCGTCTTCTTCCAACCGCCCAACACGCCCGCGATCATTAAAAACGTCAACTTCGCGCTAGAACCGGGCGAATCCCTCGGCATCATCGGCCCATCCGCCGCCGGGAAATCCACGCTCGCCAAAATGATCATCGGCATCCTGCCGACCAGCCACGGTTCGATCCGTCTGGATGGCGTGGAAACCTTTAAATGGAACCGCGAAGACCTCGGTCAATATGTCGGCTACATGCCGCAACAAGTCGACATGTTCCCCGGCACCATCCGCGACAATATCGCGCGCATGGCCCCCGGCGCTCCCGACGAAGCCGTCATCGAAGCCGCCAAAATGGCTGGCTGCCACGACATGATTCTGCGCCTGCCGCAAGGGTATGAAACCGAATTCACCGCCGGCAATCTCGCACTCTCTCCCGGACAGCGCCAACGTATCGGCTTAGCCCGCGCTTTGTTCAACCGCCCCCGCTTTGTCGTGCTCGATGAACCGAATGGCAACCTCGACGGCGAAGGCGAACGTGCACTTCTCGTTGCGCTCCAACGCATGAAAGAAGCCAAACTGAATTACATCGTGGTTGCGCACCGCCCCTCGATCGTTGGCAATGTCGATAAAATTCTGATGCTTCGCGGCGGCATGGTCGAAGCCTTTGGTCCGCGCGATGAAGTGTTGAAACAATATGCGCCGCAAGCCGCCAATCAACCGGCTCGTGCGCAGGCCCCGGCCCAGCCGGATAACGCCACCCAATCCGGAGGCTGGTCATGAGCGAAACGCCACAACTCCCGACACCCGAAGGCGAAGAGCCTGATAGCAACGCTACGCGGCTACCCGCACGCATTGAGCGCTATAATAAAAGCCTGATGGAGCGTTTGAGCGATTCGTCCAAACGTCTGGACGCGTTATCGCACTATATTGCGCCTCGTAATGATGACGAGCCGATGGCACCAGAAAATATCTCGCATGGGGCGATTGTGGCGGGGATGCTCGTGGTTATCGTGCTGGGTTTTGCTTTATTGTTATCCCTGCTTGCACCGCTTGACAGCGCAGCGATTGCCCAAGGCAAAGTGATTCTGGATTCCAATACCAAAGAAATCAGCCATCTCGAAGGCGGCATTGTCGAAGAAATTCTGGTCCGCGAAGGCCAGATGGTAAAGGAAGGCGATATTTTGGTGCGGATGGACAATGTGTCAGCGCAAGCCCGGCTCGAATTATACCGGAATCAGTTTATTGCCGCGCGTGCCAGCGAAGCGCGCCTGATCGCAGAGCGTGACAACAGTGAAGCAATTTCTTTTCCGGAAGAACTGCTCGCCGCTGAAAATCAGGACCCGCAAGTAGACTCTAACCTTGACGCACAGCGCCGCTTATTCGTTTCCCGCAAAGAAGGGTTGCAAGGTAAAATCGATGTCCTTCAACAGCAGATCAAACAAAGTGAAGAAGAAATTATTGGGTTAGAGCGTCAAATCGCCTCCTCATCGCAGCAATTGCGTCTGCTCAATGAAGAAATCACCGACGTTAAAATTTTGCGGCAAACCGGTGATGCGCCGAAGACGCGTCTGTTAGCGCTTGAGCGTCGCCAAGCTGAAATTCAGGGTGAAAAAGGCGAGCGCACGGCGATGATCGCGCGCGCCAAGCAACGCATTAATGAAGCGCAGATTGAAATGATCAATTTGCAAACCCAGTTCCAGAATGAAGTCGTGGCGGAACTGAAAGAAACGCAAGTGCAGATTTCGGATCTTGAAGAGCAATTACGTGCCGCACAGGACGTGTTCAATCGGATTGAGATTACAGCGCCAATTGAGGGTCAGATCACTGGTTTGAATGTGCATACGCGCGGCGGCGTTATTAGCCCGGGCCAAGCGATCATGCGTATCGTGCCGCAAGATGACCTGCTTATCGTCGAAGCCAAAGTGCAACCACAAGATATTGATGTGGTGCATGAGGGGTTAACCGCTCGCGTGCGGTTATCGGCTTATAAAGTACGGAATGTGCCGATGATTGAGGGGGAAGTCGTAACGGTTTCTGGCGATCGCTTTGAAGAAGAGCGAACCGGTCAATCCTACTTTCTGGCACGGGTCGTGGTAAACGAGGAGCAGTTGAAAAAGCTGGAAAATGTGAAGCTTTCGCCAGGGATGCCCGCGGAAGTCTTAATTGTGACCGGTTCGCGCTCGCTGTTTTCCTATCTGATTTCACCGATTCGCGACTCGTTCAATCGCGCCATTCGCGAAGAATAGGATCTTCCTTGGCCACTTGCCTGTGAGTAAGGTGGTAATGCACAATGTTATCCACTATATTTAATGTGTGTGACTCCCCTAAGCCTATAGGATGTAAACGATAAATCGGCTTCGCCAACCCACAGGCTTTTCCCGATTGACGGGAAGGCATCGGTCAGTCACAAACAAATTCTAGTAGGAAAAGGATTAAAACTGGACATGAAGACACCATATATAGTATGCTCTTTAAAAATTAAGACACAAAATAGCCATCTGGCCTATGTGCATACGGTAAGCTTCACAACCAAGGTACAAGAGTAAGGGAGCTACACATATGCCTGAGATCGCCGCTATTCAAACCAATGCCACGCGCGACGCGCTATTAACCACTTTCGGTAAAGAGACATTGACCGATCGCTATCTGATGGAAGGCGAATCGTATCAGGATTTGTTCGCGCGCGTCGCGGCCTATTATGGTGATGACGAAGCCCATGCGCAGCGTTTATATGATTATATCAGCAAGCTATGGTTTATGCCCGCGACGCCCGTGCTGAGCAATGGCGGCACCTCGCGCGGTCTGCCGATTTCCTGCTTCCTGAACGAAACCGAGGATAGTTTGGAAGGGATCGTTAATCTGTGGAATGAGAATGTCTGGCTTGCGTCACGTGGCGGCGGGATCGGTTCGTATTGGGGGAACCTGCGTTCGTTAGGTGAGAAAGTCCGCCGGAACGGCAAAACCTCTGGAGTGATTCCATTCGTCCGCGTACAAGATTCACTCACTCTGGCGATTTCGCAAGGTAGCTTGCGTCGCGGCTCTTCCGCGGTGTATCTGGATATCAGCCATCCGGAAATTGAAGAATTCTTAGAGATTCGTCGCCCAACCGGTGGTGATCCGAATCGTAAAGCGCTCAATCTGCATCATGGGGTGTGTATTACCGATGCGTTCATGGAAGCGGTTGAGCAGGGCGCAGAGTGGGGCTTAAGAAGCCCACATACTAATGAAGTGGTGGAAACCGTCAAAGCGCGTGACCTATGGGCAAAATTATTGACCATGCGCGTCGAAACCGGCGAGCCGTATATCATCAATATCGATACGGTGAATCGTGCGATTCCGGAGCATCACAAACAGCTAGGTCTGAATGTGAAAATGTCGAATTTGTGCAGTGAAATCACGCTGTTCACCGGATTCGATCATCTAGGCGAAAGCCGGACTGCGGTCTGCTGCCTGTCGTCGCTTAATTTAGAGAATTACGACGAATGGAAAGACGATCCGCAGTTTATTGAAGACGTCATGCGTTTTCTGGATAATGTGCTGTCTGACTTTATTGAAAAAGCGCCCGATAGCATGAAACGCGCGAAATATTCCGCGATGCGTGAGCGTTCGGTAGGGTTAGGCGTGATGGGCTTCCATTCCTTTCTGCAGTCGAAAATGATTCCGTTCGAATCGGTCATGGCGAAGGTCTGGAATAAGAAAATGTTTGAGCATATCCGCAAACAAGCGGATTCTGCCTCGGTGAAACTGGCGCATGAGCGTGGCGCATGTCCGGATGCGGCCGATTGCGGCATTATGGAGCGTTTTTCGAACAAGATGGCGATTGCGCCGACCGCGTCGATTTCGATTATCGCTGGTAATGCCTCGCCGGGCATTGAGCCCTTTGCCGCCAATGCTTTTACCCAGAAAACCCTATCTGGCTCGTTCCAGGTGCGTAACCGCTACCTGAAACAACTGCTGGCGGAAAAAGGAAAAGACAATGACGAAATCTGGTCGTCTGTCACTACGCATGAAGGCTCGGTGCAGCATCTGGACTTCTTGGATGAGAATGAGAAGCTGGTCTTTAAAACCGCGTATGAAATGGATCAACGCTGGGTAATCGAACATGGCTGTGACCGGGCGAACTATATTTGTCAGGCGCAATCGGTCAACGTCTTCCTACCGGCGGACATCCACAAGAAAGACCTGCACATGCTGCATTACACCGCTTGGAAGAAAGGCCTGAAGTCACTGTATTATTGCCGCTCCTCATCGATGCAGCGCGCCGATAAGGTCAGCCACAAAGTGCCAGAAATCCAGATGGAAATGAGCCTGAAGAACAAACAGGAAACCACTTACGAAGAATGCCTGGCTTGCCAGTAAGAAAAGGGAGAAGAAACCATGTCACTGCTCGACGCAAAACCGATTTATAAACCATTTGATTATCCGTGGGCATACGATGCCTGGCTGATGCAGCAACGCATTCACTGGCTGCCGGAAGAAGTGCCGCTGTCGGATGATGTGAAGGATTGGAAAAAGAACCTGTCCCCGGAAGAAAAAAACCTGCTGACGCAGATTTTCCGCTTCTTCACGCAGGCTGATATTGAGGTAAATAACTGCTATATGAAGCATTATTCCCGCATTTTCCAACCCACCGAAGTGCAGATGATGCTGGCGGCGTTCTCTAACATGGAAACCGTGCATATTGCGGCCTATAGCCACCTGTTGGATACGATCGGGATGCCAGAAGTCGAATATCAGGCATTCATGAAATATAAGGAAATGGCCGATAAATACGACTATATGCAGCAATTCGGCGTCGAAACGAAACAAGATATCGCAACCACGATGGCGGTGTTCGGTGCCTTTACCGAAGGCCTGCAACTATTTGCGTCTTTTGCGATTCTGCTGAACTTCCCGCGCTGGGGTAAGATGAAAGGCATGGGCCAGATCGTCACTTGGTCGGTCCGCGATGAGTCGCTGCATACCCAGTCGATCATCCGCCTGTTCAAAACCTTCTGCGATGAGAATCCAGGCGTGTGGAATGACGAGCTGCGCAGCCGTCTCTATGTAGCATGTAATACGATTGTGACGCATGAAGATGCCTTTATCGACCTCGCTTTCGGGATGGGCGATGTGCAGGGCCTGACCGCGATTGAAGTGAAGCAATATATCCGCTACATCGCCGACCGCCGTCTGGCGCAGCTGGGCTTGCAGCCGATGTATCAGATCGAAGCAAACCCACTGCCATGGCTGGATGATATCCTCAATGGCGTCGAGCATACAAACTTCTTCGAAAACCGTGTCACCGAATATACCAAAGCGGCGACGCAGGGCACATGGGACGAAGCGTTCGAAATGCACTCGGCGTAACCAATTCCTACCCCTTGTTAAACATGCCCTTCGGAAACACGCTTTTCGGAGGGCATTTTTTATGCCCATCACACTAAAATAGTCGTCTATTTCTTTTAAGAAATTAACGCTGCGTTAACCATATTGCCTTAAATTTACCTCTTATAAGAGTAATATTATAGGCGAGGTTCCCGTGCAGCATCACCCATCTGAGCAGCATCCATTAACGTTAATCGAACGCGTGGCGATGGAATGCCAAGGGCCGAGCGTAATTCATTTCCGGTCGCGAAGTCAGAAAGAAGAATTGGCTTTAATACAAGCAATGGCCCTGAAACGTGCGCTGGATACAGCCCTTATTTGTGTCTCTGCACCCCTATGGCTACCCATCCTCGCCTGCGTGGCGTCGGTAATAAAATTACAGCGGCGGCGCGTGTTTACAACCCAAGCCCGGACCGGGCTGGATGGGACATTGTTCCGCATGATTATCTTTTGCAACGCTAACTCCACGCATCACACGCCATCATTGATGGATCGCATTACCCAGAGCGCATGGCTGCGTTATTTGCCGCAACTGGTGAATGTGGTGAAAGGCGAGATGGCATTGGTCGGCCCACGGTCACATTCGCTGTATCATGATCGCGTGTTCGCGAAGCTGGCATTTGGCTATACCGAACGGTTCCGTATGCGCCCGGGGCTAACAGGCATGGCGCAGCTTCATTATGGCCGCGCGCAAATGGAAACGCAGGAAGAAATCCAACGCTATACGACAGCGGACAATGCCTATATCAACCGGTGGTCGTTGGGTAAAGATCTGGCCATTCTGCTGAGGTCCATGGCATTGCGCGTCGCCACTAGAAAGCCGGCATAATCACCATTTTTTTAGGCGACAGCAGGCGCCAAAAACAGTAGAGAGGGCGCATGCAGTATCTCGTTACAGGCGGTGCCGGATTCATCGGCTCACATCTTACGCAGGCGTTAAGCGAACACGGTCATTCGGTGACGGTGATCGATGATTTATCGACCGGCCACCGCGATAATGTACCGGAGGGGGTGACCTTTATCGAAGGCGATTGTGGGGATGCCGCCCTAATCCCTCCATTACTGGCAAAAGCAGATGGCGTATTCCACTTGGCGGCGATTGCTTCCGTACAGCGTTCGCGCGAAGACTGGGCGGAGACCAGTCGTGTCAATCAGTTTGCAACCATTAAACTACTCGACGCGATCAAACACTCTGGCCGCAAGACACCGTTTGTGTACGCTTCTTCAGCCGCGGTTTACGGCGATCCGGATGCCTCGCAATACCCGCTCACCGAAGCGACGCCTACGGCACCGCTAACGCCGTATGGCGTGGATAAACTGGGCAGTGAATGGCATGCCGATGTGGCGCGCACATTATTCGGTATTCCAACATTGGGCTTGCGCTTCTTCAATGTGTTCGGCCCGCGACAAGACCCGTCTTCGCCCTATTCCGGGGTGATTTCTATTTTCGTGAATCGTATCGCGCGGGGCGAAGCGGTGACGATTTTTGGTGACGGCCAACAAACCCGCGACTTTATTTACGTGGGCGACGTGGTGAAGGCGCTTGCTGCCGCAATGCAGCAGCTGGAGGCGGGCAACCAGCCGCCCCATCGTGCGCTGAATATCTGCACCGGCGTGCACACCAGTGTGCAGCAACTTGCCGAACAGGTAGCCACGATTTGCCAAACGACCCCACAGATTACGAACGCCGCGGCGCGGGAAGGCGATATTCGCACCTCTGTCGGCAACCCAACAGCCATGCAGCAGTATCTAGGCGTTACCGGCACCACAGCCTTTCGTGATGGACTACAACAAACGATTGCGTGGGCGACCACTGCGACATGAATAGCCGTCTGATTTTAAGCCTGGCCGATATTGATTTACGCTTCGGCAATAAGCAAATCTTCAAAGAAGCCTCTTTTCACATTCAGGAACGTGACCGCATCTGCCTGATTGGGCGCAATGGTGCGGGCAAAACCACGCTGATGCGCCTGATTGCGGGTGATCTGGAATTGGACGCTGGCGAACGGTTTATGCTGCCGGGCTTAACGGTGGGTTATCTGGCGCAGCAGGTGGAAGCCGATCACACAGAAACGGTTCGCCACTATATTTTAAAAGGGCTGCCCCGCGATGAGCAGGGCGAAGAATACAGCTATCGCGCCGATATGGTGCTAGAGCCACTGGGGCTGGAGGCGGACGCGATCATCGGGTCGCTTTCCGGCGGGCAATTGCGGCGCGCCTCGCTGGCGCGGGCGCTTGTCGTAGAGCCGGATTTGCTATTGCTGGATGAGCCGACCAACCACCTGGATTTGCAAGCCATCGAATGGTTGGAAGGGTATCTGCAAGCTTACCGCGGCGCGTTGGTGTGCGTAAGCCACGACCGGGCCTTTCTGGCAGCAGTGTCCACGAAAGTCTTCTGGATCGATCGCACGCAGATTCGTACCTGTCCGACCGGCTATGCCGGGTTTGAAGACTGGCAGGAGCAACAGCTGGAAATAGAAGCGGCCACGATTCACAACATGGAAAAGAAATTGCAGGCCGAAGTCGGCTGGACGCAGGGGGGGGCGCCCCCCCGCCGTAAACGCAATGTCCGTCGCCTGCGCGAGCTTCATCAGCTGCGCGATAAGATCAAGTCGGACAAAGCTTCTTACACGGCGCAGCGCACGTCGATCACGCTCGATCCGCTGCAAAAAGTGCAAGCGTCGAAAATTGTTGCTGAGTTTAGGCATGTCAGCCATCGATTTGGGAAGAAAGTAATCCTCGATGATTTTGTGTATCGGATGATGCGTGGCGACCGGATAGGGGTGTTAGGCAAAAATGGATCGGGTAAATCGACATTTTTGAAATGCCTGACGGGCGAAATGCAGCCGGATAAAGGCCAGGTTTGGATGGCAAAAACCATCGAAATGTCCTATTTCGACCAACATCGCGTGGCATTGGACCCCAAAAAACGTATTCGCGACATCTTATGCCCCAATGGGGGCGATCATGTGGTGTTAGGGACCGAAGAAAAGCCTAAATTCCTGCATTTCCGTGCCTATATGAAGAATTTTCTGTTCGATCCGCGCGATGCGGATCATCTGGTGGGCAGTCTCTCCGGTGGCCAACAAAACCGACTGTTGCTCGCGGCGATCATGGCCCGTCCCGGCAATTTGCTGATTCTGGATGAGCCGACCAATGATCTGGATATGGATACGCTTGACATGTTGCAGGAAATGCTCGCTGATTATCCGGGTACACTGGTGATCGTCAGCCATGACCGTGATTTTCTAGATCGCACGATCACGCAAGTGATGGCCTTCGAAGGCGATGGGCAGATTGAGCATCATCTGGGCGGATATTCTGATTATCTCGCTAGCGTAAACCCGCAAGCGGCCCATACGCCAAAGCAGCAGGTGGCCGCTTCGAAACCGAAACCTAAAGCGGCGACCAGCAAGCCGAAAGTATCCTTCAAGCTTGTGCATGAGCATAAAGAACTGCCCGGACGTATTGCCGCGTTAGAGTCAGAAATCACCTCCCTGCAAACTGAGTTAAACGACCCCCAACTCTATATGGCGAACCCCGAACGCTTCGACAGTGCGTCGCGACGTTTCGGCAAAGCCAAAGAAGAACTGGAGCGTGCGGAGACGCGGTGGCTGGAATTGGAAGAGTTGATCGCGTCGTAAAAAAAAGCCTGCTATTTTGCAATAGCAGGCCGAGGTGCATCAGGTATTTCTATTACGCAGCAGCGGCGATATTGCCCTCGTCCTGCGCTTCGATGATTAAGGTTTGCGCGGCAGCGTTCAGAATCGCGGCGATGCGAATCGCGGATTGTACGCCCTCTTTACTAATGCCGGCTTTGCTGACTTCGTGCACATGCGCGTCGATGCACATGCCGCAGCCATTGATAGCCGAAACCGCAAGTGACATGAGCTCAAAATCAACTTTTTCTACACCGGGATTGCCGATGACGTTCATGCGCAGATTGGCGGGCAATTTGCCATATTCTTTGTCGCTCACCAAATGCACGAAACGGTAATAGATATTGTTCATGCCCATAATGCTGGCCGCAGCTTTGGCGGCTGTCCGGCCTGCTTCACCAAGCTGGCTGGTAAATTCACCACTCACGGCTTGAATCACGTCTGCATGTTTTGTGGCATAAGCGGAAGCCAATGCAATACCAGCGATCTGGGCTTCGTTCAGGCCGGGCATGCCTTCTTCGGAAATTTTGCCCAGGTTCAGTTTGGTATCCTTGGCAAATTCCGGCATGCGAGATTTTAGGTCAGAAAGACTCATAGCTTTTCTCCTTCATTATTTTGACATCCCCTCTCCCCGGAGGGAGAGGGGAAGCGCAGTTAGGCTGCTTTTTTCGGAGCGCTTGCGGCGCTCACATCGATGGTGCTGTCACCTTTTTTCCAGTTACATGGGCACAGCTCGTCCGTTTGCAGCGCATCGAGAACGCGCAGCACTTCTTTCGGGTTACGGCCAACGCTCAAATCAGTGATCATGCTGAAGCGAATCACGCCTTCCGGATCGATCAGGAAGACCGCGCGTTGCGCCACGCCTTCGTTACGGTCCAGAATGCCCAGCGCAGAGGTCAGCTCACGCTTCACATCCGCCAGCATTGGGAAAGGCAGGTTTTTCAGCTCTTCCTGATCGCGGCGCCATGCCCAGTGTACAAACTCGCTATCGGTGCTGGCAGTGAGCACTTGACAATCGCGATCGGCAAATTCTTCGTTCAGATCACCGAACGCTTGAATTTCGGTCGGGCACACGAAAGTAAAATCTTTCGGGTAAAAGAACAGGCAAAGCCATTTGCCGGGGTAGCTTTTGCTGCTGATATCGACAAATACATTTTCAATGGTTGCTTTTTCCATCGGAATCGGCGCAACAGCCTTCATTTCGAATTCGGGTAAAGTATCTCCAACACCTAATGGCATAATTAGTCTCCTTTTTGTGGTTCAAAATTAAATAGCGTTCGCTATTGATGTTGGTTATAACGATAGGAATCGCCTATGTATAATGGGTAGTTCAAATCATAACGATAGGATATGCCAATGAACATCCGTGACCTGCGCTATATCGTAGCGGTCGCCGACGTGCAGAATTTCTCGCGCGCGGCCGAAATCTGCCATATCAGCCAGCCTACTTTGAGCGGGCAGATCAAAAAAGTGGAAGAAGAACTCAATATCGCGATTTTTGAGCGATCGAATAAAAAAGTGATTCTCACGCGCGTGGGGGAAGACATTGTTCGCTATGCACGTCAGATGCTCGCGTCAGAGAAAGCCATACGCGAGCTTGCCGCCCAAGCGCATGATCCCTATTCCGGCGAGTTCCGCCTTGGCGCATTTCCCACCATCGCCAGCTATTATCTGCCACAGGTAGTGAGTGTCTTACGCGAAGCGATGCCGCAATTAAAACTCGTACTGGTCGAGGAAAAAACCGATATCCTGATCCATCAATTGCGCGAGGGCCAGTTAGATGCCGCATTATTGGCGTTACCCGTCTTCGATGAGCATCTGGTCTGCCATACATTATTTTCGGATCCTTTCTATCTTGCCGTACCCCCCGACCATCCGTTGGCAAAAGAGAAGCAGATAAGCATGCAACAACTGGCAGGGCAGGAAATGTTATTGCTGGAAGAGGGGCATTGCCTGCGTGATCAGGCATTAGATGTATGCAGCATGGATCAATTTCGCGAACAACCCTACCGGGCGACGAGTCTGGAAACCCTTCGGCAAATGGTCAAAGCTGGCAGCGGCATTACCATTATGCCTAAAATTGCGATACAGCCAAAGGAAACCGGCATTCGCTATATTCCGTTTCATACTCCTGTCCCCGCGCGCGATATCGGGCTGATCTGGCGGCGGATTACTACCCGGGATGCCGTGATGCAGCATATTGCAGGCCTTCTGAAAGCCGCTTAGAGCCTTACGCACAGGAAATATGACAGTTGTGTTACGGTTGTGTGAACAGTTTGTGACATTGCGCTCCACCCTATTGTGTGGCCCATGGCATTTATCGTATACTGATCTTAGTTAATACAGCGGTTACATATTTAACCAAAATATTGCTAAAATTATTAATAAAGTTAATGCTTCGTTAAAGACTAGGTGTTACATTACTAATAAGAGCAAGATTGATTAGGAGAAAAATAGATGGGCATCGAAAACGCAGCAGAGCAAGCACTTCAAGACGTCATCCCCCACACATTGAATGTTTCAGGCATTTCGGAAAATATTTCCGATGCGTTTCAACAAGCCTTCCAACCTGGTCGCGAAGCCGCACAAGCGATTAACGGCGCAACTGCAGAAATCGGTCAAATGCAGGGCGGGGCTTTTGCTCAAGCATTTGAAGCGCTAATGAAAAATATGGATATGAAAGATAAAGTAGCAGGCATTGATCTTTCTAGTTTAGGTAAAATGACTGATGCAGGCCCAGAATCTTGGGTTAATAAAGTAGATGTCGCTCGCTCAGCACAAAATCTCGGATCTGGCTTCGGCCGCTTCAGCTAAAAATACCAATCATTTGATTTTTACGTGATACAGGGTAGGATATGCGTTTAAGAGGAAGACATGTCCGACTGGCAAACACGTGCATTCAGCAATAATTCGACACCCGTCGAACTCTCTGACGAGATTCTCGATCAGGAAGGCGTGATCTTTCTGACGGGGAAAAACACGTTTGGCGACGATGTCTATTCCTACCTCAAAATCACCATTCGCAACATTCAACGCCTGAAAGAAGCTTTGGCAAAGGGCGAACATTTTATGCCGTCGGATTTTGGTTCTGTATTAGCAGCAGGCAAAGGTGAGCCGGATCAGGAATTGCGCTCGGAAATGGCAGTCACCTACAAACTCATCGACGTGCCACAATCGCATCGCAAGGTGTTGCAGCCTGAAAAGCCTGCTATGGCTTCGATGGATACCGGCGGCAGCGCGGATAATTTCTGGGAATAATTCAGGCGTTACTTAGGCTTTCATGCGGGCGTAACAACCCGGAGCGCTTTCAATGGGCGGATATTTTTTGCTACCCGGTTTCCGCGCCGCCACCTGCTTACCAGCATAATTCTGCTGCCAATCATGCCAATGTTCCCACCAGCTTTGTTGCGGGAAAAACTGCGCATCGGACAGCCATTTTTCCGCACGAAATGGCAATTCCTGATTACTCCAATAGCCATATTTCTGTTTCGATGGTGGGTTCACTACCCCCGCGATATGCCCGGATTCAGCCAAGGTGAATGTCACCGGACCATCGTAAATTTGCGTCGCGGCATAGGTCGATTGCCACGGAGCAATATGATCGTCCTTGGTCGAAAGCAAATAGGTTGGCGTTTGAATTTTAGCGATATTTACCGGCGTATCGAGCAACTCGATACCTCCCGGTTTGGCCAGCAGATTTTTTTGATACATGTTACGCAGGTAAAAACTATGCATGCGCGCCGGCATCCGCGTCGCATCTGAATTCCAGTACAGCAAATCAAAGGGGAAGGGGTCTTGGCCTTTCAGATAGTTGTTTACTACAAATGACCAGATCAGATCATTCGCGCGCAGCATGCTAAACGTATTGGCCATGTCAGTGGCTTCCAGATAGCCTTTGCCCTCCATCCGTTCTTCCAGACTATCCAGCTGCTCTTCATCGATAAAGACGGAGAGATCACCGGCTTCGGTAAAGTCAACCATGGTTGTCAGATAGGTAACGCTACCTACGCGCGCGGCCTCACCATGATAACGTAAATAGGAAAGGGTGATAGAAGCCAGCGTGCCGCCCAGACAATAGCCAATAAGGTTAGTCTGTTTCGATTTCGTAATTGATTCAATGACCTCTAACGCGGTAAGGGGCCCTTCGGACAAATAATCTTCAAAACTCTTACGGCCCAGCTCTGCATCCGGGTTTACCCATGAGATCATAAAGACGGTGTAGCCCTGATCAACCAGCCATTTGACGTATGAATTTTTCTGCTGCAGGTCGAGGACGTAATATTTATTGATCCATGCAGGAATAATTAATAGCGGCACTTCCGCCACTTTCGGAGTTGTGGGCGCGTATTGAATCAGCTGCATCAAATCATTTTCAAAGACGACTTCACCCGGGGTACAGGCG
>DDZS01000067.1 GCA_002346425.1 Alphaproteobacteria bacterium UBA3002
TGATGAGATTTTCAATAAACGCGCCCATATAATCCGGGCGTTTATTTTGATAATCTAAGTAATAGGCATGCTCCCACACATCCATGGTGAGCAGTGGCGTTTCGCCGTCGGTCATTGGGTTTTCGGCATTCGGGGTTTTACGAATGGCTAATTTGCCAGACTTATCCAGTACCAGCCATGCCCAGCCAGAACCGAATTGATTGCCACCGGCCGATTTGAATTCTTCGGCAAATTTGTCATACGAACCGAACGCGCTATCAACCGCATTCGCTAATTCGCCAGACGGTTTTCCGCCACCATTGGGGGCCATGCAATGCCAGTAAAAGGTGTGGTTCCATACTTGCGCGGCATTGTTGAAAATGCCTTTTTTGTCATCTTTTCCAGCAGTCGCCTGAATAATTTCTTCCAGCTCTTTGCCTTCAAATTCGGTACCTTCGATCAGCTTGTTCAGATTGGTCACGTAAGCGTTGTGGTGCTTGCCGTGGTGATAATCCAGTGTCTCCGAAGAGATATGGGGTGCCAACGCATCTTTGGCGTAAGGCAGGTCAGGTAGTGTAAAAGCCATGGGTTTCTCCTGTTGTTGGTTTGCGAAAAGTGGCGCAGGCAACTGGCTTGCCAGTCCTGCCACCGCGGTAGTTTGCATAAATTGCCGTCGGCTGATCTGCATAAGTTCCTCCACTTTTCCCCGTAATGTAGGACGCGATCAGCGCGATGCAAGGCATGCGTCCGCCGCCAACCGCCCGGAACGTAAAGCACCTTCGATCGTCGCGGGATAGCCCGTTTGCGTATAATCCCCCGCCAGATAGAGGTTGGCATAGGCACTGCGTGTTGATGGTCGTCGCCGGGCATTGGTGCGGGTCGCCGTGAATCCGGCGAGTTTTTCATTCACCGCGCGATAGGGTGGGATGTTTTTCTCAAATCCGTAAAGGGCTGCAAGGTCGCGCCAGATCGCTTTTGCCAGCTCGTCTTTATCTTCCGATTGCAGGTGATTTGCGGCGCTCGTGGTCGTGGAAACAATATTATCTGCTTTAAAAAACACCCATTCGGCGACGCTACCGATGATTCCCTCTATTTTCCCTAATGGCTGATGATGTGAATAGCGAAAATGCAGGTTAACAATCGATTCCATGTCCTTCGGCACGCTTAGTTCGGGGAGCAGGCGTTGCGCTTCACGCGGTGGCACGGCAAAAATCACGCGATCATCGGGTGCAATCACTTGCGTTCCGGATGCGAAATGCAGTGCGCGGATATGATGATCTTCCATTGCAACTTTTTGCAGCCGTTGGCTGAAATACAGGCTGACGCCGAGCGTTTTTAATTTCGTCATCGCGGGATCGAGCAATGCCTGTTGAAACGGCGCACGCGCTATCCGAGCTTGGGCGGCCATACGCCCGCCCGTTGCTATATGGATTAAAAATCGTAAAAATTGGCGGGCCTCTGCCTGATCCGGTGGCGTATTCAACGCGGATACACATAGAGGCACAGCCCAGCGTTTTCCGAGCGGAGATTCCGGAGGAATTGCCCGGGACACGCTTTTCGCAAAAGGTAATTTCAGCAGATGCCAATATTGAAACAGCGGCAAATGCGGCAGCCAATACGGCGCTGCCCATTCCCACTGGCGTGGGTAAAGCGCATCGCGCATGAGGTAGCGCGGTTCTGCCCACTGCCATTGCGCCTCCGCCCCGATTGCCGCAATGAAGGCATGCGCTTCGCGATTGCAGCGTAGTAACAAATGATTGCCATTGTCGATTTCGCAGCCCAGTTGCGCATCGAAATAGGACCGGCAGCGCCCACCCAGTTGCGGCGACGCTTCATAGAGCGAGACGGACACGCCTTGCTCTGCCAGATGCAACGCGGCATTCAGGCCAGCAAGCCCGCCGCCGATGATATGGGTGATGGTCATCGCCTATTCATAGCGTCATCCTGAATTTATTTCAGGATCTTTTTGACAAAAGAACAAGATCCCGAAACAAGTTCGGGATGACGTTGCTATCCCTATCCCGAGCCGTAGAGTATGAAAGCTACCTCATTGCGCAGCTTGCGCCGTCGGAACAGCGCGAGCAATTGCACCTGCTCAATGCCTTGCGCGGCGAGCTGATGAAAGCGCCACGGCTTAATCCTGAACCGGCGTTAGCGGCGATTCGCCTGAAATGGTGGCAAGACGCGCTCGGCGATATACGCCGCCCTGCCCATGGGCAAAACCATCCGGTATTATTGGCACTTGCCGACAGCCCGCTGCGCGACGCGGATTTTTTACCTTGGATCACAGCGCGCGAAACCGAAATTACTGCGCGGCAAGGCGTTGCCACCACCGAAGCCTTCTACACCTATCTTGATCAGGATGTGGGCCATTGGTTCACGTTGGCAGCACACGACGCGCAGCCGCTCGCGCGCGCCTATGGTATCCTGCAACTACTGCGACGATTGCCGCAGGATATTGCGCGCAAGCAGATCATCTGGCCACGCGATAGTCTGCAACAGTTCGGATTGACGCCAAACGCCGTCGATGCGGATGATACCGACGCTCGGTTGCACGCTTTCGTAAAGCATTGGGCAACGACGGCAGAAGCGCTTATTCAAGCGCCACCGCCGGACAATGCCGTACTAAGGCGCTATCGCCATGTAACGCAAAGCTGGCTCGCGCATATCGCGCAGAAAGAGTATTCCCTTACCCGCCTAGCACCGCGACGCGTTCTGCTGCCGCTAACGCTGTGGCTGAACCGGTAAGCCACTCACCCAACGCTGCTTTCGCGCGATTGGTATAGCCATGCGGACGATCGGCTTTTTTCATGCGGCCTTCCAGCGGCGGAAATAAGCCGAAATTGACATTCATCGGCTGGAAAGTTTTGGCATTTGCATCCCCGGTTATATGGCGCAGCAATGCGCCGAGCGCTGTTTCTGCGGGAGGAATCTGCATTTCGCCCGAAGCGAATCGCCCCGCCAGCAAGCCACAGGCCGCGCTTTCCACGTACCCTTCCACGCCGGTAATCTGTCCGGCGAAACGAATATGCGGCGCGGGCTTAAACCGCAATTGTTCGTCAAGCAGTAGCGGGCTATTGATGAAGGTATTGCGATGAATCCCACCCAGCCGCGCAAACTCAGCGTTTTCCAGGCCGGGAATCGTGCGGAAAATTTCTTTTTGCGCGCCCCATTTCAGTTTGGTTTGAAAGCCAACCATGTTGAACAAGGTGCCGAGTTTATTATCCTGTCGCAATTGCACGACGGCATAGGGTTTCTCATCCGGCGCATGCGGATTGGTCAGGCCAACCGGTTTCATCGGACCGAAACGTAACGTCTCCGGCCCGCGTTCGGCCATGACCTCAATCGGCAAGCAGCCATTGAAGTAAGGTGTATTTTTTTCCCATTCCTTAAACTCGGTTTTGTCACCGTCAATCAGCGCCTGAATGAAGGCTTCATATTGCGCGCGACTCATGGGGCAATTGATGTAATCATCCCCTTCGCCCTTGTCGTAGCGCGATTGTTTCCATGCGATCGCCATGTCGATTGAGTCTGTCTCGACAATCGGGGCAATGGCATCAAAAAACGCGAGATAGTCTTCGCCGGACGCTTTCAAAATACTTTGCGACAACGCGTCCGAGGTTAATGGCCCGGTCGCGATCAGCCACTGGCCATCCGTCGGCAGTTCGGTGATTTCTTTATCTGAGAAGGTGATATTAGGATGCGCTTCTAACGCTTGCGTGACACCGCGCGCAAAGGCATCGCGATCTACCGCTAACGCGCCACCAGCGGGCACCTGATGCTGATCGCCCATACGCATAATCAGCGAGTCGCAACGGCGCATTTCGTCATGCAAAAGCCCGACCGCATTGCGCTCTGAATCGTCACTACGAAAAGAATTGGAACAGACTAGCTCCGCGCAGTCCTTCGTGTGATGCGCATGCGTTTGCGCGCCACTGCGCCGCATTTCGTGAATGACCACTTGCAACCCACGTTCGGCGGCTTGCCAGGCGGCTTCGCTGCCCGCCATGCCACCGCCAATAATATTGAAAATCTCTGTCATGCAGGCTGTGTAAAGGATTCATCTGGCACTGACAAGCGTCAGGGCGTAGTGAGAATACCGATGGCTTGTGCATGTAGCGCAATATCCCGCGCTGCTAGCACGCGACCATCACTCTCTAACGTGAGTGGCTTGCCTTCCCAGTCGGTGATGATGCCGCCGGATTGTTCCACGATGGGCACCAATGCTGCAAAATCCCACGGTTTCAGTTTAGCTTCGACGACAATATCGACACCGCCATTCGCCAATAGCCCAAACGCATAGGCGTCATGGTTTAGTAAGACCGAACGGGTTTGCTGTTCCAACTGCCGAAAGGCACGCATTTCTGAGGCCGAAAAGTAGCTCATTGAAGTGGTGGCGATCATCGCTTCGGCAAAAGAATCCGGCAAGTCTTCTTGCGCTAAGGGCTGTGACGAATCACCCCCAAGCCAGCGTTCTTTTTTGATTGGTTGCGAAATGATGCCAAGCAACGGGGTGCCTTCGTAACATATTGCGATCAGCGTGGTGAAGGTGGGTTTACCCGCAATAAAAGCGCGCGTGCCATCGATCGGATCGATCACCCATTGCCACGATGCTTCGGGGTTTACGCGTGCCGTTTCTTCGCCGTAAATGCCATGTTGCGGATAATGCGTGCGGATCGCTTCCACCAGCGCCATTTCGATTTCCTGATCGGCCAGTGTCACTGGTGAAGCATCGGCTTTTTGCTCCACCGCTAACGGCGCACCAAAATACTGCCGCGCTACCGCATCCGCCTTATCGGCTAAGCGATGCAGAAACAGCGCGTAGTCTGCCAGTTCGGCTTTCGGCCCGTGTTTCGGAAATGCGACCGTTTCACCCATTAAAAACCGTGCCCGATGCCCCAATGATTGCGATAGCGATGCGGCCCATAGTAGCCTGAACCCACCCCGACATGCGTGGAGTAGCGGGCAGCATTCCGCGCATCAGCACGCATTTCCACCATTCGTAACCGGCACTCGGCGAACGCATCTGTCCCGGGGCGGAAGCCTAAGTCAACGCATTGGCGAATATCGGCCTGCTCTTGCTGCTGGCGTTGCGCTTCAATTTCCTGCGGCGTGGCGCAAGCGGAGAGCAGCAATAATGGAATTAGAAAGAATCGCATGGGCAAAGGCTACTACGCCAAGCGCAAAAGGCAAGCCGCTTCGTGATTAAAATGCGGCGATGCCGGTGATGGCGCGGCCGAGGATCAGCGCATGGATGTCATGCGTGCCTTCATAGGTATTCACCGCTTCCAGATTCACCATATGGCGCATGACATGATATTCATCCGAAATACCGTTACCGCCCAGCATGTCACGGCATTCGCGCGCGATATGTAGCGCCTTCCCGGCTGAGTTGCGTTTGATCAGCGAAATCATTTCCGGCTGCCAATTACCTTCGTCGATCAAGCGACCGACGCGCAGGCAGGCTTGCAGCCCCAATGCGATATCGACCATCGCGTCGGTAAGCTTTTTTTGCAGCAATTGGTTCGATGCCAGAGGCCGCCCGAATTGCTGACGTTCGAGCAGGTAATTGCGCGTCATGCGCAGGCAGTCTTCTGCCGCGCCTAACGCCCCCCAACCGATGCCAAAACGCGCTTTATTAAGGCACGAGAACGGGCCTTTCAGTCCCAGCACATCCAGCCGGTGCGAGTCGGGCGTGAATGCGCCATCGAGCATGATCATGCCCGTTGTCGACGCACGCAGCGAAAGTTTACCTTCCAGTTTGGGCGTATCAAAGCCCTCGCCGCGCTCGATCACAAAGCCGGAGATTTTTCCGTCCTCCACCTCAGGGTCGCCATAGACTTTCGCCCAGACCACCGCCAAATCGGCAATCGGTGAATTGGTAATCCATGTTTTCGAACCGCTTAAACGATAGCCGCCATCGACTTTCTCAGCGCGCATTTTCATACTGCCGGGGTCGGACCCGTGATCCGGTTCGGTCAGGCCGAAACACCCGATCAGCTCACCCGTCGCCAGTTTCGGCAGATATTGTTCTTTCAATTCCTCGGACGCAAATTGATAAATCGGATGCATCACCAGTGACGACTGCACCGACAGCGCCGAACGATAGCCGCTGTCCACCGCTTCGATTTCGCGGGCGATCAGGCCGTAAGCGACATGACTGACGCCCGGGCAGCCGTAACCTTCGATGGTTGAACCGAGCAGGCCCACCTCCCCCATCTTGCGCATAATCGCCGGGTCGAACTCTTCGTTGCGGTTGGCCAGAATAATGCCGGGTAATAATTCATTCTGAGCAAAATCACGCGCCGTATCGCGGATTAACCGCTCTTCATCGGTCAACTGATCGTCCAGATGCAGCGGATCTTCCCAAAAATCAGCCATGATTGGGATTCGCGATTTGGGATTCGGGATTTGAGGTTTTCTGTTTGAGCGAATGACTCATCTTACCCAACATCTTTGTAATATGATCGGCTTGCTCCAGCAAACCATGTGCGACTGCTTTGTCCCAATACTCTAGTTCGAGCGCAATCTCAATCTGCGTTTCCAGTTCGGCTACAGACCCTAATGCAATATCCAAAAAGCGAATGAATTCTTTTGTGCTTCTTGCGTGACCTTCGGCAATATTGGAAGGAATAGACACGGCTGCACGGCGCATCTGATTTGATAAGCCATATAATTCATGATTGGGAAAAGAATTCGTTTCTTTATAAATAGCCAGACACAGCTGTTTAGACATCTGCCACACACGCAAATCGCGATAGGTTCGCACCGGAAGGGCCATTATTTTGCTCATCGCGATTCTCGAATCTCCAATCCCGAATCCCTATAGCACAATATTTACAATAGAACCGCGATCCCAATAGACACCGCGGGATAGGGCGGTGAGTGCGCGACTGATAAGATGCGCGAGTTCATCGGTGGTGGGAATCACATTTTCGCGGGCGCGGCGATTGGGATAAAAATCGTCAAGATTCTCCTGCACGCGTTCTTCGCGGCGCGTCCGATTTTGTGGGCGCGACGGGGTGGCCCCGATGTCGAAATTGCGAATACCTACCATGGCGATTCCCCTGTTAAGACGTTATTTATCTATGAATATAGCAAATTTTGCCGGGTATGGCCAAAGATATCTTTCCGAAAGTGGGTTAGACCAAACCCTGCGGCAGATGACCCGCCGTCAGCCAACGCACCACATGTTGATAGTCCTTTGGCTCGAACAAAGCAGGTGCATGCCCCGCATCGGGAATTTCGACCGCCTGACAACGCGGATTACTGGCGCGCATCGCACTTACCGTCTCGCGTTCGAGTAGCTCGGAATGCTCTCCCCGGATTACTAACACCGGAATGGCGATGTGTTCCCATAAGGGTGCGAGATCGATCGCCTCGACTGGCGGGATATTTCCAGATTCATCACGCATGGCATCGAGGATATGCGCATCGCAAGCGAAATACCATTGCCCGTCTTTTTCATAAAGCCCATGCGCCAACACATGCTCCCAATGCGCGGATTGGGTGATATGAAACCCTTGCAAATTAGAGCGCAATTGCGCCTCTGCCGCATCGCGCGATGGATAGGCGTGTAGGCTCTCCTCCACATAGTGCACAATAAACTGTAACGCGCTCGCCGGAATATAGGTGCCAATATCGTTGAGCACGAGCCGCCGTATCCGCCCCTTATGCTGCGCCGCAATCAT
Organism: Alphaproteobacteria bacterium UBA3002; assembly: GCA_002346425.1. Taxonomy (GTDB): domain Bacteria; phylum Pseudomonadota; class Alphaproteobacteria; order Rickettsiales; family UBA3002; genus UBA3002. Next base: position 7,671 of record DDZS01000067.1, read on the forward strand.
CTGCCCAATAATCCCGCCCATGGAGGTTCCAATCCAGTCGACGCTGCGCAGGTGAAAATTATCCATCAGCGCAATGCAATCGGCAACATATTGCAGGTAGCTATAATCGCGCGGATTGGATAGCGCCGGACTATGCCCCCGCCCTGCCATATCGACCGTCAAAATGCGCATGCCTTTTTGTGCCAACGCTTCTGCGAGGAAATGAAAGTCTGAGGCGTTTCGGGTTAACCCATGCACGCAGATCACCACCTGTTCCGACATCGGATCGCCATATTCAACGTAAGCGATACGGTGTTTCTGCGCAGGGTCGGAAAGATTCGGCGCGTTAATAAACAGCGGTTCAGGCATACCGATCCAGCGTGAGCCCAGTGAGATCGATACGAGGATGTTCCTCTTGCATTACCGAGCAAAGTAAATCTGCGGTTGCGGCGCCTTGTGTCCAGCCCAGCGTGCCATGCCCGGTATTTAAAAACAGATTTTCAATACTGGTTTTTCCGACGATGGGCGGCCCATCCGGCGTGGACGGACGCAGGCAGGCCCATTCGGAGGTTTCGGATAAATCTGCTTGTGGAAAGAGTGTGCGGATACCGCGCAAGATCGGGTTAATGCGCTTTTGCGAAAGCGAGGTATTATACCCTGCAAATTCGGCCGTACCCGCGCAGCGCATTTTATCGCCAAGGCGCGTATAGACGATTTTTAGCGCATCGTCGGTCACACTCAACGCGGGCATATTATCATTGGCGTTGAAGGTAATGCTGTAGCCTTTCATCGGATAAATCGGCAGATGAATTCCGAGAGGCTTAGACAGTAAGGGCGAATAGGCTCCCAGTGCCAACACAAACGCATCAGCCGCGAGATTGCCTTGATTGGTGACCACATGGGTGATGCGATTATTCTCTGCATTTAACGCCATAATTTCGTGGTGATACAAAAATTCGACGCCGAATGTTTCGGTACAATATTGTGCGAGATTTTGCGTGAATAAATGCACGTCCCCCATTTCATCAATGGGGGCAAATACCCCGCCAAATAGCTTCTTCGTGCTTTGCGCTAAAGCCGGTTCTTTCGCCACACATTCTGCGGCGGAAAGCACTTGTTCTTCACAACCTAGCTCTGCCTGAAAACGGACCTGCTCCTGCGCATCGTCAAAACATTTTTGCGATGAGAATACATGCAGAATCCCCTTATGGCCATGGTGAAATTCGATGCCGGTTTCGGCGACGATTTCCTGCATCACCTGCTTGCTATGCAGCCCCAGTTTCATCAGAGCACGGCTATTGCGATGCGCCGCACTCCCGCGACAATTCCATAAGAATTGCAGGCCCCAACGAATCATTTGTGGATCGGTCGAAAAACGCATCACGAGTGGTGCGTCATCATCGAACATCCATTTAAACACTTTCGGAAATACCGCCGGATTCGCCCAGGGTTCCGCATGCGAATAACTGAGCTGTCCGCCATTAGCGAAGGAGCATTCCATCGCCGCCGCTTCCTGCCGATCGACCACGCGAACCCGATGCCCGGCGCGGCCCAGCATATAGGCCGCCAAGACTCCCGATACACCTGCACCCAAAATCAATATATCTTTGCCCATGCCCCTAAGTATGGCATGCTGTAGGGGATGGTACAATTACAAAACATCGTCATTCTCACCGGGGCGGGAATCTCTGCGGAATCGGGCCTGCAGACCTTTCGTGCGTCCGATGGTTTATGGTGTGAGCACCGCGTGGAAGATGTCGCAACACCGGAAGGCTTCGCGCGCGATCCTGGTTTGGTGCATCGCTTTTATAATATGCGACGCGCGCAATTACGCGAGGTGGAGCCGAATGCCGCCCATCATGCGCTCGCCGAGCTGTGCCGTGACTGGCCGCATGGCACCGTGACGCTCGTCACCCAAAATGTGGACGATTTACATGGCCGTGCTTTACGCGATGCAGGTGTGGTAGCGGAAGAGCATTTGATCCATATGCATGGCGAATTGTGCAAAATGCGGCATAGCGTGACCGGCGAAGTGCGCGATTGCCATGATGCATTACAACCCGGCGATTGGCGACCGCATATCGTGTGGTTTGGTGAAATGCCATTCGAGATGGATCGGATCATCGATCGTGTGCATGAGTGTGATCTCTTTATATCGATTGGCACTTCCGGCAACGTCTACCCTGCGGCAGGTTTCGTGGCGGAAGCGCGCGGCGTTGGCGCGCATACGGTAGAGCTAAATCTGGAGCCTTCGCAGGGCGCCACGTTGTTTGCCGAACATCGCTATGGCCCGGCCACCGAAATTGTGCCGACCTATGTGCGACTGCTAATGGAACACGCAGGCAAAACCTAATTCGCCTTCTGTGCGGCGGCTAACACCTCCTCGGCATGCCCGTCGACTTTAACCTTCGGCCATATCTGCGCAATCGTCCCATCTTTGGCGATCAGAAATGTCGCGCGCTGAATGCCCATATATTTTTTGCCATACATGTTCTTCTCGACCCAGACGCCATAGTCTTCACAAACCGTTCCAGATTCGTCGGAAACTAAGGCGAAATTTAAATCATATTTAGTGTGAAACTTGTCGTGAGATGCACAACTATCTTTCGATACCCCGAGCACGACCGTATCGGCCGCTTCGAATTGATCACGCAGGTCTCGGAACGCTTTGGCTTCTGTGGTGCAACCGGGCGTATCGTCTTTCGGATAGAAATAGAGCACCACCTGTTTTTCGCCGCGAAACGCGCTTAACGAAATTTCCCCATCGCCATTGGTTGGCAAGGTAAAGTCCGGCGCGTGATCACCTGTTTCTAGTTGGTTAGGTGCTGGGGCGGGTGCTGCGGTCATCATAATCTCCTCTTATTCATTTCTTAAGAGGTAAGGCTATGGGTAGCATCCTGCAATATCAAACGCTCAAAAATAGCGTAGCTTGCCTGTTGCAGCGCTTCTAGCCGGGGCGCCAATTCCGCGGCGTCTTCTGTTTCGAAATGCGTCACCATAAATTCACGTAAACCCGGCAAATTTGGCAGGCCTTTACTCACATCCTGCGCGCAGAGGCGTAAGATGGATAGCACATCGCGTTGCATACGGTAGGATTGCATCAGGGTCTGGCAGTCATTTTCATTAATCAAATTCACCCATTGCGCGGCATTGAAGACCTGCATGCTCTGCCGATTGCGAATGTCTGGATAAGTGTCGCCATAGGCCAGCTGCAAATAATGCGCGAGGAAGTCGAGGTCGATCAATCCGCCTTTCACGTGCTTCACATCCCACACATTATCGTTCGCGTGCTGGCCGCGCATTTTATCGCGCACTTCTGCCAATGCGGCGGCTACGATTTCGGGTGACGATTTCGCACTGCATGCCTGCATCACATGGGTTTGCAATTCAGGAATGAATGCGTCCTCCAGCGCAGCGATCACCCTGCCCTTGCACAAGCCAGCGGTTTCTACCACCCAGGCTTCCTCACGATAATAGGCATCGAAGGCTTCCAGCCGTATGGCGAGCGGCCCCTTCACTCCATGCGGACGCAGGCGATTATCGACATCGTATAATTGTCCTTCACGCGTTAGCATGGTGAGCGCGTTGAAAAAGCGCGACGCGAACCGCTGAAAATAATTGCCGACATCGAGCGCTTTGTCGCCATCAGAATATTTTGCTTCTGCATTCATCTGATAGACGAGCATGATATCGACATCGGAGTGGAAGGTTAGTTCCTGAGAGCCAAGACGGCCCATAGCGATGACGCCCAACTGCATGTCAGGAAATCGTCCATGTTTGCGCGCGTAACGCTGCAACAATCCACGCAACACATGCTGTATCAGGCAATCCGCCAGATCGGATAAGAAGGCATTGCAGCGCGCGATATCGCATTTGCCGGTGATCAGCTGCACGCCCGCTTGGAAGGCGCGTTCCTGTTTAAACTGACGCAATTGCCGCAGCCAGAGTTCATCGTCTTCCTGATCGTGAATCGCCAATAACCGTTCATCCAGCCAGACATCAAGCAATGCACGCTCAGGCAGGGATTCGTAGAAATCATCGCTCATCACCCCATCCAGCAAAGCAGGATGTTTACTTAAGGTTTCGCTTAAATCCGGCGCGACGCCAAGTAAAGTGATGACCAGTCGCATGACATCGGGTTGATTCGTGAATAATGAAAATAATTGCACGCCAACCGGTAGTTTGGCGATGAACTGATCAAAGCGTTTAAACGTCTCATCCGGATAGGGGGTGGCGCCAATCGTATATAATAACAGAGGCACCAATTCGGTCAGCAACTGACGCGCGCGCAAGGTCCGCGTGGCGCGCCTGGTTCCGCGATGCCATTCCTGTACCGCGTCGGAAACGGTCTGGGGACTCTGGAACCCTAACGAGGTCAGCGTTTTTAAGGTTTGCGGATCGGCATCCACGCCGGTAAAGACCAGATTTCCGCCGCCCGGCACCGCCAGCGACGAATCCGGCGACAATCCCTTTACATAGATCGCATGCACATTCGTTAGCCACGCGACCAGTTGCGATTCAAAGGCCTTCAACCCATCGAACCCGCAGAAAATGGCAATCTTGCGACGCTCTTCTTCCGATTCCGGCAGACTATGCGTTTGTTGATCGCGAACCATCTGCAGACGATGCTCCACCATACGATAAAAGAGATACGCCTCTTGCAACATGTGAGCATCTTCCGCACTCACTAATTCTTCTTCCACCAAAGCTTCCAAACAACGCAGCGTCCCTCGCAGCCGTAATTCAGGATGTCTGCCGCCCCAGATCAGCTGATGCGACTGCACAAAAAGCTCAATCTCGCGAATGCCGCCGGTGCCAAGCTTAATATCGAACCCGGCAGGCTCTAGTGTTTCGCCCACTTTCATACTGATCTGTCGGCGAATGGATTGAATGTCTTGCACCGCCGCATAATCCAAATGCGCGCGCCAGATATAGGGGCGGATATGCGCGCGCCAGGTTTCCAGGCTGACCAGATCGGCTACCACGGGCCGCGATTTGATCATCGCCGCGCGCTCCCAATTCTGCCCAACACTTTCGTAATAACTGATCGCCGAATACATGTTGACCGCCAGCGGGGTCGAACGGGGATCAGGTCGTAAACGCAGGTCGAGACGGAAGACATACCCATCTGCCGTGCGTTCATCCAACAGACTTAATAATTGCTGCGCCACGTAATTGTAGAAATGCTGGACACTTTTGCGCCCTTGATACGTAGCGCGTTCGGTATCGAACAAAATAATCAGATCAATATCACTGGAATAATTTAGCTCATGCGCGCCATGCTTGCCCATCGCGAGGATCAATAATCCACTTCCCGCTACCGGATCGTCAACGTCTGGCACTTCGATTTCTCCCGTGCGGGCGGCCTGCCCTAAAATATAACGCGACGCGATGTCTAATGCCGCATCGGCAAACGCGGTCAGGTGATCGGTCACTGTCATCACCTCCCAGTGTTGTGAGATATCAGCGAAGGCTGTGACCAGGGCTACCTGCTGTTTCGCCACGCGCAAACATTTCTGCATCTCCGCTTTCGACGTTAGCTGCGCCGATTCGCGAAATAATGTATCCATCACTCGCGCGAACACGGTCTCTGGGCCATTGTGACACAAATCCTGAAACAACGCTGAATGGCGCAGAATGAGATCACTTAAAAAGGGGGAGTTACCGGCAATGGCCGCTACGGCAGGCATCAGCGCGACTGCCTGCGATGCCAGTTCGGGATTCGTAGCAATCAGGCGGTCCCAGCAATGTTGCACTGCATCGGGAGTGCTTGCTTTAGGCCAGTGGCTGATGCTATGAACAAAGTCACCCATGACCGATGAAACCGACGCTATTGAAACCCATACTCCTCAGGATAAGAGGTCTCGGCGAGCGCTCAAGCTTTTCTTTGGGGTTATGCTTGGCTTATTACTGATACTCGCACTCAGTGGTGCCGCCTTTACTTTCTGGTTTTTGCAAAAAGAACGCGATGTGACGTCGATCGCCAACGATATGTTCAAGCGTATCGACATGGGCCCAATGCGCTTACAGGCAGAAGCAGGCACCATCGCATGGCGCGGCTTAAACGAAAGCAGCACGATCACCTTACGGAATGTGACGCTTAGTCATGGGGATGTGCCGATTGTAAAAGCCCCCTTTGCCTATGCCAGCGTTAATATTGTATCGCTGATTACAGGGGCGCCGGCGGTGAAAGATTTAGAGATTCATGAAATACGCGCGCATATAGCCTTTCGCGACCGGCATTGGATGTTGCTGGATGCGCAGGAGCAACCCATTCAAATGACCTTTGGAAACGGCGAATCTGAAGATATTTTGCCGGAATTACCCTTTCACGAACTTCGCCTGAAAAATTCGCAAATCGCCTTAAGCTGGAATCACGTGCCTTATCGCTTTGACTTACGCAGTGCGCGGCTGGACGAGGAAAGTTTCGATGTGGAGGTAAGTAGCAGCCCCTATGGTCAAAACACGTCGTTTCGGGTGGAGGGGAACGACTATCGCACGTCGCCAGTCATCAATGCAGAGTTTCGTGGGTTTAACCCTGGCTGGCTATGTCATGCTGTGCTGAATTGTTATACCTATCCGCAGTTGGACATGCCGCTAGATGGCACCGTTCACGCCACCTTAAGCGATCTCGAATCGGTGCAACGGTTGGATTTTTCAGTGAGCGGTAAAACCGGGCAGTTCCGCCATGAAGATTATTATCCGCGTCCCATTCACTTCACTGCTGCTGAAATAACCGGCAGCATCGATGTCGAAAACTCCGGGATTGCTTTAGAGCGATTTGCCTTTGAAATGGGCGAGACCACCGCTTCCGGTTCGCTAAAAGCTCAGGGTGATTTGGAAAGCCCGCATCTGCAAATGCAGGGGCAGGCCACGAATATGCCGGTGGAAGATTTACGTTATTATTGGCCGCAAGGTTTATCTCCGCAGTCACGCGAATGGGCGACCACTAATGTGCGCGACGGCGTGGCTAGCCAGGCGAATGTGACGATTGCCATCGAGCCGGAAGATATGCAGCCGGAATTTTTTCCGGATGATATTTTGCGTGCCGAAGTGCAGGTGAAAGATACAACAGTAGAATATCTGGAAGGCATGCCACCAGCAGAACATGCGGATGGCATCATCCACTTCACCGGCACCACGATGCGCGCAGATGTGAGCACCGCTAGCCTACTATCCGGTGGTAAAGTGAATGCCGCGAAAGTGCATTTCCCCGATTTGAACGCCCCGGGCACGCCGGTGGAAATCGATCTTGATCTGCAAGCGCCAGCGGAAGATGTGGTCACTTTTCTGAAGCAAGCCTCCTTCAATCCTCTGCCTAAATTACCGATCACCATCGCCAATCCGAAAGGCGAGATGCAGGCGCTTATTTCGCTCGCCTTCGATGCGTTTACCGGTTCCGATAGCGATGAAGTCAACTGGGATGCGGTGCAATATGCCATTGATGCCAGCTTGCAGAATGTGTCGGGCATTACGGCGATGGATGCCTATACGATCGCAAATATTTCGGGCCCTCTGCAATTAAGTAATACGAGTTACCACACGGATATGAAGGCACAAGTGGCTGGAGCACCTACCACCTTCACCTACACGCAGAAAGACAATGCCCCCGAGCATTATGCGATTACCACCACCTTGCCGATTGCCGAACTTAGCGACCTCGCTCCTGCCATTGCAGACTATGCCCGCGGTGCAGTGGGCATTGACGCTAGTTTCGCGCGACAAGGCGAGACCATTAGCGGCTTCAAAGCCGAGCTTGATCTGACACCGGCTGCGTTGTCTGTCGCGGATCTGGGCTATGTTAAACCCAAAAACACTGCCGCCAAAGCGACGATCACGCAACAGTCTGCGACTACCTATGCGATGGATTATGCCAGCCAGCAAGACCGCGTGACGGGCACATTAAAAGGCAACCCCATCGAGGGCGATATTCAGGCAGTGGTCATTGATCGCTTGCAAAGCGGTGGCAACGACATCGCGCTAGAATGGCAACCATTACCGCAGGGCGACCGCATTTTTGTGCATGGAAATAAATTGAATCTGACCCCCATTCTTGAATCGGAAGACGAAGGGGATGGCAGCGGGTTATCTGATTTTCCAAACGTGCAGTTAGCAATTGATGTGAAGGAAATCAGCGGTGCGAATGAACTATCATTGCGCAATGTGAAAGGCAATTTGGATTGCCAGACCGGCCGGTGCGAATCGGCCGAATTGCTTGCCGATCAGGCAGATGGAAAACTTGCCATTCGTATTTACCAGGATCAAGGCCGACGCTTTGCGATGCAAGCCTATCCAGCCGATTATTTCTTCGGTTGGCTCAACGTGACCAGTCGTCTGCGTGGCGGCAAGCTGGGCATTGATGGTGTCTATGATGATTCGCAAGCCTCTTCCCCATTGGTGGGGCGGATACGTTTGGATGATTTTACAGTAAAAGACGCACCGATTCTCGGTCGCCTGTTGAACCTCGCATCCATCACTGGCCTCGTCGAAACATTGTCCACGTCCGGCATTAGCTTTGAGTATTTCAAAAGCGATCTGGTCTTTGCCGATGACGTGGCCGATTTGAAAGATTTGCACGCCGCTGGTGCGTCCATCGGCATTTTAGGCAAAGCGCAAGTAAATCTGAAAACCGATTTGGTCGATATTCGCGGCAATCTGGTGCCTGCTTATACCATCAATTCGCTATTAAGTAAGGTCCCTTTAGTTGGGGAGTTACTAGCCGGTGACGAAGGTGCCGGGATTGTTGGCTTTGATTTTAGAGTCCATGGCGATGCGGATGATCCGGATGTGACCGTGAACCCCTTATCCGGCTTTACGCCAGGCTTCACGAGAAAATTCTTTAATTTATTTTCGACTCCGTTGGATACGGAAGCGGATAATACTGAGCCTGCGGCTGCAACGCCGGAAGCTGTTCCACCTGCTCAATCCAATTAATATCCTTTTGGGTTAATTCGCCTGCATCATGGCTAGTGATCCGCAATTCAACATATCCCCACCCATAGCGGATTTCCGGATGATGCTGTAGCCGTTCGCTAATCATCGCCACTTCCATCACCAATTGATGCGCTTGCAAAAAATTTTCAAAACGGAAATGACGGGTTAGCCAGATGCCATCGACCGATACTTCCCAATGGGGAAGACGGAATTCAGTAGTCATTTTTTGGTTCCTTCCAGGCTAGCATGCGGCTAAAGCATGTCTATGCCAGTTATTTACCCTGCGATTATTTTTGAAACATCAACTGCGCATGTGTCTAACTGCGCTACTTTAGCATTACGTCTATCGCGTAAGCATGGCGACACTATCACGTTAGCACCCCAGACACAAGCGGCGGAGTTAGTACCTTCTATCAATCGCTTACTTGAAAAGCACGCCATATCGTATTCCGATCTTGCCTGTCTAATTACAACCGTAGGTCCCGGTACGTTTACGGGTATTCGTATTGGCTTAGCCGTCGCGCGCATGATTGCCTTCACCCAGCCGCAATTGCAAGCCCTCGGCATCACGACCTTACAAGCCGCTGCGATGATTCAGCCCCCGGAAATTGCGGAGCTTTGCGTTGCCCTGCGTGCAGGCAAAGGCGATCTATATATGCAGCGTTTTCAGCATTCATATGCTGTCTGGCAGGCCACGTCACCGATTACCTTATGCAAGCCCGACGCCCTGCCCGATCTACCGATTATCAGCGAACCGGCAACGGCTACGCAAATCGCGGATCATCTTGACCAACTTCCCCCTGATGCGGCTTTACCGCTAGAGCCGCTCTATATTCGCCCGCCGGATGCTAAGCTCCCGGTGAAACCCTTGCTATGACCTATTAATCCCCGTAGGCTGGCAGCATGTTTCAGGTCTATCTGCCCATTGCCGAAATGTCGGTGCATGCGTTGGCGATCATCCTGCTGGGTGGCGCTACGGGTGTCTTATCCGGAATGTTAGGGGTCGGTGGTGGATTTTTAACGACGCCCTTCCTGATTTTCATGGGCGTCCCGCCAACCGTATCAGTGGCAACCTCTGCTAACCAGATTGTCGCCGCTTCCGTTTCGGGTTTTCTGAATCATTGGCGGCGCAAAGCGGTCGATATCAAGATGGGTAATTACCTGCTCGGCGGCGGTCTCGTCGGTTCGACGCTTGGGATACAATTGTTTCGTTACCTCGAGTCCCTGGGCCAGATCGATCTCGTCATTTCCTTAAGTTATGTCATCATGCTGGGCACGATTGGCGGCATGATGGGATGGGAAAGCCTGCGCGCGCTGATGGGTTGGAAAAAACCGAAACCGACCAGTGGCGATAAAGATGCCACGCGCTGGATTGACCGGTGGCCCATGCAAAGCGAATTCGCTGCGTCGGGGATTACGCTCAGCATACTATTGCCGCTGGGCATTGGTTTTATTATCGGCGTGATGGTCTCGATCATGGGCGTCGGCGGCGGCTTCTTTATGATCCCTGCCATGATTTATATATTACGGATGCCCGCTTCCGTCGTAGTGGGCACCTCGCTTTACCAGATTATTTTTATTACCGCGAATGTGACCCTACTCCATGCCGTAACCACGCAAACGGTCGATATTATGCTGGCGCTGTTGTTGCTTAGCGGCTCGGTCATTGGAGCGCAAATCGGCTCGCGCATGGGCAGCCGGGTTTCCCCAGACATCCTGCGCGCAATTATGGCAGCGCTGGTGCTGACGGTGGCCATTCGCCTTGCCTATGATTTATTCGTGACGCCGGATGATTTATATTCCTTTACCGTGGAGGAGCCACATGCGTAAGTGGCTGCTATTTTTGGTGATGGGCTTTGCAATGCCGGCGCACGCTGCGCCGATTATCGCGGATATCTCGAATCATGATATCACCATTCATACCTCTTTCTCCGGCGCGAATCTGATGGTCTTTGGCGCACGTAACGACCCGGGCGATATCGTCATCGTCATTCGCGGGCCAGAACGCAATATCATGGTGCGGAAAAAAGAGCGCGTCATGGGCATGTGGGTAAACCGTTTCGAAGAAGAATTTCTTGGCCAACCGACGTTTTATCGCATCGCCTCAAGCCGTGCGCTAGAGAATGTCCGGCAGCAGCGCTTGTTTCAGCCCTTAGCAATTTTGCCGCCGCAAGAACCTACGGATAATACCTTCCTCACCGCGCTACGCAAACAGCTCATCGAGAACCGCTATTACGGGGGGGAAGTGACCCCGGTGGAATTTATGGGCTCTACCCTTTTTAAAGCCGAATTTACCTTTCCCGATAATATGCCGCGCGGCAGTTACACCGCCGAAGCCTATTTGTTTACCGATGGCCGCCTCTCCGGCATGCAATCAACACCGATTCATGTCTATAAAGTCGGCACCGACGCGGCACTCTACGATGCCGCGCAACATCATGGTTTTTTTTACGGTCTGTTTTCCATCCTCCTTGCCGTCGGTTTCGGCATCGGGGCCAACCGCCTGTTCAAACGCTTTTAGTTAAGGAGCATTGCATGCATCAGTTTGATATCAAGCCTTCTAAATACCTCGTCTGCGTGGACGATACCGACGTATCACGCGCGGCGACCCGTTTTGCCGCGATCAAAGGGGCCAAGCGCGGCATCCTGATCGACCTGCTGCATGTCATCGTACCATCCGAATTGCAGCCGATGGGTTCGGTTGCGGAGAAAATGAAGCAGGAACAGCGTGAAGCGACGGAAAAACTCATGCAATCGCTCGCCGAAGAAGCGTTCGAAATCGCCGGAATCACGCCTTCTCTTTGGATCAAAGAAGGTAAGCCATCTGAACAGATATTAGAGCTGGCCATGTCGGACCCGGATATCAATATGATTGTGCTTGGCGTGAATCAGGAAAGCAAAAGCGGTGACCGTGTGATCAGTTGGCTGACCAGTTCCGCCGAAAAGCTCATGGTGCCGATTATGCTCGTTCCCGGAAATCTCACCGACGCACAAATGGAAAAACTGGGTTAGCGCCGTTCACGCCATTTGCGTTTTAGGTATAACCAGCTGCGTTTAAAGATATGGCCTTCGGGCACGTAGACCACGGTGGTTTTCGCAATTTTGTCATGCCATGCCTGATGTTTTTTATCAAACGCGCCCCAGAAAAAGCCGATTAGAAAAACCGGAATCGACAGATAAAATCCGGCATAGCGTTTGATATAATCGCGGGTGGTCGGATAGCCTTCCCCATCTTCTGTGGCTAGCCGCACGCCCATCAGCCATTTACCGGGCGAGGAATGAAATCGCGACCAGACGAGCACCATACATACCCCAAACGCCAGTGACATAAGCATATTATATGTCACCCAGACTTCCGCATAATTGGTCGTGAAAATCGCACGCATCATGTCCGACTGCGCGACGTCCGTTTCCCCATACCAGCCCGAGGTGGATTCAATAGGAATCGGTTTGATGAATCCGGTCAAATAGCGCCATAACGCATTAAGCGGTTCGAAAAATAGAAAGAATAAAATCGCCATATCGATGACGCTGGCTAATAGACGATCTTGTATTGAGGCAAAATGCCGTTGCTCGCGCGTGGGGCGGCGTTTTGGTTTGGTTTTCTCGAGCATCCTATCCGCCCAGCGCTGGAGCTTTTCGGCGGTGTTGGGTTCGTCACTCATAAATCAAAGTTTAACAAATCTGCCGCCTGCTTCCAAGGCGTATCGCTTGGGGCTAACCGCGGCAATGCGATTACCGGCACCGCCTGTGGCAGATAGGCGCGCAGCGTCTCACAGGTATCCTGTAATCCGGCATCGCGTTCTGGGGCAGCTTGCGAGACGATTACCGCCTGAAGTGGCATGTCATGCTGCTGTAACTGCGCAATCGATAGCAAACTATGATTAATCGTCCCAAGATAGCTGGAGCTGACTAGGATAATCGGAAGGCGCATCGCGCGCATCCAGTCAAACATGGTATATTGGCCATCAAGAGGCACCATCAATCCGCCAACCCCTTCAATGCATAGTTGCGGATGCGCTTCCAGCTGTGCTTGTCCCCACGCTTCTAACTCAGGCGGGTCGATGCGTTTGCCCTCCCGTGCCGCTGCCAGATGCGGGGAGAGTGGCGCCGCAAATTGCCACGGTGATATTTCTACAGAAGTTTGCCCGGTAACTCTTGCTAACAGGTCAGCATCGTTTACGCCGGGTTCTCCAATTCCGCTCAAAATAGGCTTGAACACTGGCCATCCAGTCCGATAGGCCAGTGCGGCAGTCACCAGCGTCTTGCCAACGCCGGTATCGATGCCAGCGATACAATACTGACTCATGGTTTTTCCGCCCAAAGATACCCGACCTGCCACTGCGAGACCGGCTCTCCATACATCGCTTCCAGCCGTTGCCATTGCCGCGGCGTCATTAATCCGGCAGGCTGCGCGCGACTATCCGCCCCGATGCGCGAAAGATAACGCAGCAAATCCCCCAAACTATCATGATGCATGGTGCGCGTTTCTTCTTGGTTTTTTATTACGCGTAACCCGCCCGCTTCTAATGCAGCGGTATCCTCTGCCATACTACGGAACGTAAGGACGCCGGAAGGACGATTCGTAGCAAGATAGGTTTCTCGCAAATGCTGGAGCGTACCCTGCTGATAGGTTGCCAAAACCATTTGGCCTTTGGGTTTAAGAATATGCGCGATTTGCTGCGCGACTGCTTCCGGCTGATTCGACCATTGCCAGCACAAGGCCGAATAGACCAGATCGAACTGCGCATCCGCAAACGGAAGGGCATGCATATCGGCTTGGACCGTCGCTTCTTGAAGGGGGTGCGCCAGGCGACACATCCCGGCGGCAATATCCATACCGATAATACTGTGATGGGGAGCAATTTGTGCCAAGCGCCCCGGCCCGCAACCCATGTCGAGAATACGCGCCTGCGCCTCTACTTGCGTCGCTTCCCATGCTTGTTGACCAATCGATTTTTGCTGTAAGGCCGCGCCCTCATACTGCGATGCGGCGGCGCTAAAAGCCTGGGCTATGCGCGACATGCCACCTCATTGTAGAATTGTTGAATCGATTGTCGCACACGTGCCGGATCATGGAAATGCGGCGCGTGGGCACAGCCCGCCCAACGCTCAACGGTCACCCAATCAGGCAATGCCTCGGTTTGTTCCACGGGGACAATGGCATCTTCTTCGCCATGAATATGCAATGTCGGCAATTGAGGATGAGCCTCTGCATGCGTCTGAGCTTCCAAATGAGCGAGCCAAGGCAGCCAGATTTCTGGTTGCTCAGCAGTGGCATGCAACTGCATTCCTTCCCGCACGGCATCCGCATGGCTATCGCCTTTCGATAGCAGTCCGGCAAAGCGGCGCAAGGTACGCTGTGTATCGGACGCATAATTCTGATAGAATTGCGCGAAGGTGTCTTGGGGCATTGCTGGATAAAACTGGTCACTACGCACAAACTGAACCGGCGAGGCCAGCGTAATAAGGGCTGTTGCTTTAATCTGCTTCGAGACGAGTAACTGACGCGCCAGCACGCCGCCTAATGACCAACCAATCAGTAGGTCGCATTCGGCAGGCATAGGAATGTGTGATGGCTCATGCGTGGCGTAATCGATGGATGTCACTGCATCAAAAAGCTGCGACAAACTCTCCGGCGCCTGCGTCCAGCCGCTTAATGCCACTACCTTCATAATACCTTTTTTAGCGCGTCAATCAGATGAGCGACTTGCGCATCGCTATGCGCTGCCGACAAGCATATCCGTAGTCGGGCCGTTCCTTTTGGCACGGTGGGCGGCCGAATGGCATGCACCCATATCCCATGCTCTTCCAATTGCAGCGCTGCCTCAATCGCCGTATCGTTATCGCCGACCACGATGGGGACGATGGCGCCGGGAACCTCTGGCAAACCTAGCGATTCGGTGACATGTTTTGCTAGCTGACGCGGCCGCTGGCGCAAGGCTGCATCCGACTGCAGCAAGGTAAGTGAGGTTTTCGCCGCCTCAATCACGCAGGCGGGCAAGCCGGTGGTAAACATAAAGGCACGCGCGCTACTGATGAGCAGATCGACCACAGGTTTCGTCGCGCAGATATAACCGCCATATCCCCCAAGCCCCTTTGAAAGCGTGCCCATTTGGATATGCCCGGCCGTGGGCTGGGGCGTCATAAAGCCGATGCCATGCGCATTATCGCTGATTACCCAACAATCAAAACGTTTGGCCAGTTCCAGAATCTCGGGCAACGGTGCCGCGTCCCCATCCATACTAAAAATCGTTTCAGTAAGAATGATGCAATTCCGGCAATGCGCCCGCTGTGCTTTGAGTAAATCTTCCAGATGCGCCAGATCATTATGGCGGAAACGGCGCAAGGTCGCGCCCGACAGCTTCGCCCCGTCAAACATGCAAGCATGGCATAAACGGTCTGCCAGAATTAAGTCTGCTTTGTCGGCCAGCGCAGTAATGGTGCCGATATTTGCCAGATACCCGCTGCCAAAGACCAATGCAGCCTGCGTGCCCGCATATTCCGCCAAATCTTCTTCTAAAGCAGAAACCGCGGTATGCGTTCCCGTGACTAAACGCGAGGCACCGGCGCCAGCCATATGCTCGGCGCGCATCGCGGCAATCACCGCCGGGTGCTGGGCGAGCCCGAAATAATCGTTACTGCTGAAATTAACAAATTCTTCGCCATCGACGCGAATGCGCATCTCCGGTAGGGGTTGCATCGCGTGTAATTGACGCACTACCCCATCCGCGGCCAGGCAATCCATCCGATCATGGGCGAAGCGAGCGAGCGAGTCCATATCCCCTCTTTAGCAGGCCCAAATCCAAAGCGCCAGTGATTGACATACCCCCCGAAAGCTGAAAGAACAAAGGCCATGCGTACGGATTGGACAATAGACGAAATTGCGGGTTTGTATGACCTCCCGTTTCATGACCTGATGTTTGAAGCACATCGCGTGCATCGGGAGAATTTTAACCCTTCCGAAATTCAAATGAGTACGCTGCTGTCGATCAAAACCGGCGGTTGCCCGGAAGATTGCAAATATTGCCCGCAATCGGCGCATTTCGATACCGGAGTGAAAGCCGAGAAATTGCTGGATTCGGATGTGATCCTGTCTGCGGCCAAACGTGCCAAAGCCGAAGGCGCGACGCGTTTTTGCATGGGCGCTGCTTGGCGCTCGCCCAAAGAACGCGACATGCCGAAGCTGATGGAAACCATTGCCGCGGTCAAAGCCGAAGGGCTGGAAACCTGCGCGACGCTCGGCATGCTCGACGCATCGCAAGCCGAACGTTTAAAAGATGCTGGCTTAGATTATTATAATCACAATCTCGATTCGTCCGAATCTTTTTACAAAACCATCATCACGACCCGTACCTATGACGAACGGCTGGATACGCTGGCGACCGTACGCGCGGCGGGGATGAAAGTCTGCTGCGGCGGCATTATCGGCATGGGCGAATCGCGCCAAGACCGGATTGAACTGCTGCGCAATCTCGCCAATCAGGAAAGTCATCCCGAAAGCGTGCCGATTAACCTGCTAGTGCAAGTTGCAGGTACGCCCATGCAAGGGATGGAACCTTTAGAAAGTTTTGAATTTATTCGCACTGTCGCGGTGGCTCGGCTGCTAATGCCAAAATCGCATGTGCGTCTCTCCGCCGGCCGTGAGGAAATGAGCGACGAGATGCAAGCCTGGTGTTTCTTCGCCGGAGCCAATTCCATCTTCTTTGGCGACACCTTGTTGACCACCAGCAATCCGCAGGTTGAAAAAGACAAGGCGCTGTTTAAAACCCTTGGCCTGACAGCGGAGTCCGCCGTCGCGGCGTAATTTCAATGCCGGAGTGGTTTCAAGCGGGCGCGCCGCATATCTGGCTGCCTTATACGCAAATGCAGACCGCACCAGATGCCTTACCGGTCGTAAGCGCTGAAGGCTGCCGTCTCCGCCTTGCCGATGGCCGCGAAATCATCGATGGTACCGCCGCCTGGTGGAGCATGTGCCATGGCTACCAACACCCCGCCATCGTTCAGGCGATCCATGAGCAAAGCCAGACATTAAGCCATGTCATGTTTGCCGGTCTCGCGCATGAATCGGCCTATCGACTCGCGGCAGAGCTGGCGCAATTAACCGGGTTAGAGCGTGTATTTTTCAGCGATTCCGGCTCTACGTCCGTAGAAGTCGCGCTAAAAATGGCGCTGCAATACTGGCGAAATCAGGGAAAACCGCGCAAAAGCAAAATCATTCATTTCACGCATGGCTATCATGGCGATACTTTTGGCGCGATGTCCGTCTCCTCACGCGATGGGTTCCATACTGCCTATGACAGCTTAACCACGCGCCATTTCCAACTGGATATTCCTGAAGACGAATATTCGATGGCCGAATGCACCGATATGATCGCAGGAATTGCCGATAAAACCGCTGCATTGATTATCGAACCTCTGGTGCAGGGCGCAGGCGGCATGAAATTCCACAGCCCCGACGTGCTCGCCGCTTTGCGCAGCCTTTGCCGTGACCATGATATTCTATTCATCGCCGATGAAATCATGACAGGATTTTACCGTACCGGCACCCGATTTGCCTGCGAAGAAGCGGGCATAATGCCTGATATTATATGCGTCGGCAAAGCATTGACGGGTGGGCATATTGGCCTTGCCGCCACCTTGGCCAGCGCTGATGTCTTTGCCGGATTTTTAAGCGACGACAGCCAACACGCATTAATGCATGGCCCTACGTTTATGGCCAACCCCATCGCCTGCGCGGCAGCCCTCGCCTCGTGTCAGTTATTTGCCGCAAGCGACTATACCGAACATGCCGCACGTATTGAAACACAGCTGCGTGAAGGCCTTAACCCATTGCGCCCCCTCCCGGGCATTGCCGATGTTAGGGTTACCGGGGCAATTGGTGTGGTAGAATTTGCTAATGCCCCTACAGATATATTTGCGCTCCGCGCGGAATGTGTTAAGCGTGGCGTCTGGCTGCGGCCATTCGGCACCTGTTTTTATCTGATGCCGCCGCTGGTCATCGAACAAGGAGAGCTACAACGGGTAATCGACGTCACGTGCGAGGTCATTACCGATTGGTCACAACGCCTATGATGGAAATTGCAGCTTCACAGCCCATACAGCTCTGGGTAACGTTTGGTATCATTGCTCTGGCGATCTATTTATTCGCTTCGGAAAAACTGGAGATGATTACCACTTCCATGCTGATCATCTGCTTGCTGATCGCTTTGTTCTATTTCATGCCGATGGAGAATAGCGCTGGGGAGCCTACGTTAGATCCTAATGAGCTTTTGCTTGGATTTGCCAACCCCGCCCTGCTCGCTGTCTTAGCGCTGTTGATTATTGGTCAGGCGGTTATCCGCACCGGCTCCTTAACGGGTATCAATAAAGCCATCCTCGCTTTTGCTAAAATCAGTCCGCGACTGGCCATCTGTATCATATTGACCATCGTGACCTGTATCAGTGGCTTTATCAATGATACGCCTACCGTGGTCATCTTTATGCCGATCATGCTAGCCGTGGTGGCGCGCCTTAATATTTCCGCCAGTAAGGTGATGATTCCGTTATCCTATGTCGCAATCTTAGGCGGCATTGTCACCCTGATGGGAAGCAGTACCAACCTGCTGGTTTCCGGTGCTTTAAAAGAACTCGGGCAAGATGGGCTTGGCTTCTTTGATTTTACGCTGCCCGGCGCGATTATCGCTGCCGTAGGTTTGGTCTATGTTATTTTTGTACTGCCATTTTTACTGCCGAATCGGGCGCCATTAAGCGATGAACTTACCGGTGGCGGGCGCCAATTCGTCGCGCAAATCAAAGCAGGCGCCAATTCGCCTTTAATCGGTAAATCCATCAAAGACGCAGATTTATTCGGCGATAAAGAAGTCACCATTCGCATGGTGCAGCGACGTGAACAAGCCTTCCTTGCACCTTTCGATAGCGATATCACCTTGCAACAAGGTGACATTATTATTGTTGTCGCGACGCGAGAAACTCTCAAAGAACTGATTGCAGAAAAAGGTGAAGACGCGTTTCGTAGTCAGTCCACCTTGCCGACTGAGGATGACGAGGAAAAAGAAGATCGCAGCGTGTTAGCCGAAATTCTGATCACACCGGGGTCACGTCTCTTGGGCCAAACCATCGAGCAAATCGGTTTTTACAATAACTATCAATGCATTGTGATGGGGATTCAACGTAAAGCGCGAATGATTACCTCACGTATGACTTCGATCCGTCTCGCAGCCGGCGACGTGTTGCTGATCATGGGTGGCCGGGATGACCTCAAGAAACTGCGCGAAAATAAAGATATGGTTTTGATGGAATGGGCAACCGAAGACCTCCCTTCGCGTAAACATGCGCTACGCGTGAATCTATTATTCGCGGCCGTGGTGGGGACCGCTGCGTTTGACATCCTGCCAATTCACATCTCAGCTATTTTCGGAGCAGTGATTGTTATCCTCATGAAATGCCTAAATATTCGTCAGGCGTTACGGGCGATTGAAGTAGGGATTATCTTCCTTGTCGCCGCAGGTCTGGCGATGAGTGTCGCCTTGGAGAAAACCGGCGGCGCAGCATTCCTCGCCGATATGATTATTCGCGCCACGCAAGGAGCTGAGCCGGTCTGGGTAATGTCATCGATGTTTATTTTAATTGCCTTGCTGACTAACGTGTTAAGCAACAATGCGACGGCACTATTATTCACGCCGATTGCCGTGAATACAGCTACCTTACTGAATGCACCGCTAGAAATGTTTATCTTTGCGGTCATTTTTGCGTCCAATTGCTGTTCGCTAGCCTCCCCTATCGGCTATCAGACCAACCTGCTGGTGATGGGCCCGGGACATTATAAATTTGCGGATTATATGCGCGCCGGTCTTCCCCTGATTGTAATTGTCTGGTTGACCTATACCACATTCTCCTATTTCTATTTTTGATATGACAACGCGCAGACAATTTATCACCGGCGCCGCTGCAGCGGGCGCGACCTTATCGGCAAGTGCCTTTGCCGCACCAGCCGTTCATACTAAAGAGCGTCACCGCTGGCGTATGGCGATGACCTGGCCCAAAGTGTTACCGGGTTTCGGCACCGGCGCAGTACGCTTGGGCGAGCGGATTACCAAACTCACCGAAGGCCGTATCGAAGTGCAGGTCTATGGCGGCGGCGAACTTGTTCCACCGCTCGAAGTCTTCGACGCGACCTCCGATGGCACGATCGATTGCGCGCATGGCTGCGCCTATTACTGGACCAGCAAAAACCGTAGCTTTGCCTTTTTCGGGGCAGTACCGGGCGGCTTGCTGGCACAAGAGCAGAATGGCTGGATCTATTTCGGCGATGGCCTGAAACTCTGGCACGAATTGGCGCTTCCCTTCAACATTATCCCTTTCCCGGCGGGCAATACGGGCGGGCAAATGGGCGGCTGGTTCCGCAAACCGTTACATGGCTTATCCGATTTGAAGGGCCTGAAAATGCGCATTCCCGGTTTAGGAGGTGAGATTTTCACCAAATTGGGCGGTAATCCGCAAAACATACCAGGCGGTGAATTATTCACGGCCCTGCAATCTGGCGTGATTGATGCGACCGAATGGGTCGGCCCGTGGAACGACATGGCACTGGGTTTCCACCGCATTGCCGATTATTACTATGGTCCCGGTTTCCACGAAGGCAACACCATGCTGGAGCTACTCATCAATAAAGATTCCTATGAAGCGCTAAGCGATGAATTGAAATGGATCGTGAAAGGCGCCTGCGCGACGGAGAATATGCTGATGCATGCGGAATATGCGGCAAATAATGCCAAAGCATTCGCGGAATTGCAGCAGTTCAAAAACTTGAAGATTGACCTCTATCCTGATGAAATTCTGAAAGCATTCTTTGAAGTCTCGAATGATACCTTAGCGGATACGGCGAATCTGGGCGATATCAATAAACGCATTTACGATAGTTTCGCGACCTTCCGCAAACAAAGCATGGGCTTTGGACGCGTCACGGATTTTGCGTTTATGAAAGGCCGTTACTTAAGCACCAATCAGCCGATTTGTTAGTCGAGTTGATCGATAAATGCTTCGATCATCGACAGGCCTTGCTGCCAGAAATCCGGCTTCGACGCATCGAGTCCGAACGGCTTTAACAATTCTTTATGCCGCAAGGTGCCTCCAGCGCGTAGCATATCGAGGTATAATTGCTCAAACTTTCCAGCTCCGGCTTCCGGCGTTTCTTGCTGATAGACTGCATATAACGAATTCACCAGACAATCGCCGAATGCGTAAGCATACACATAGAATGCCGAGTGGATGAAATGCGGGATATACATCCAGTAACTACGATAGGAATCTTCAAAGCGAATTGCCGGCCCTAGGCTTTCCTTCTGTACTTTCATCCAGATGTCAGCAATCTCATGCGTCGATAACTCGCCATTTTTGCGCGCGTCATGCACATGGATCTCAAAATCGCAAAAAGCGATCTGGCGCACCACAGTGTTCAGCATGTCTTCTACTTTTCCGGCGATCAGACGCTGCTTTTGTTTCTTTGACGACTGACGACGCAGCAATTCCTGAAAGGTCAGCATTTCGCCAAACACGCTAGCGGTTTCGGCTAGGGTTAGGGGCGTATCGGCCATTAAGGCTCCTTGATCCGCGGCCAGCACCTGATGCACGCCATGCCCCAGCTCATGCGCCAATGTCATAACATCGCGTGTTTTGCCCTGATAATTAAGTAGCAAATAGGGATGCGCCGAAGGGACAGTCGGATGCGCGAACGCACCCGGCGATTTACCCGAGCGCGGTGGAACATCGATCCAGTTTTCATCAAAGAAACGCTGACCAATTTTTGCCAGCTCCGGCGAAAACGCCGCGTAGGAACTCAACACGATCTCGCGCGCTTCTTCCCAGTTATAGCCATCGTCTTTACCACCCGGCAGCGGGGCATTACGATCCCAATAGTCGAGCTTCTCAACGTCAAATTGCTTGGCTTTCCACGTGTAATACCGGTGTGCCAATTGGCTGTAATTGTCTTTCACCGTGGTAATCAACGCATCAACGACTTCGTCTTCCACCTGATTTGCCACATTGCGTGACGAAATAGGTCGCGCAAATCCGCGCCAGCTATCCTCAATCGATTTGTCTTTGGCGAGTACATTAGTCACCATTGTAAAGATATCGGCATGCTGCATGAAGGTCTCGCCAATCACTTTGGCAGCTTGCTCCCGCTTTTTACGATCTTTATGCGACAGCAAGTCGAGCGCTTGTGCCGAACTCAATTCTTCCTTACCGATCATAAAGCGCATATTCGCAATAGTTTCATCGAATAAACGCACCCAGCTTTGCGTGGTCACCCGTTTTTCGACCAGCAATTTTTCCATCTCATCAGAAAGCTGATAGGGTTTAAAGGCCAGCACATCGCGCAGCCACGGCTGATAGTGGCGCAATTGCGGATTGGTTTTCATTTTTTCTTTCAACACCCGCTCCGGCATGGCGTTGATGGCCAGCGGAAAATAAACCAGACGCGCGTGCAGGCTCATCAAGGTCTCCTGCATATTCTGATAAAAACGGCTATGGTCTTTATCCGACATATTCTCGGCATAGATCAGATCGGCATAGCTATGCAGTTTGCCGCTGATTTCCTCGAGGGCCTCGTAGTCTTGGATCGCTTCGAAAAATTTCTTCGCCGATAAACGATCAAATGGCGCTTTATATTGCGTGCAGAAATCATCCACTTTGCAGGTCAGTTGATGGATATCACGCTGAATTGCGTCATCTTTCAGCCCGCTATAGAGGTCACTTAAATTCCATGTTGGGAGCTTTTCTGCTGCTTGCGCCATTACTCTGCCTCAACAGGCTCGGTTTGCGGCATCAGCTTCCCGTTGGTCAATACAACGGCCATGAGTTCTTCAAAACTCGCGCGCCCAATCTGCAGGGAACGCCCCGGCTCGCGGCTGATATGCAGTTCAACGACGTCCGCTTCATCTAACCGTTGCCCGGTCGAAGCACGCAATACCAGATCCGCTAGTCGTGTATCTTTCGCATCCAATTGCATGTCGTAAAGGGCTAATGCATTGCGTAATGCGGGCACGTTATCCACCACGATATCGCCCTGCCCCACGGGTAACAGCTCGTTGCCTTGTCGTTTGAAGCTACCATAGGCTTGCAGGCCAAATGTTTCCGCCTGAAGACTCAAGGTTGATAAATCAATATCACGCACGTCGCGCGCCCATGAGAAATCCTCGAGACGATCCGGAATATTTCCTTGATAATTGCCCACCAGTTTCGCATCTACCGGACCATAAGGCATACTGCCCTGTACGCTGTTATGGAATTGGTCGACCTGAATATCCCAACGCACCGGACTCGGCTCCGGCGCCCGGTTCTGCCAATTCATATCCGCTTGAATGCGCTCGGCTTGAAGCGTTTCGCCTTTGGGCTGGGCTTCCAATTCGACCATGCGCAGTTCAATTGCGATATCGGCAAACTGTTTTAAGTCCGCGCCGCTCAGAATGCGGATCTTTTCCCCGCCTGCATGTGAGAAATGGAACTGTTTCGGTTTTACTAAACGTTGAATTTCTGCGCTTTCTGGAACATCGACGACCGTTTCATATAACGTCAGCTCGTCTTGTTTCACTTGCTGCCATTGCGCGGTCAGCGGCTGCGGAAATGTAATTTGCAACCATTCTTCCCCTTTGCGATCGACCATCATCGGCTGCGGTAAGCGCGCGGTGACCGATTCGAATTTCAAACTATCCGGTAGCAACACCAATTGCGGCGTATGGAATGTGAGTTGTGGGCGCTTTGGCAGCTCCACGGTCCATGACGGATTGATCAGCGTGATGATCCATTGATCGTCTTCACGCTGCATTTGAACGTCAGCATAATCGAAGACTGGTTTGCCTTCAGACGTGGTCCCAAAACGGTCGGTCATGGTTTGCAGCGCATGTGCAATCAGACTTTTTTCGCCTTTCCCGCGCATCGTAATGTAATACCCAGCCACCGCGATCAGTGCGATCACAATAAAGACGGGTAAAATGAATTTCATGGCGGAACCGCGGGTGGTATGGTGCATGGTTTATCCTACTTGCATGTTACGGGTGGCGGCGGGCAGCGTAACGCGCAGCCCATCCAAATCTTCGCTCATCATAATCTGACAGCCCAGTCGCGAGGTATGCGTCAGGCCAAATGCCAGATCGAGCATGTCTTCTTCGTCTTCGCTTGGCTCGTCCAGCTCAGCGAAATATTTCTCATCCACAATCACGTGG
The DNA here is from genome assembly GCA_002346425.1 of Alphaproteobacteria bacterium UBA3002. GTDB lineage: Bacteria > Pseudomonadota > Alphaproteobacteria > Rickettsiales > UBA3002 > UBA3002. Next base: position 31,808 of record DDZS01000067.1, read on the forward strand.
CAGGTCGAGCAGGCCAGCGAGCCTTCGCATGCGCCTTCCAGCGGCACATCATTTTTATGCGCGACTTCCAACAGGGAAATCCCTACTGGAGCGTCAAAGGTTTTTTCACTGCCATCCGGCCAGACAAAGGTAACTTGGGGCATTTAGGAACTCACTTCTTCAATTTTCTTTCCTTCTAACGCAGAGGCGATGGCTTTGTCCATGCGTCTTTCCGCGAAAGGGTTGGCAAGGTGGTTTAATTGTTCAATTTCGGCATCAATCTGTTCGCGATTCGTGCCTTGGCATGCCACACTCAGCGTTTCTACCTGTTGCTGGATGGTGGCGAATTCGGCATCGCTGAGCAGGTTGCGGTCTTTGGCGATAGCTGCGTTCAATTCGACGATCAATCGCTCAGCTTCCACGCGGGCTTCGGCGAGCAGACGCAACATAATATCTTCCTGCGCATGTTCCATCGACGCGCGAAGCATGGCTTCCACTTCTTCCAGCGGTAATCCGTAGGAGGGCTTCACTTCGACCCGCTGCTCGGTTCCAGTGGTCATTTCCTTGGCGGATACGGTCAGCAACCCATCCGCATCGATCGTAAAGCGCACTTCGATGCGCGCGACATTGGCTGGCAAGGGCGGGATACCGCGAAGAGTAAACTCCGCGAGCGAACGACACTGATCGACCATTTCGCGCTCACCCTGCAAAACATGGATTTTCATCGCCGTCTGACCATCCTGATAGGTGGTGAATTCCTGTGCGACTGACGTTGGAATCGGGCTATTGCGCCAGATCAGTTTCTCAACTAATCCGCCCATGGTTTCTAAGCCTAGGGATAGTGGCGTCACATCCAGCAATAGATGGTCGGCACCTACGGTCAGTGCCTCCGCCTGAATCGCCGCGCCGACGGCAACGACTTCATCGGGATCGATGCCCGTTAAAGGTGGCTTACGGAAATAGGTGGCAACCGCTTCGCGCACTTGCGGCATCCGCGTCGACCCACCAACCAGCACCACGCCATCAAGCGCCTCTACCTTCAATCCTGCATCATGCAACGCAGAATCAACAATGGTCATACTCCGTGCAATCCACGGCTGAGTCAGCTGATCAAGCGTTTCGCGCGATAAGGCCACGCGCTCATCTTCATATTTCGCGTGCTCAGTTACATATTCCTTGGCTTTTCGCGCCAGCTGTAGCCATTCACTCTGGCTTAACTGCGTCTCATCCACGCCGGATTCAACCCAGGCGCGCATGATCGCCATATCGATATCGTCGCCGCCCAGTTGGGTATCGCCTGCGGTGGCGAGTACTTGAAACACGCCCTTCTCGAGCTTTAAAATCGAGACATCAAACGTGCCACCGCCAAGATCGTATATCGCGAAAGTGCCTTCTTCTTGCGCATCGAGTCCATAGGCCAGTGCCGCAGCGGTAGGTTCGTTTAGCAGGCGCAACACTTCCAGCCCTGCCAGACGTGCAGCGTCACGCGTGGCGGTGCGGGCGGCATCGTCAAAATAGGCGGGCACAGTAATGACGGCTTTGCCGAATTTTTGTCCGCTTTGGCTTTCGGCGCGTTCTTTTAACTGGCGCAACAAGCGCGCCGAGCATTCCACGGGCGTGATGGTACCTGCGGAAGTTTCAAAGCGCAGCACATTATCCTCTGCCAATGCGTAATGCGTAGCGATATCCTGCGGATTTTTGCCCATAAAGCGCTTGAAGGAACGCAATTCGGTATCGCCATGCGTGATAACTGAAGGGGTCAGGGTCGAACCGCTGGCCGGATCGTCATACACCTCAATTTTTTCCGCATGACTGAACGCGACGACGCTATGCGTGGTACCCAGATCGATACCGATCGCCGGTTCGGCGGGCGTCGCGTGCGGTGCCGGTGTTTGCCCGGGTTCATGGATTTGGAGCAATGCCATAGGCGCAATATGGTGAGAAAACGCGCCAGATCAAGCGCGTAATTGTGGTTTCGCGTGATTGGCGTCGTTAAAACTTTTTTCGAGATAGCGCTGGCGGATGGTCGCTTGGGCGGCATCCTGATACGCGCCGACTTCTAGGTGTTCTGCAATCGTCGCCTCATTCAGTTGCAGTTGCGCCTCTAGCTCGGGAAGGAGGGTGTCTGTCTCGCCCTCGGCAATCGCTTCTTGCCAGGCCATCACCTCCATCAGCAGCGACTGATCGGGGCGAATCGCGTCTTTGTCATCCTGATTCACCCGAATGCCTTGCAACGCCAACAGATGTTCCGCGCGGCGACGGGGTGATTTCAACGTTTCATACGCCTGATTCACGTCCATGGTCAATTGCATTGCCTTGGCACGCTCTGCTTCGCTTTTGCCGACCATTCGGTCTGGGTGGCATTGTTGTTGCGCGCGAATATAGGCTTGCTGCAATGCGCCCGCATCAAGGTTGAACGCCGCATCAATCTTCAGAAGTTCAAAGTAATTTTGCATCACACCGTGAAAGACTCACCGCAACCGCAGCGCCCGGCTTCATTGGGATTGTTAAAGACAAATCCGCTTTTGAGTTTTTCATCGACGAAATCCATCTGCGTTCCCAGTAAGAACATGACGGCTTTCGGCTCAATTAACACCGTGACCCCTTTGTCCTCCACCACTTCATCGTATTTCTCAATGTCATCCGCATATTCGATGGTGTAAGAAAGCCCAGAGCAACCGCGGGTGCGCACGCCAACGCGTATGCCTTTGGCGGGCTTCTCACGTTGGGCCATCAATTCCTTAATCCGCACCGCGGCGGAATCGGTAATCGAAAGCGCTGCCTTACCGGGTGCGGGAAACATTAGCTGGCTGCCTGAGTATCCAGAGTGCCGTTTTTGCTTTTGTAATCCGAAATCGCGGCTTTAATCGCATCTTCCGCCAATACCGAGCAGTGAATTTTCACTGGGGGCAAGGCCAGTTCTTCGGCAATCTGCGTATTTTTAATCATCATCGCTTCGTCGATGCTTTTGCCTTTTACCCATTCGGTGATCAGCGA
>DDZS01000048.1 GCA_002346425.1 Alphaproteobacteria bacterium UBA3002
CCCTCAGCGCCCGGCTGTTCGCGCGGAAAAACCGTACCCTGCGCCCGGGGCAGCGCCTCGCTTCCGCGTTTGAAGAATTAGGGCCGACTTTCATTAAACTCGGCCAAATGCTTTCGGTGCGACCCGATCTGGTCGGGGAAGCAATTTCGGACGATCTGGCACATTTGCGTGATCATATTCCCCCATTTGACACGGACACCGCGAAAGCGATTGTTGAGGCAGAGCTGGAAAAACCGCTAAGCGCTTTATTCGCCAGTTTTGAGGAAACGCCTGTGGCCGCCGCATCCATCGCGCAGGTGCATTTTGCGACGCTGCCGGAAGGGCAAGAAGTCGCGGTAAAAATTCTGCGGCCCAATATTCACGAACGTTTCGCGCGAGATATGGATTTGCTCTACTGGCTCGCCACAGTTGCCGAACGCAAACTACCGCAATATCAACGACTGCGCTTTGTCGACTCGGTCCTGACATTCAAGGAAATGGTCTCCTTCGAACTTGACCTGCGTTACGAAGCCGCCGCCGCGAGCGAGCTCAAAGAAAACACCAAGAACGACCACGATTTTTATGTGCCGGAAGTCTATTGGAACCGGACGTCGGAACGCGTGCTGACCACGGAACGTATTCGCGGTATTTCGTTAAACGATCGTGCCGCATTGGAAGCGTCGAATATTGACCTTGGTAAACTTGTTGAAATTGCTGCAAAAGGCTTTTTCAATCAGGTATTCCGCGATGGATTTTTCCATGCCGATTTGCATCCTGGTAATGTGTTTGCCATGCCGGATAACAGTCTGGCCGTTGTCGACTTCGGCATCATGGGGCGCATTTCCCGCCAGGATCAGCTTTATCTCGCGGAAATGCTGTGGGCGTTTCTTAATAAGAAATATGAAAAAGTTGCCGAGATTCATCGCAATGCCGGATTCGTGCCGAGCGATATTTCCATCAAGCAATTCGCCCTTGCTAATCGCGCGATCGCAGAGCCGATTTTCAATAAACCGCTGAATGAAATCTCGGTTGGGAAATTATTAGGACAGCTGTTTATGGTCGCTGAGCATTTTCAAATGCAGACGCAACCGCAATTATTATTGTTACAAAAAACCATGGTGCTGGCCGAGGGCATGGGACGCATGTTCAAGCCGGATGTCAATATGTGGAAACTTGCCGAACCGCTGATTGCCGAATGGGCAAAAACCAATCTAACGCCGCAAGCACAAATCAAAGAGACTGCGGTTGAAGGCTTGCAAGCCCTGAAACGCCTGCCCGGCATCGTGCGTCATAGTGAGCAAGTGCTCAACGAATTACAGCAAGGCGGTATTCGCCTGCACCCGAAAACGGTCGAGGCCATGCGTGGCGGTAACCGCGGCGTTATGCGTCAATGGCTTAATTTTGCCTGGGGCGCATTAGTATTACTAAGCGTAATTCTGATTCTGGAAATTTTACTGTAATTAGCCGAGATCTGGTCCGGCATCCGAATTCATCGCAGCATTGCGTAACCCAGCTTGCGCGACGATACTGGTGACGGCGCCATCGCTGTGAATGTCTGATTCGCCAAAGATTGCGCGCACGTCGGCTGGCACCAAATCCGCCGCATGATCCGGTATCCCCTCCTGAAACCCAGCAATCAACGAATCGATCAAATCCATCAATGCCGGTGGCAGCAACGGAATCATATTCGGCAGGCATTTGTAATTGCCGGCACCCGGCATCATCGGCTTGTTAAAGTTGCAAATTTCGCCGATGGGATTGATGACATGTTTCGCATCGAGCTCTGCCATAAAGAACAACGGACGCTGCTTGGCTGCCGCGCCGCCGCCATTACTATCCAGCGAGCCATTAGCGATCGGATTCATTGCCGATCCCGACATTCCTCCTTCAGACATACATACTCCAATTCATCATGCTCCTAGTATAGCACAGAAAAGATGACAGTTGTGTGACAATCCGCCGTCATCGAATTGTCATTAAAATGCGGTATTCTGGTCAGGATTTGCTTTTTTCGTATGAAAAACGCTTGTGACTCTCACAGAATATGGAGACTAACATGAAAAAGTGGCTGATTCGTGCTATCGTTTTGGCAGCCGTTGTGGGCGTTCTTGCTTACAACGATCTGCTTTTCGTGGTGCCGATGTTTGGCATACCGTTACTCTTGTTTATGCTCTTTATAAAAGGCCTGAAAGGCGGTCAGAACCGTGGCCGCGGCCGGGATGCTGCGCGTACTGAGTATCAGCGCTACGGGGATAACCCGGGCGACCCGCTCAACACGTCGCGCCGCGTCAAATAATGCACCACCGCTACCCCGCAAGGGGAGCGGTGTTTCTTTTAGCGTGGTCTAACCAATATCGTTCCGTCATCACAGTTAGACCAAGTTCCGCTGGTAAAGATGGGCTGTCCTTCAGCATCGGTTCCATCGCGACAATAAAAGGCTTCATAGGTAGTACCGATACCGCCGCCCACCGCCGCGTCACGGCAGGCTGCATTGTCATCTGCCCCGCCATTTGAATTGGCATTCGTACAGAAGATAGGCCCTGCATAGGTGCTCGAGTTTACGACGGACACATTCACCAACAACTGATTCGGCGTTTTATAGACAGTCAGATCGTCATATACGTTAGCCAAGTTACTATCATCAATCCGTCCATTCACATATAACCGGTTGGAAGAAAGCGCCGTCATCGTATTGCTACGCCGGCTATTATGCTGCTCTGCGGCATGAGAGTTGCCAGGCGGGTCAATAAGATTCCCCGCGCGATTATATGCGCCATGCGCGCGTACACCATGGCTCACAAGCCCATATGCCGCTGGAGTAGCAAATCCTACACCGTAATAATTAAATATGAAGAGCTGCCCGGTATTTGCCAGTGTGGTTAAATTATTATATGACACCGTATAGCTGAAACGATTTTGCCAACCATCAAATCCGTATTCATCCGGTAGTCCTAACGTCCTTGTAGGCACGCCACCTGTGGCAACAGTTAAGCCTCCATTCTGTACAACTCCCGGCAAGGTATTCCCCGCATTCTGGCATCGCCCAGCCACAACGGAATTCGCCGGAATATCTGAGACCTGCACCCCATAATTGGCATTATCCAGAGCCGCAGAATTATCCGATGGACAGGGAAGACTATTCGTTGCGACGGCATAAGCAACAATCGCCTCTTCAATCACTTTCATTCGCTCTAACGTCGTTTCCTGCTCTCTGGCGCGCATACTTTCGGTAATGAAGGGTAACATGCCAGATAACACGATCGCCAATATCATGAGCACGATGGAGATCTCTACTAATGAGAAACCCTGACGTTTGAAGGTACAATGCGTGGCCATAGACGATCCCGTTTTAGTTCATTTCACTGTCATCATACTGAAAAGAAGTTAATACAAGGTTAAGAGCTGCTAAAATGCCCCCAATCTTTTTTACTAGGGTCACAGTTGTCAACCGCATGTCGAAACCCCTTGAAATAGCAGGCAGTGGCGACCATATTCTAAACTCTATAAGAAGGAATATTTATGGCTGAGTCTGAAACCATCCCCGTCCTCCCCTTGCGTGATATTGTAGTGTTCCCCGGCATGGTCGTGCCGTTATTCGTCGGGCGCGAAAAATCCGTCAAAGCATTGGAGCATGTGGTCAAACACGACTATATGATTCTGCTGGTTAGCCAGAAAAACGGCTCGCAGGATGAACCGAATGAAGAAGATATTTTCCGCGTCGGTACGCTGGCGACGGTTCTGCAATTGCTG
>DDZS01000060.1 GCA_002346425.1 Alphaproteobacteria bacterium UBA3002
AGCGAGCAGTAGGCGAGCGTGCAACCACTAGCATCGGCAAAGCCGGTGCGAAAAGAAGGGAGGTCAGTAGACCGACCCTGCCAAGAGCCGCCGAGAGGCGCAGGCGAAGTGATTCCAGTAGGAATCACGGAGACCACTAGCCAGCGCGCAAGCGGTGGCGAATAAAAACAAAAGAGGCGAAGCCTCTAGATTGGGGAAATGATATGTCGACAGGACGCTTACAGGCGGATCCACTGTTCCAAGGGCTGGCGCGCCCGCCGATGGTGATGGGGGTGAGTTACACCTACTTCGCGATGAACGGGTTGGTGACGCTGTTATTTTTCGTACACTCACAGAATTTTTTGGCCTATGGGCTTGGCGTGGTGCTGCATGGCTTTGGGTATTTGCTGTGCCGTCGCGAGCCGCGCGCGGTCGAACTCTGGTTGCTGCGCATGCGCACCGGATTCACAAGCTGGAACCGCCGATTCCACCACCATACGAATAGCTATGATGTATTCTGATATGTCTTTCGCTTCGCTTCAGACTTGGCCTCCGGTTTGCCTGCTGGCAAACGCTTCGGCTGCGCTTTCGCGGCTCATGGCTGACGCGGACGTGCTGTCCGCGTTTCTTCGTATTGAGAGGGAGGCGAGCGTGCAACCATTAGCAGCGGCAAAGCCGATGCGGAAAGAACCTCATTATGCTTAGCGCGATTACGAGTTTGAAGCCGAGAAAGCGGGGCGTGTCGAAGAAGAAATATTCGCGGCGCGAAGTGTCGGCGGCGCATTTTATTCCGTATAAATATATGTATGACAAAGAGACCGTTCTAACCAAACATGACGGGCTGATGCAGGTGATCAAGCTGGACGGGTTCTCGTTTGAAACCGCAGATGATATCGAAGTCGACATGAAGAAGATGGTGCGTAACAGCTTCTTCAAATCGCTGGCCGATGGCGGCTATGCGATGTATTTCCACGTGATCCGCCGCCGTCAGGGCGCGTTTCCGGGCGGTAATCCGCCGGAAGGGTTTGCGCGCTATGTGAATGAAACCTGGAAGCGCAAACACGCGCATCACGAAACCTTTATCAATGAGCTGTATATCACGGTGGTACGCAGCGAAGATACCGAAGGCGCGACTGCGAAATTTGAGAGCTGGTTCCGTGCCGCGGAAAAACGCGCGGATAAGGAAAAGTCCAAAGAAGAAATGCTCGAGATGCATAAGGAATTGCGCGAGGTGGTTTATCGCCTGCTCGCGACGTTCAAGGATTATGGCGCGCGCGTGTTGACAACCAAGGAAACCGAATATGGGCCGCGTAACGAATCGCTGGAATTTTTGTGTCGCCTGATTAACGGCACGGATTCGCAGCCGATGGTGGTGCCGAATATGCCGCTGTCGAAATATCTGCCGAATTACCGGACCTATTTCGGAAGCCGCGCGATCGAGATGCGTTCGGCGACGAAGAAGCGCTTTGCGGGTATGGTGTCGGTCAAGGAATATGCGCCGCATACGGCGGCGGGACTGCTGGATAGTTTTCTGCAATTGCCGTTTGAATTTATCCTGACGCAGAGTTTTGTGTTCATTAACCGGCAGACCAATATCGGGCAGATGCAGGTGCAGCAGCGCAAGATGATGAATGCGGAAGATTTGGCGATTTCTCAGGTCGCGGAAATTTCTGACGCGCTGGATATGGCGACGTCCGGCCATATCGCCTTTGGGTATCACCATATGAGCGTGATGTGTTTGGCGGAGAATCTGTCGATCGTGGAAGATTACGTGTCGATGGCGATTGCCGAGCTGGTGAATTTAGGGATTAACCCGGTGCGCGAAAAACTGGTGATGGAGCAGGTCTATTGGGCGCAGCTGCCAGCGAATGAAGATTTTGTCGGCCGCCGCTCGCGGATTTCGACGATGAATCTGGCGGGATTCGCCAGCATGCACAATTATCCGACGGGCAAAATTGCGGGCAATCACTGGGGCGATGCGGTGACGGTGTTTGATACCACCTCGGGCACGCCGTATTATTTCAATTTCCACCTGCGCGATGTGGGGCATACCACGATCATCGGGCCGACGGGTGCGGGTAAAACCGTGTTGATGAACTTCCTCGCGGCGCAGTCACAGAAATTCCATTGCCGCATGTTTATGTTCGATAAAGATCGCGGGGCGGAGATTTTCGTGCGCGCGATGGGCGGCAAATATACCATCATCGACCCGTCGGATAATTGCGGGTTTAATCCGCTGCAACTGCCCGACACGATGGAGAATCGTACCTTCCTTGGCGAATGGCTGCGCTCTCTGGTCACCGTGCATGATGAGCCGTTCACCGCGGATGATATGGACCGGGTGAACGAGGCGATTGCGATTAATTACAAGCTGGATAAGAAGGATCGTATCCTGCGCAATATCGCGCCGGCTTTCGGGCTGGAAGGGCCGGGGACGCTGGCCGGGCGCCTGCGCATCTGGCATTCGGACGGGCCCTATGCCAAGCTGTTCGACAATGCGAATGACGTGATCGATTTCAACAATAACGTGGTTTACGGCTATGAGATGGGCGAAGTGCTGGCGGATAAGATTTCGCTGATGCCGACGCTGCTCTACCTGTTCCACCGCATTCACTTGTCGCTTGATGGGACGCCGACGATGATCTTCCTAGATGAAGCCTGGGCGCTGATCGATAACAAGGTGTTTGTGAAGAAGATTAAAGACTGGCTGAAGACGCTGCGGAAGCTGAACGGCATGGTGGTGTTCGCGACGCAGTCGGTAGAGGATGCGACGAATTCTGCGATTTCCGAAACGCTGATTCAGCAGACGGCGACGCATATTTTCCTGCCTAACCCGAAAGCGACGGAGGATTATAAGAAGTGTTTCATGGTGACCGATCGCGAATATAATCTGATTAAAAATACCGATATGGGTAGCCGCTATTTCCTGTGTAAACACGGGCGCGATGCGGTGGTGGCGCGGATTGACCTGACGGGGATGGATGACGTGATTCAGATTCTCTCAGCGCGGGCAGAGACGGTGGCGATTCTCGACGAGATTCGCGAAAAAGTCGGTGACGATCCGCAAGAGTGGATGCCGCTCTTCTTTGATGAAGTGCTGGGCGAGAATGTCAGCGCGGGCAAGCGGCGTGCGTTGATGTGATGTGGTGAGTCGCGAGCCGCAAGTCGCTAGTCGCTAGTGAAATCCTCCCCGCAAGCGGGAGAGTGAAAGACGGGAGCGAAACGAAGAAGGGAGGCCAGTAGGCCGACCCTGCCAAGAGCCGCGAAAGCGGTGGCGAAAAAACAAAGCATCGACAAAGCCGGTGCGAATAATAACGAGGCCAGTAGGCCGAGACAAATCGCGAGAGCGATTTCGTTGCGGAGCGAGCAGTAGGCGAGCGTGCAA
>DDZS01000032.1:0-508 GCA_002346425.1 Alphaproteobacteria bacterium UBA3002
CGAAGGTTCTGGGGCTTATATATGTGGCGAGGAAACGGCGCTCATCGAATCGCTCGAAGGCAAAAAAGGCCAGCCACGATTGAAACCGCCATTCCCGGCGGGGGCAGGGGTGTGGGGTTGCCCGACCACAGTAAATAACGTCGAAACCATCGCCGTCGTGCCGACGATTCTGCGTCGCGGTGCCAGTTGGTTTGCGGGCATTGGCCGCGAGAATAATACCGGACCAAAAGTCTATTGTATTTCCGGCCATGTGAATCAGCCCTGCAATGTCGAAGAGGCGATGTCGATTCCGCTGAAAGAGCTGATCGAGAAACATTGCGGCGGCGTACGCGGCGGCTGGGATAACCTGCTGGCGGTCATCCCCGGTGGCTCGTCAACGCCTTGCCTTCCCAAGGACATGTGCGACGATATTCTAATGGACTTCGATGCGCTAAAAGCTGCCGGTACCGGCTTAGGGACGGCAGGCGTCATCGTCATGGATAAATCGACCGATATCGTCAAAGCCATC
>DDZS01000032.1:799-32773 GCA_002346425.1 Alphaproteobacteria bacterium UBA3002
TCGACCGATATCGTCAAAGCCATCTGGCGTTTGGCAACTTTCTACCAACACGAAAGCTGCGGCCAATGCACGCCGTGCCGTGAAGGTACCGGCTGGCTGGCTCGCGTCATGGGCCGGATGATCCACGGCAATGCCACCATCGCTGAAATCGATCAACTCTACGAAATGACCAAACGCATTGAAGGCCATACCATTTGTGCGTTGGGTGATGCTGCGGCCTGGCCGATCCAAGGCCTCATCCGACACTTCCGCCCAGAATTGGAGCGGCGAATTAATGCCGCTAGAAAGGTGGCTGCCTGATGCCGATCGTCAATATACATCTGATGTGTGGTCGCGACGTGGAAACCAAACGCAAACTGGTCAAAGAAGTCACGAATGCGGTCTGCGAAACGTTAAATGCGCCGCCAGAAATGGTGCGCGTGATTCTTTCTGAAATGGAAAACGAACATTACGCCGTTGGTGGCGTGCTTAAACTGGACAGCGACCCGAGGTAAGGATGCCATCTTTAAAAATCGACGGAGTAGACTACGAATTCGAAGCCGGGATGAGCGTCATTCAGGTGTGCGACATGCACGGCATCGAGATTCCGCGTTTTTGTTACCATGAGAAGCTGGAAATCGCTGGCAACTGCCGGATGTGTCTGGTGGAGGTAAAACCCGGGCCGCCGAAACCACAGGCTTCCTGCGCGCTGCCAGCTGCGGATGGTCAGGAGATTACGACCAAATCGGACATGGTGGAAAAAGCCCGCGAAGGGGTGATGGAATTTCTGCTGATCAACCATCCGCTCGACTGCCCGATTTGCGATCAGGGTGGCGAGTGTGACCTGCAGGATCAGGCCTACCACTATGGTGGTGGCCGCAGCCGCTATGACGAGCATAAGCGCGCGGTCGAAGATAAATATATGGGACCACTGATTAAAACCCATATGACCCGCTGCATCCATTGCACGCGCTGTATTCGTTTTGCCGAAGATATCGCCGGCGTGCCTGAAATTGGCGCGCTGTATCGTGGTGAAGACATGCAAATCACCACCTACTTGGAACAGGCGGCAAGTTCGGAAATGTCCGGGAATGTGATCGACCTGTGTCCAGTCGGTGCGCTGACCAGCAAACCTTACGCGTTTGTCTCGCGTCCATGGGAATTGAAGAAAACTGAATCCGTCGACGTGATGGATGCGGTGGGCTCTTCCATCCGTATTGACTCGCGTGGTGAGGCGGTGTTGCGCGTCATGCCGCGGCTGAACGAAGCGGTGAATGAGGAATGGATTTCCGATAAATCGCGCTTTTCGTGCGATGGCCTGCGCAATCAGCGGCTGGACCGGCCTTATGTGAAACGAGATGGGAAATTGCAACCGGCCAGTTGGGCCGAAGCGTTTGCCGCGATTCAGGAGCGTCTGGCGGAAACCAGCCCCGATCGCGTCGGCGCGTTGGTGGGCAATCTGGTCGATATGGAGAGCACCTTTGCGCTGAAACAGTGGATGGAGCAACTGGGCTCGCCGCATATGGATTGCCGTCAGGATGGCGCAAAGATCGATACCACTGACCGTGCGTCTTATTTATTAAACACCGGCCTGCATGCGTTAGAGCAGGCGGATGTGGTGTTGCTAGTTGGTGTAAACCCGCGCAAAGAAGCGCCCGGCGTAAACACACGATTACGGCGCGCCTATCTGAATAACGGCACGGCCTTTTTCAGCATCGGCCCGGAAATGGAATTGACCTATCCGGTCAAAGATTTGGGCAACGATCCGAACATCCTCAACTCAATGCTAGGCGGTGACCATGAAGTAGCCAAAGCGCTGAGTGAAGCCAAAAACCCTGTCATTATGCTAGGCAATGCGGCATTGGCGCGGGAAGATGGCACATCCATTCTGAATGCGTGTAAAGCCATCGCCGATAGCTGCAACGTGATCCGCGACGATTGGAATGGATTCAACATGCTGCATTACGCCGCCGGTCGCGTCGGCGCACTGGAACTGGGCTTTGTGCCCGGCAAAGGCGGCAATGACATCGCCGCAATGATCGGTGCTGTAGGCACCAATGATATGGATACGTTCTTCCTGCTTGGGATCGATGAAATCGACATGTCCTATTTCGGCGATGCCTTCATCATCTATCAGGGCCATCACGGCGATATCGGTGCACACCGCGCAGATGTGATTCTACCGGGTGCAACTTATACTGAGAAAGATGCGCTCTATATGAATACCGAAGGCCGATTGCAGGAAGGCTTCCGCGCCGTCTTCCCACCCGGCGAGGCTCGCGAAGACTGGCGTATTATCCGTGCCTTATCGGAAGTGGTCGGCACGGCGTTGCCGTATAACACGCAATCCGCGCTACGCGAAGCGATGGCAGTTCAACTGAAAGATGTGGTGCTAGATAAGCCCCTTAAGGCGGCGTGGAAAGCGGTCAGTAGCCCTTCTAAAACGTATCGCATTAAAAAAGAGGGGTTTGAGGAGGCCGTGTTGAATTTCTATCAAACGGATCCGATCAGCCGCGCGTCGAAAACCATGGCGGAATGCGTAACGCATATTCTGCAGAAAAAGCAAAAAATCAACAATGAAGCGGAGGCCGCATGAGCCCGTTGATTCTGCTGAATGAAGCCGATGTTTCCGGTAGCTTCTTTGCGTTTCTAACGCCGGTGCTGCCGCTGATTAACATCTCTTTGTGCATCTTGCTGCTCTCCGTGCCACTGATGATCTGCATGGCCTATTTGACCTATGCGGAGCGCAAGGTAATTGCCGCGATGCAATTGCGCAAAGGCCCCAATGTTGTCGGCCCCCTCGGCCTGTTGCAACCTTTTGCGGATGCGGTGAAGCTCTTTTTTAAAGAGACGATTATTCCAAGCCCGGCGAATAAAGCAGTCTTTATTATCGCACCCATGCTGACCTTCATTTTGGCATTGTTGGGCTGGGCGGTGATCCCGGTTTCAGAGAATTACGTGATCGCCGATATCAATGTCGGCGTACTGTATCTCTTCGCAATCTCTTCGCTCGGCGTCTATGGCATAATCATGTCCGGCTGGGCATCGAATTCGAAATATGCCTTTCTCGGGGCGATTCGTTCGGCGGCACAGATGGTGTCGTATGAAGTGTCGATCGGCTTTGTTATTGTAACTGTCCTTCTCTATGTCGGCTCGCTTAACCTGAACGACATTGTGCGCGCACAGGACGACGGCTGGTTTATTATTTCACCATTATTCCCCATGTTCGTGATCTTCTTGATTTCGGCACTGGCTGAAACCAACCGTTTGCCCTTTGACTTACCCGAAGCGGAAGGCGAGCTGGTCGCGGGCTATAACGTCGAATATTCTTCGATGACCTTCGCGCTGTTTTTCTTAGGCGAATATATGAACATGATCCTGATGAGCGGGATGACGGTGATCCTGTTTCTGGGGGGCTGGCAGCCACCGCTCGATGCGCTCGACTTCATTCCGGGGGCAATCTGGTTTGCATTGAAAACCGCGTTTATCCTCTTTATTTTCCTATGGGTGCGCGCCACATTTCCGCGTTATCGCTACGACCAGCTCATGCGGTTGGGTTGGAAAGTCTTTCTGCCATTCTCACTCATCTGGGTCGTACTGATTTCCGGCTATTTGCTCTATTCCAATCAACTTCCACAGATGGCAGGCGGCGCATGATAAAACAGCTTTTCTCTCCTAAAACCTGGTTGCTGGCCGAGCTGGTTTCCGGCATGGCGCTGACGTTGAAATATTTCTTTTTCAAACCGTCCGTGACCATCAACTACCCCTATGAAAAAGGCCCGCTATCTCCGCGTTTTCGTGGCGAGCACGCGCTGCGTCGCTATGCTAATGGCGAGGAGCGGTGCATCGCGTGTAAACTTTGCGAGGCGATTTGCCCGGCGCAGGCCATTACCATCGAAGCGGAAGAGCGCGCCGATGGGTCGCGCCGCACCACGCGCTACGATATCGACATGACCAAATGCATTTATTGCGGCTTCTGTCAGGAAGCCTGTCCGGTCGATGCCATCGTCGAAGGACCGAATTTTGAATATGCTACCGAAACCCGTGAAGAGCTGTTTTACGATAAAGATAAGCTGCTTTCTAACGGTGATCGGTGGGAAAGCGAAATCGCGCAGAATCTGTTGCTGGATGCCCCATACCGGTAAAAAGCAGCGGCATTTGCGCACAACCACGGCTCTGGACTTGCAGTCTTGCAAAAGCGCTGCTAGCCAAAGCCAAACAAAACAGGGAAACACATGATCGCAACCGCGATATTCTATTTTTTCAGCTTCGTGGTCATCACCTCCGCCTTGATGGTGGTGTCGGCACGCAATTCCGTGCATTCCGTGTTTTTCCTGATTCTATCTTTCTTTACTGCAGCCGGTCTTATCGTGCTGCTAGGCGCAGAATATCTCGCGATGACGCTGGTCATCGTCTATGTCGGGGCAGTCGCCGTTTTATTCTTATTTGTAGTAATGATGCTAAACGTTAACTTCGCTTCTCTTCGTAGTAGCTTCAATCAATATTTGCCCGTGGGCTTGATTGTCGCATTGGTTTTATTGCTTGAATTAGGCGGACTTATTTACGTGTCTATTCTGCAAACCCCGCAAGTGGTCAGTGCTGCTACGCCCATTCCCGCGCCAGACCTGATGACCAACGCACATGCCATCGGAAGTGTGCTCTATACGAAATATATTTACCTATTCCAAATGGCCGGGCTCGTCCTGCTGGTTGCTATGATCGGGGCGATTGTCCTGACGCACCGCACGCGTAGCGGCGTAAAACGTCAGAAAATTGCTGAACAAAATGCACGCAAACGTAGCGAAGGCGTGGAATTAATTACGGTTGCACCCGGCGATGGAGGTATGGCATGAGCGACGCACTCTTCATGACGCCCATATTCGGCTCCATCGGCATAGTGCACTATCTTGGCGTGTCGACATTTCTGTTCATCATCGGCGTTTGCGGTATTTTCCTGAATCAGAAAAACATCATCACGCTGCTGATGTCGATTGAACTGATTTTGCTCTCGGTGAACATTAATTTCATCGCCTTTTCTGTAGTATTGGGCGATTTGACCGGGCAAATTTTCTCGCTTCTGATTCTTACCGTGGCGGCCGCCGAAGCGGCGATTGGCCTCGCCATATTAGTGATCTTTTACCGGAATCGCGGATCTATTGACGTACGCGATATCGATGGGTTGAAAGGGTAGGCGATGGCACTGTCTGAAATGGTCGCACTGCTGGTATTTTTACCGCTTATCACTGCCGCTATCACCGGTCTGACGGTGCGCCGGATTTCTGATATTCAGGCGCAAATGCTTACCTGCGCCGGCGTGACAGTTAGCGCTATTTTGTCATGGGTGGTGTTTGCCAATGTTGCGCTTGGGGAGGCGGATGTACATGTCACCTTGGCCAACTGGTTTACTTCTGGCGATTTCGCCATCGACTGGGCGTTGAAAGTCGATCCGCTGACCGCGGTTATGCTGATCGTGGTCACCACCGTTTCTGCAGTCGTCCATATTTATTCCGTCGGCTATATGAGCCATGACAAACACAAACCCCGGTTCATGTGCTATTTGTCCTTGTTTACCTTCGCGATGCTGATGCTGGTGACGGCCGATAACTTCATCCAGCTCTTCTTTGGCTGGGAAGGGGTAGGGCTATGTTCTTATCTGCTGATCGGTTTCTGGTTCCATAAAGACTCGGCAAATGCGGCTTCCATGAAGGCATTTCTGGTCAACCGCGTTGGTGACTTTGGTTTTGCATTGGGCATTATGGCCGTATTCGCGACCTTCGGAACCGTGCAATTCGATGCCGTGTTCGAACAAGTCCCCGCACTCGCGGACAACTGGGGGCTGTTCTGGGGCATTGAGGCCAATATCATGGACGCCATTTGCCTATTGTTATTCGTCGGTGCCATGGGGAAATCCGCGCAATTACTGTTACATACCTGGCTGCCTGATGCGATGGAAGGCCCAACTCCGGTATCGGCCCTTATCCACGCCGCGACCATGGTCACCGCCGGCGTCTTCATGTGCGCACGGATTTCGCCAATGCTGGAATATGCGCCCAATGCGCTGATCTTCATCACCATTATCGGCGGGCTGACCGCTTTCTTCGCCGCTACCGTTGGTATGGTGCAAAACGATATCAAGCGCGTCATCGCCTATTCAACCTGTTCGCAGCTCGGGTATATGTTCTTCGCCTGCGGCGTTTCTGCTTATTCTGCCGCCATTTTCCATCTGATGACGCATGCCTTCTTCAAGGCGCTACTTTTCCTTTGTGCGGGTTCTGTCATCCACGCGATGTCCGATGAGCAGGATATGCGCCGGATGGGCGGTATCTGGCGCCACGTAAAATGGACCTGGGGGTTAATGTGGCTGGGTTCACTTGCGCTGGCAGGCTTGCCGATATTCGCGGGCTATTATTCCAAAGATATGATTCTGGAAGCCGCGTTTGCCGATCATACTGCGCATGGAATGCTCGCCTTTTGGCTGGGTATCGGCGCTGCGGTCCTAACAGCCTTCTACTCGTGGCGCTTACTGTATTTAACCTTCCACGGTACCCCGCGTGCGTCACAAGAAGTGATGGACCATGTGCATGAATCGCCGCCAGTAATGCTATTGCCGCTCATCCCGCTCGCCGTGGGTGCATTGATCGCAGGTTATGTCGGCTATTATATCTGGGGTATGGTCGATGCGGATGGCGCATTCTGGCGCGGGTCTATCCTGATATTAGAGGAAAACAATACGCTTGAGGCCGCACATCATGTGCCGGGTTGGGTTGCGAAACTTCCCATCGTTGTGGGTCTCATCGGGATTGCCATCGCCTCCGTCCTGTATTTATGGAAAACCCAATTGCCGCAGCGTATCGCGCGCACCTTTTCCCCGATTTACCTGTTCTTTTATAACAAATGGTATTTCGATGAATTATATCATGCGGTGTTTGTGCGTGGCGCCATGAATCTTGGGCAGTTCCTTTGGAAAAAGGGCGACACCAAGGTCATAGATGGCTACGGCCCCAACGGCATGGCGCAATTTGCGCAATCTTGCGGCGCTGGGCTGCGACGCCTGCAAAGCGGCTTTTTATATCACTATGCCTTCGTGATGCTAATCGGCATCGTCGGCTTCGTCACTTATATTATGCTTCGGGCAATCGGATAAGCGCATGGAAACGCATTTACTCTCAATTATGATTTTCCTGCCGATTTTCGGCGCTGTAGCGATTGCTATTTTCAATAGCGGACCGAATGGCAGCGCGAGTAATGCGCGTAATACCGCGTTTCTAACCACACTCGCCACTTTCATCATTTCTTTAATCGCCTGGGGACGGTTCGATGCGACTGACGCGTCGTTTCAACTTACCGAAAGCGCTGAATGGTTCGCCGGTTACGGCATCAATTACCATCTCGGCATTGACGGCATTTCGCTCAGTCTGATTCTGCTGACCACACTTTTAATGCCGATCTGTATTCTCTGCAGCTGGGAGTCCGTCAAGCAGCGGGTGGCGGAATATATGATAGCGTTTCTGCTGCTGGAAAGTTTTGTGATCGGCGTCTTCTGCGCGTTAGATCTAATGCTCTTCTATATTTTCTTCGAAGGCATGCTGATCCCAATGTTCCTGATTATCGGTATCTGGGGCGGCACTAACCGTGTCTACGCATCTTACAAATTCTTCCTCTATACGCTGGCAGGTTCGGTGTTGCTACTCGCGGCCATGCTCTATCTCTACTTCACGTTTGAAACAACCTATATACCAGACTTGATGAATCTCGCGCCGCAGTTGCCTGGCGATGTGCAAATGTGGCTCTGGCTGGCAATGTTCGCGTCTTTTGCGGTCAAAGTACCCATGTGGCCAGTGCACACCTGGTTGCCCGATGCGCACGTACAGGCACCGACTGCTGGCTCCGTAATTCTGGCGGGCGTACTGCTGAAAATGGGTGCTTACGGCTTTATCCGGTTCTCATTGCCGATGCTGCCATTTGCGTCTTACGCGCTGGCCGATTTCATCTTCTTCCTAAGCTGTGTCGCAGTGGTCTATACTTCGCTGGTCGCATTGATGCAGGAAGATATGAAAAAACTGATCGCGTATTCTTCAGTCGCGCATATGGGCTTCGTAACACTCGGTATATTTGCGTTTAACGCGCAAGGCTTAGAAGGGGCAATTGTGCAGATGATCAGCCACGGTTTGGTCTCCGGGGCATTGTTCCTCTGTGTAGGCGTCGTCTATGATCGTCTGCATACGCGTGACATCGAACGTTATGGTGGCGTAGCGCATGTGATGCCCCACTATGCCGCTGTGTTTATGGTCTTTACCATGGCCTCGGTGGGCCTGCCTGCCACATCCGGCTTTATCGGCGAAATGTTGGTCTTAGTGGGAACTTATCAAGTGAGCCAATGGGCGGCACTATTCGCCTCTACCGGACTTATCCTCGGCGCCGCCTATATGTTATGGCTCTACCGCCGTATTTGCTTTGGCGAGTTGGTGCGCTCAGAAATTAAAAAAATGCCGGATTTAAGCTGGCGCGAAATCGCAATCTTTGCGCCATTGGTAATCCTGACCATTTGGTTGGGTGTGAACCCGGCACCATTACTGGATTTATTGCATGCCCCCGTAGAACATCTACTTGAGCATCTCTATGCGCATACGGGCGGACAAATTGGAGCCTTACGAGGGGAAGCACTATGAGTATGGTCAATATATTACTCATTCTGCCCGAGCTAGTCATGGCCTTAGGCGCGTGCATTCTGTTGGTATGGGGCGCGGTCTTAAAAGAAAAAGCGCTGGAAGGCGTGATGGTCTGCGCCGCCCTAATTCTAGTATTCGCCGGCTATATGGTTATTTCGCTCCCCAGTGAAGCCAGCTTTGCGTTTAACGGGTTGTTACGCTTCGATGGCTTCATCATGTTTGCGAAATTGCTGATCCTTATGGCCGCGTTGGCCGCGTTGATTTTATCCGCAAATTGGACCCAGCGTTTAAGCCTGTCATGCTTTGAATATCCTATTCTCATTTTGCTCTCCTGCGCTGGCCTGATGTTGCTGACATCCTCTAACGACTTCCTGAGCCTGTACATGGCAATCGAATTGGCGAGTTTGTCGCTATATGTCATGGCGGCGTATGAGCGTGACAATGTGCGCAGCTCGGAAGCGGGTTTAAAATATTTCATTCTTGGCGCATTAGCCTCCGGCATGATGCTGTTTGGTATGTCGCTGATTTACGGCTTCACGGGTACAACCAATTTCGGCGTGCTGGCTAATCTCTCCGAACTATCTTCAACACCTGTGCCCTATGGTTTTTTAACCGGGTTAGTATTAGTATTGGTCGGCATCTGCTTTAAAATCTCTGCCGTGCCTTTCCATATGTGGACGCCGGATGTCTATGAAGGTGCGCCGACGTCTGTCGTGGCATATTTTGCCACCGTGCCGAAAATCGCGGCATTGGTATTGCTTGGACGTTTGCTGTACGAGCCTTTTGCCGCCTATATCGAGGATTGGCAGCCTATTATCATTTTCGTTTCCATCGCATCGATGATTGTGGGGGCCTTTGGTGCCCTCAAGCAAACCAATATTAAGCGACTGCTGGCGTATAGCTCGATTGGCCATGTGGGCTATGCATTAACCGGGTTGGCCGCAGGCACGGCGCAAGGGCTGCAAGGCGTGCTGATCTATCTTTCGATCTATATGGTGATGAGCATCGGTACCTTCGCCTTTATCTTGTGGATGCGACGGGGCAGCGAGCCATTGGAAGATATTAGCGAGCTCGCCGGATTATCCCGAACCCACCCGCGGGCCGCCTTGTTTTTAGGGCTGATGATGTTCTCAATGGCAGGGATTCCGCCACTAGCCGGGTTCTTTGCGAAATTTTACGTTTTCCTCGCCGCGGCAGAGGCCGGACTCTATACGCTCGTCGTCGCCGGTTTGCTGACCAGTGTCGTTGCGGCCTATTATTATCTGCGTCTGGTGAAAATCATGTATTTCGATGAAGCGAAAGATCCGATCACTGGTGAGTTGTTGCTGGCTTCGCGTTTGTTGGTGGTCATCTGCGCGGTCGTGGTCTTCTTTTATTTCCTCATGCCAACACCGCTGATTAAAACCACGGAACTGGCAGTGACATGGGCCGGGTATTAATCGGTATGAGCCAGTCGTCGCGGCAATCGAATCTACTCGAAGACTATCATCTGCTCTCCTATGATGTGCTGGACAGCACCAACGAAGAAGCCAAACGCTTAGCTGGCGGGGGCGCCAGTCACGGCGCTGTCATCTGGGCAAAACGCCAGACAGCCGGCAAAGGCCGTATGGGCCGTGAATGGGAATCGCCAGAAGGCAATTTATATGTGTCGATCTTGCTGCAGCCACCATGCAGTCTGGCGGAATGTTCGCAGCTATCCTTTGTCACTGCGATGGCAGCGGTTGAAACCATCAAGCCGATTATTGCCGATGACGGATTGGTACAGGCCAAATGGCCGAATGATATTTTACATAATGGTAAGAAACTAGGCGGCGTATTGCTTGAGTCGTTTACAACCCCAATGGAACATGATCAGGACCCGTTGCAATGGGTGGTGATCGGCTTGGGTCTGAATATAGACGCGCATCCGGCAGAGGCGCGGTTTCCGGCGACTTCGTTACGCGAATCCGGCGTTGAGATCATCAGCGCCAAAATCGTGCTATCACGGTTTATTTATAATTTCATTCACGCCTATGACACCTGGGCTAGCGAAGGGTTTGAGCCGGTGCGCAAAGCGTGGCATGATATCGCTTACCGTCTTGGTCATCCAACGGATGTATTGATGGGCGATCAACTCTATCAAGGTGCCTTTCAGGGCATCGACGAATTAGGACGTCTACTATTGCAACAAAGCGATGGTAAACTGAAGGCCATCACGGCAGGCGACGTGCTGTTCAAAGAAGGCTAGGCGTATGCTGCTAGCCATCGATGTCGGCAACACGCATACGGTGTTTGCATTATGCGAGGACCGGGTATTACGCACCTGGCGCTTCGCCACAGACCCGCACCGCACCGAAGATGAATATGGCGTTCTTCTAAATGGGCTGATGCAGCAAGCGGGCTATGACCCCTTACAAATCGACGGGGCGATATTATCTTCTGTCGTGCCAGACGCGGTCTTCGCGATTAAGCTTTACTGCGCGAAATATATCAAACAGCCGCTCTTTATCGTTCGCCCTGAAATGCCGCTATCGACAATTCAGGTGAAAATCGAACGTCCGTCTGAATTGGGAGCGGATCGGTTGGTCAATGCGGTGGCCGCGCGGGCGCTTTTCAATGGTCCTTTGATCGTCCTCGATTTCGGCACCGCGACCACGTTTGATGCCATCACCGCCAATGGCGAATATCTCGGCGGGGCGATTGCGCCGGGGGTGAATCTATCCCTTAAAGCATTGCAGCAGGGAGCCGCGAAACTTCATGGCATTCGCATTAAACATACCGAGCAGGCCATCGGCACGAATACGACCTCGGCCATGCAATCGGGCCTCTATTTTGGCTATGCTGGCTTAATTGGGAATATCGTTTCCCAAATCCGCGACGAATTAGGGGGCAAGGCCCTCGTCATCGCCACCGGCGGATTAGCAGAACTCTTTGGTCGCGACACTCAATTGATCGACCGCATTGAACCCGATTTGACCGTTCACGGACTTATGTTACTGTATAAGGAATATCAGAATTTATGAGTATGGATTTTAAACAATATAAAGATAAGCTTTTGTTCGTCCCCCTCGGCGGGTCGAACGAGATTGGCATGAACCTGAACCTCTATCACTATGAGGGCAAATGGATCATGATCGATTGCGGGATCGGCTTTGCCGACGACTATTTGCCCGGCGTCGATATTATCATGCCGAATATCGATTTTATTGCTGAGATTAAAGATAGCTTACTCGCGCTGATCCTCACGCATGCGCATGAAGACCATTTAGGTTCGGTCGGCTATTTGTGGGAAGATATCGGCTGCCCGATTTATGCCACGCCCTTTACTGCCGCGGTACTGAAGCCGAAGCTGAAAGAAGAGGGGCTAGTCCACAAGATTAAGATTCACGAAGTAAAGCAGAACAAGAATATCGCTCTGGGCCCGTTTGAGCTGGAAATGGTCGCGCTTACGCATTCAATTCCCGAAATGCATGCGATTGCGATTCGCACCAAAGCGGGAACCGTAATGCATACCGGTGATTGGAAGATGGATAAAACGCCCATGGTCGGCGAGGTATCGGATGCTGATACGCTGAAGCGCTATGGCGATGAAGGCATTCTCGCCATGGTCTGCGACTCGACCAATGTGATGGTCGAAGGCGAATCCGGTTCTGAAGGCCATGTACGTGGGCATTTAAAAGATGTGATTGCGGGTTGCGAGAAACGCGTGGTGGTGACCACCTTTGCCTCAAACATTGCGCGACTAGAATCCATTATTTATGCTGGGCTGGAGGCTGGGCGTTCGATTGCGCTTGCTGGACGTTCCCTCTGGCGGATTACCGATGCGGCCAAACAATGCGGCTATCTGCAGGATATTCCGCCCTTCCTGAATGATCGGGATTTCATGGGGCTGCCGAAAGAAAATGTGTTGCTGATCTGCACCGGTTGTCAGGGGGAATCACGCGCCGCGCTAACGAAAATCGCGCGCGATGAACATCCGGCGATTCGGCTAGCGCCGGGCGATACGGTCATTTTCTCGTCGCGCGTTATTCCAGGCAATGAAACCAAAATCAACTGGCTGCAAAATAAGTTAGTAGAGCAGGGGTTAGATATCATTGGCGATAAGGACGCGCTGATTCACGTTTCCGGCCATCCTTGCCGCGAAGAGCTGCGGTGGATGTATCAACTGGTGCGGCCGCATATTTCCGTGCCAGTGCATGGGGAACATCGCCATATTCATGAGCACGCGAATTTTGCGCGTGAGATGCAAGTTCCGAAACAAGTCGAAGCATACAACGGCGCGGTGATCCAACTCGATAAGAATGATGCCAGCGTGGTCGGCCATGTGCCGTCCGGCTATCTGGCGATGGATGGCACGTCACTGATTGATAGCAATTCGCCGGTGATGAGCACGCGCCGTAAAATTCGCGATGATGGGACCTTGGTGGTGTCTATTGTAATCGATAAAAAAGGCAAAGTGGCCAGCGCCCCGCAAATTGCAGGGTTGGGGTTACTCGATCCGAAAGAAGATCAGGAATTGATCAACACGCTGTCGGATGCAGTGAAAGAAGAAACCGAAACTTTGATGAAAGCCGGGCGCAACAAAGGCTTCGACGATCGTATCCGTTCAGTCCTACGTAAGATTATTCGTGAAGAATTGGGTAAAAAGCCCGTGCTCGCCGTGCATTTGCACGAATTGGCTTAGCGGTTCACCTGCTGCTCGTAATCGCTGACGAGCCCTTGGTTTTCGACGACCTGAATATGATAATCCCCGGCTAAGGGAGAACGTTCATCATCGAACGACCGTGATTTTTTCAAACTCGGCTCAAGATATTCCACATGCTCATTCGATTGCCCACGCAGACTGGATTCGCGATGCGTGTAATCCGGCTCATGCAGAAAATCGCGTAATCCGGGTACGGTGTTTGTGACAATATGCAGGGCCGTGAACGATACTGCGCCGAGTGCGGCCCCCACCAAATTAGCGGCTATAAACTTCAATCCCGTTGCCAGTAATCCGCTGGCCAATACCGGTGCCGCTCCGGCAATAGTGCTTTCCATCGCCAAGGCCAGCGCCGGCAAGCCGACGGTCGCTGCAATGCCCGGAAAAGCTAACGTCGCGATGCTAAGACTGGCGCCGATAAAGGCGCCGTAACGCATGCCTCGGTTGAATGCAAAGGGGATGTTCATAACCCTCCTAGTATACGTGACCAATTTGACTTGATTTATGACGATTCGGTGACATTTTACACAGCATGAGTTACTTTGAATATGGCATCACCTTTATTGTCAGCTGGTGGATGATCTTGTTTTTCGTTCTACCGTTTAAAACGGAAGTGGATGAGACCGCAGAAGCCCATATTTATCATGGCGCACCCAAATTCACTTATTTGAAGCAAAAGCTTTGGATCACGACCGGCATCGCGGTGTTTATGACGTTTATTTTGGCGCAGCTCATCAAACATGATATACTCTCGCTATGGATTCCCTATCACTTTTAAGTCTCGTCTGGCTAAGCGTCGCGCAATATCATGTCGGTAATAGCTGCGCCGATGTAGAAACCAGCGCCGCTCCGGACGTAGCCTATCAGGGGGGTGTAACAACCGATGGCTGGGTAGTGCCGCCCGCCAATGTCGATAGCGGGATTCCCGCAGAAAAACTCGGCGATGTCGGCATTGATTTCGAATTGCCCTTACGTGATTATGCACCCAATACACGCAGCGATATCAACTTGTCCGAAGCCGAGATTGAAGTTGACCGTTTTCAGGTGAGCCCAAATGGCGATATCCGTAGCCAGAAAGGCATCTTTTCCACGCAACAACCCGGCTGCGAATAGATAGTCTGTACCCCTGTAGTGGGTTATTGTTGCATCTTTACAGGAAATACGAAATATACGGCAGATGCGATTATCACGATATTTCTTACCTCTGATCAAAGAAAACCCCACAGAAGCGCAGATTGTGTCGCACCGGCTAATGTTACGAGCCGGCATGATCCGTCAGTTGCAGGCGGGGATTTATAACTGGCTGCCACTAGGCTTGGCCGTATTGCGCAATATCGAAGGAATTATCCGCGAAGAGCTGGATAAAATGGGCTGTGTCGAGCTATTAATGCCGACCATGCAACCTGCCGAACTGTGGCAGGAATCTGGCCGTGGCGACTATGGTAAAGAGACGCTGATTGTGACCGATCGCCATGATCGTCAGATGATCTACGGACCGACCAATGAAGAGGTCATCACCGATATCGCGCGCAAACATTTGTTTTCGTACAAGCAGGTGCCGCTGACGCTTTACCATATCCAGTGGAAATTCCGCGATGAAATCCGCCCCCGTTTTGGTGTCATGCGTGGCCGCGAATTCCTCATGAAAGACGCGTATAGCTTCACTGTTGATGAAGAAAGTCATCTGGAATTGTATAATCAGATTTTCGCGACCTATTTGCGCATCTTCAAACGCATGGGCTTAAAAGCGATTCCGTTCTCGGCCGATACCGGCATGATCGGCGGCAAGCTGAGCCACGAGTTTCAGGTGATCGCCGAAACAGGGGAAAGCCAGATTTATTATGCTGATGAACTAGAAACATTGGTGCAGCAGCACGACCCGGATATCGATGCGATTCGCCGCTATTATGCGATGGCGGATGAGCAGCACAACCCTGAGACGTGCACCGTGCCCGCCGACAAGCTGCGCAGTGCGCGTGGTATTGAGGTGGGGCATATTTTCTTCCTCGGCGACAAATATTCCGCGCCTATGGGGGCCGTTATCCAAAACGAAAAAGGCGACAAAGTGCCCCTACAAATGGGCTGTCATGGCATCGGCGTCTCACGCTTGGTCGGCGCAATTATCGAAGCGCATCACGACGATGCCGGGATTGTCTGGCCGGATGCGGTGGCGCCATTCAAAGTCGGCTTGATGAATTTGCGCGTCGGCGATGAACAATGTGATTCAGCGTGTGAGTTTTTCTATAAGGAAGCCGAAAAACGCGGATTCACGATTCTCTACGATGACACAGATGCTCGCGGCGGCCAAAAATTCGCGACGATGGATTTGATCGGCCTTCCATGGCAAGTGGTGATTGGCCCGCGCACTGCGGCAGAAGGCAAGGTTGAGATGAAGCATCGCGCGACTGGGGCCAAATACGAACTATCCATCGAAGATGCATTAGCGCGGCTGGCAGTGTAAAGACGTGGACGAATGTCATGCTGAACTTGTTTCAGCATCTTTTTCGTTGAGAATAGGTCCAGAACACATCGTCACAACGGATATACATGACACGCTTTGAAACCCTTCTTGCCTGGCGCTATCTGAAAGGCAAGCGCCGCGAAGGCTTTGTCTCGGTCATCTCTGCGTTCTCTGTGATCGGCATTACGCTCGGCGTCGCGACGCTCATCCTGGTCACCTCACTTATGAATGGTATCCGCGAAGAAATGACCGGCTTGTTCATAGGTATTGATGGGCATGTCAGTGTTTATGGCCCCTATTTCCCAGTGAAAGAGGGCTTTGCGATGGCAGAAACGATTAAGCAGCGCGAAAACGCCCGCGCCGTTTTTCCCAAATGGGAGGGGCAGGCTATGGCAACTGCTGGTGGCGAAGCAACCGGCGTGCAGATTTTAAGTATTCCCGACGCTGCTTTTGCCGAAAAACCCATTTTGCAAAAGAATCTGCCCGAACAATCTACTGAGCAGCATCAGGTGCTGGCGGGTAGTGGGTTATTACAGCGTTTGCGGCTGCCGGAAAGCGGGGGAACGGTAACGCTGATTACTCCGCAAGGCCGCCACACGATCGCCGGATTCATCCCTCGTATGAAACGCTATCAGATAGATGGGAGCTTCACGCTGGGTATGCATGCGTATGATTCGTCGCTCATGTTACTGCCTTTCGACGAAGCGCTGCGGTATTTTCAGCCCAGTGACCTGACCGAGCCAGTCGTGCGTCAATGGGAGGTCGTGCTGGACAATCCCGAGCGCGCCGAAGCCGTGGCCGCACATCTGCAACAAGAGCTTGGGCAGGATTTCCGGGTGGTAGACTGGAAGCAGCGTAACGCGACGATTTTCAACGCGCTCGACATTCAGCGCAATGTGATGGCAATCATCCTGACACTGATTGTGCTGGTCGCCGCATTTAACATTATTTCCAGCCTGATCTTACTGGTGCAAGACAAGCAAAGCGATATCGCGGTGCTACGCACGATGGGAGCCAGCCGCCGCCAGATCATGCGGATTTTCAATCTGTGCGGTTCTGCCGTAGGTCTGGCAGGCACCGCATTAGGCGTCATTCTTGGGCTTTTGTTAGCGGCCAATCTGGAAGCGGTGCAGCGCGGTATCGAAGCGCTTACGGGCCAAGAAATATTAGTAGAAAATATTTATTTCCTGTCGCATTTGCCGACGCGCACCGATCCACTTGAAGTAATCGTTATCGTTGCACTCGCTGTGGCGTTAAGCTTCGCGGCGACACTCTATCCAGCATGGCGCGCGGCGTCGATCGAACCGGCGGAGGCGTTGCGTTATGGTTGATCAATCTAACGAAACCGTGCTGGCGTTAAAAGGCATTCAGCATGCCTATGACGATGTTGAGGTATTGCAAGGCGTCGACTTGGACATTGCGCGCGGCGATATCGTGGCGCTCACCGGGCCGAGCGGCTCAGGGAAAACGACGCTGTTACAAATCGCTGGCCTATTGAATCGCCCCCAATCTGGCGAGGTTGCCTTGCTTGGAGAGACGGTGCAGGAAAAAGCGCGCCAAAACATCCGCCGCGATACGCTGGGTTTTGTGTTTCAGTTTCATCACCTGCTACCCGAATGCGATGTGTTAGAAAATGTACTTATGCCCATCATGATCGCACGCGGCGACATGACCGCAGGACGGGCGCGCGCCGTGGATTTATTAGAGCGGGTAGGGCTTAGCCATCGTATCGATCACCGTCCCTCGGAACTCTCCGGTGGTGAGCGGCAGCGGGTTGCACTGGTCCGCGCTTTGATTCACCGCCCGGCTTTGTTATTGGCGGATGAACCGACCGGTAATTTGGATGGAGAAAAAAGCCGCGCCATCTGGGCCTTGCTGAAAGAGCTGGTATTAGAAGAACATTGCTCTGTCCTGTTGGCCACGCATAGCGATGAGTTGGCCAATTCTGCGCAACGTCATGTCCGCCTGACAGGAGGGCGGCTGGAGACGGTGCGGTGAGTTTCGTTCATTTGCGGGTGCGCAGCCCCTATTCGTTACTGCGCGGGGCAATGCGCATCCCCGAATTGCTCAAGCGCTGTCAAGTCGACGGCATGCCCGCCGTCGCCATTACCGATTACGACAATATGTTCGGCTCGCTGGAATTTTCGCAAGCCGCCAGCAAAGCCGGGGTGCAGCCGATTATCGGCACGACTATTTCTGTCAAACCCTATGGAGAAACTGCGACGCTCCAGCATAAATCGCAAACCGATGAACTGTTGCTGATCGCAAAAGACCATACAGGCTATGGTAATTTGCTGGCGCTCTCTTCCAAAGCCTATACGGCCCCGGTTGACGATCTGGCTCCGGTCTTATCCTATGCCGATGTTGAAGCACATGCTGACGGCGTTATAGCTTTGGCTGGCGGGCCATTCGGGGGGATTGGCCGCGCGCTGGCAAACGGGCAAATGCAACATGCCGATGCCCTGTGCGATTTTCTGCATCGCGCTTTTGGGGACCGTTTTTATTTAGAACTGATGCGCCATGGATTGGAATCCGAGAAGCGCATTGAGCCGGGGCTTGTTGATCTGGCAGTACGGAAGAACATACCATTAGTAGCGACCAATCATGTCTTTTTCGAGAATAAGGAAATGTATGAAGCCCATGATGCGCTGCTTTGCGTCGCGGAAGGCCGTTATGTCTCGGAAGTAGATCGCCCACGCGTCAACCCGCAGCATTATTTGAAAACCCCGCAGGAAATGCAGGCCCTTTTCAGCGACATTCCCGAAGCGATCGAGAATAGCTTACATATCGCAAAGCGTTGCGCCATCATGTCGCCCGCCCGCGCACCGATTCTGCCTAGCTTTCATGAAGAAGACGCCGAAGGTCACGCGCTGAATGAGACCGAAGCGTTGACCAAACACGCACAAGACGGTTTAGAAGCGCGATTGAAAGCGCATGTCTATACCGATAATATGGACGAGGCTGCGCGCGAAGCCGTTGCCAAACCCTATCGTGATCGACTCGCTTATGAGCTGGACGTGATCATCACCATGAAATTTCCGGGCTACTTCCTGATCGTATCGGATTTCATTACCTGGGCGAAAGAGCAGGGCATTCCAGTAGGCCCGGGTCGTGGTTCGGGTGCCGGATCGGTCGTGGCCTGGTCGTTATTGATTACCGACCTGGACCCCTTGCGGTATGGACTGATTTTTGAGCGTTTCCTCAACCCCGAACGTGTCTCCATGCCTGACTTCGATATCGACTTTTGTCAGGAACGTCGCGACGAAGTGATCAGCTATGTGCAGAAGAAATATGGTTTCGACAAAGTCGCGCAGATCATCACTTTTGGTAAATTACAGGCGCGTGCCGTGTTGCGCGATGTCGGTCGCGTGCTGCAAATGCCGTATGGTCAGGTCGATAAAATCTGTAAACTGGTCCCGAATAATCCAGCCAATCCCTGTACCTTGGAAGAGGCATTGGATCTGGAGCCGGAATTACGTCGCCAGATGAAATCGGAAGAGGCGGTCGAACAACTTATCAAGATCGCGCTAAAGCTGGAAGGATTATACCGCCATGCATCGACACATGCGGCAGGCGTGGTGATTGCAGACCGGCAACTGGACGAATTGGTCCCGGTCTATCGCGATCCGAAGTCCGAAATGCCGGTTACGCAATATTCCATGAAATATGCCGAAATGGCCGGCCTGGTAAAATTCGACTTTCTTGGCTTAAAAACGCTGACCGTATTGCAGCAAACCGTGAACTTCCTGAAAGACCGCGGCATCGAGGTTGATTTGTCGCAACTCCCCGAAGGCGATCCGAAAGCCTATGAATTGCTTTCCGCAGGCAATACGATTGGCGTCTTCCAGTTTGAATCCGCCGGTATGCAGGATGCGCTGCGCAAGCTAAAACCCGACCGTTTTGAAGACCTGATCGCACTCGGCGCGCTCTACCGACCGGGGCCGATGGACAATATTCCGACCTATATCGACTGTAAGCATGGGCGCAAGGAACCGGATTATTTGCACCCCATGTTGACCGAGGTGCTGCGTGAAACGCATGGCGTGATCATTTATCAGGAGCAGGTGCAGAAAATTGCCCAGGTGATGGGCGGTTATACGCTGGGCGGCGCAGATTTGCTGCGCCGGGCGATGGGGAAAAAGATCAAAGCGGAGATGGACGCCCAGCGTGAAATTTTCACCAAAGGCGCGACTGCAAACAAGGTCTCCACGAAACAGTCCGGCGAAATTTTCGATCTCGTGGCCAAGTTCGCGGGCTATGGCTTTAACAAGTCGCACGCGGCGGCATACGCGCTAATCGCCTATCAAACGGCATATCTAAAGGCCAATTACCCGGTAGAATTCATTGCAGCTTCCATGAATTACGAGATGCATTCGACCGATAAGCTCAGCATCTTTAAACAAGAAGCGCAGAAATTCGGCATTGAAGTCTTGCCGCCGGATGTGAATCACTCCTATCCCCATTTTGCCGTGGAGAGTGGGTCCATACGCTACGCCTTAGCTGCTATTAAAAATGTCGGCGAACAGGCGATGCAGGTCATCGTTGATGAGCGCGAGAAAAATGGCGCCTTTTCCGATATGGGAGACTTCGTGAAACGCGTCGATGCAGGCAGCATGAATCGCCGCCAGTTGGAGCATCTCATTGCCGCGGGTGCCTTTGACAGCCTGAACAGTAACCGCAAACAATTATTCGAATCGACCGACATTCTTCTCGCAGAAAACAGCAATGCCTCGCGCGAGCGGGATAGCAATCAAAACTCTCTTTTTGGCGCGATGGACGCGACAGCAGCGCCCGCTATTCCGCTGCGGCCCACCGCGGACTGGCATACCATCGATCGCTTGCAAAAAGAATATGAGGCGATTGGCTTTTATTTGTCTGACCATCCGTTAAGCGCTTACGCACCACTATTGGAGCAAGCGGGGATTGCGCCGCTCGGTGAAATCGAATCCCGCCTCGGCGCCACCTATGGCGGCATTTCCTTTGCTGGCATCGTCACGGGTAAAAAAGTGAAGCTTTCCCCCAAAGGCAAATTCGCTTTTGTGCAATTATCGGATGTCACCGGGTGGGCAGAATGCTCGGTATTTGATGAAGAGCTTCTGGCGCGTAGTAGCGATTTGCTGGAAAACGGCACGATGGTGCTAGTGCGCGGTGAGGGCAAGAAAGACGAAGGCGGAAGTCGCCTAATTGCCAAAAGCATCGAATCGCTGGATAATTGGACACAGAATCGACGGCAAAGCGCGCTGCGGCTCACCTTATCGCATTGTAAAGACTTGGCAGAGTTGCAAAGCTTACTCGGAGATCCCAAGCCTAACGCAAGCAGTGTGGAATTATGGGTGAAAGCGGCCGATTATATGGTGGAAATGAAGCTGCCGCAGCGATTTGCCGTCGATCCGCATACACTGGCGCAGATTCAGTCACTCCCCATGGTCGAGAAAGCCATTCTGACGTAAAAGCCTTTGCCAACGCCCTTATCCCCCGCTAGAACCGGCGCATGAGCGAGCATTATATCCTGACCATCTCTTGCCCGGACGCAGCCAATATCGTGGCCTCGGTAGCGGGCTTTGTCGCCGGAAAAGGCGGCTTTATCAATGAATTGACGCAATATGGCGACCCGGAGAGCAAGCGCTTTTTCTTGCGGATGGATTGGCTGGCCGGTGAAAACCCGCCGGAAAAAGAAGCCGTAGAAACCGCCTTTCAAAGCGAGGTCGCCGACCGCTTTCAAATGACGTGGCAATTACGCCGCGCAAATCGTAAGCAGCGCCTGATCCTGATGGTCTCCAAAGCCGGGCATTGCCTGAATGATTTATTGCATCGTTACAGTACCGGTAGCCTGCCGGTCGACATTCCTGCGGTGATCTCCAACCATGAGGATTTACGCGAAATTGTCGAATGGCATGGCCTGCCATTCCATTATTTACCCATTACCAAACAAACAAAAATGGAACAGGAAACCCAAGTATGGGAATTGTTCCAACACTGCGAGGCCGATCTGGTCGTGCTGGCGCGGTATATGCAGATTTTAAGTCCCGGCCTCTCCGCAAAACTGTCGGGCAAAGCCATTAATATCCACCATTCCTTCTTGCCGGGTTTCAAAGGTGCCAAACCTTATCATCAGGCGCATGCGCGGGGGGTTAAACTAATCGGTGCTACCGCCCATTATGTGACTGACGATCTGGATGAAGGCCCGATTATCGAGCAGGAAGTGACCCGTGTGGATCACGCGCAAACGCCCGACGAATTGGTTTCAATCGGACGGGATATCGAATCTGTCGTTCTGGCACGCGCGGTGAAATACCATTGCGAGCATCGCGTTTTACTAAACGGCAATAAAACCGTGGTATTTAAATAATCTGCTATAAATTATAGAGATAGCTCACCATCATATCCTGCACCAGTCGGATGAGCAGGAAGAGGATCAAAGGCGACAAATCAACCCCGCCGAGATTCGGCAAATAGCGCCGGATTCGGCTAAGCACCGGCTCAATAATTTTTCCTAACATGCTATAGATTTTGCTCACAAACTGGTTGTAGCGATTGATGATATCAAACGAGTAGAGCAGGCTGATCACCACATAGATAATCAGCGCCAAACTATAGAAATCCAGCAGCGTATAGAAGAAATTGATAAACGGATTGAGCATAGGGCTATTGAGCGGGAAAATGGCGGTCAGTCAATGCCTAAGAATGGTGTTGGGATAATCCAGTCAATCTTAATGCTTTTTTAAGAACTTTCTGCTATGCTGACGCTAATAAATGGTTTGCATAAGATAAACCAACAAGGAGCTAGACATGGTAAATTCACTCAGCAGTTCTGCAGGTGCGGGCGTGATCGCCGCATCAATGCGCAATCAAACCTCGCAATTATCGGCAAAACTGACTCAGGCGGCCAGCGGTAATCGCATTAATCGTGCATTGGAAGATATCGCGTCACTTTCCATCGCGACCAGCCTTTCGTCCCAAGTAACCACGTTGCGAGCTGCATCGGACAATATTTCACAAGCTTCGAGTTTTTTAGGAGTGGCCGATGGTGCATTAGGTCAGCAGCAGGCGATCAATGACCGCCTGACAGCGCTCGCCACGCAAGCCAATTCCGGCACATTGAGTAGCGCCGATCGTGAAGCGCTGAATCGCGAATTTCAGGCGTTAGTCGAAGAGTCGGATCGTTTGGCGACACAGACTAATTTCAACGGAACCAATTTGCTCGACGGCTCGTTGGCAGAAGCGGGAGCGAGTTTTCAGATCGGTGAAAATGCTACGGATTCCGTCGCATTATTGATAGAAGACACCCAGTCCAACCGCTTATTTGGTGAACAGTCGCTTGATCTGCTAAGCGCAGAAAATGCCGGCGCGGCGCTTGATGCGCTAAGCGGTGCGCGTGATCTATTAAGCGCTGAGCGCGCCAATGTGGGCGCTTTCCAACAAGCGCTGGATTTTGCAGGCGCGAATATCGAATCAGCCATACAGAATCAGGAAGCTGCGCGCGCGAATCTGATCGACACCGATATCGCCGCCAATGCGACCGAACGTTCACTGCTCGAAGTGCAGCGACAAGCGAGCATCGCGACCTTGTCACAAACCAACCGGATGTCAGGCAATATTTTAAAACTGCTCGTGGAATAACTGCTGGCGCAAACGCGCGACGCTGGCCAGCCGCTCTTTTAATTCGGCATCTTCAACCTGTGCAGTCAGCGCAGTGATCTCCGCCTCTTGCTCGGCTGATAACGGCGGTAATGGGGGCAATGGCGGCTCCTTTTCAGGCAGTACGTGCTGACGGATAATCAACTGATCGACCGCGCGATATCCTACATAGGTCGTGATCTTTTCCAGAATCATCTCGGACTGATAATGCAGCTGCGTGGCAAAGGCGGGATCGCACCAAACGGTAAGGCTACGCCGCTGCATCTGGCCGCTGATCTTTTGCGGCACACACATTGCGGCCAATTCTTCACCGACAATCTGCGGCCAGTTTCGCAAAATCGCATCCGATCCGAAACCGCGTTTTTGTTCCGACGTCTTCAACGCGGGCTTTACCAGATCATAGAGACTCCGCTCGCGCTTATAGCGTCGCTGGCTCATAGATTTTCCAATAATTTCTGAATGGGTTTGAAGCTTCGGCGATGTTCCGGGCATGGGCCCAACTGCTGCAACGCTAGTTGATGCTGTTTGGTGCCATAGCCCTTATGCGCGGCAAAAGCGTAACCCGGATGCGCGGTATCCAGCTCAACCATCATACGATCGCGTGTGACCTTCGCTAGAATAGAAGCCGCGGCAATACTGGCCGAACGGCAATCGCCCTGCACAAATGTTTGCACGCCGCAAGAAAGTATCGGCGGCCGATTCCCATCGACCAATGCCAATTGCACGGGCGCTGTCACGCAGATGGCGCTATGCGCACGTTGCATCGCCAATAAACTGGCTTGCAGGATATTATGGGTGTCTATTTCCTGTGCTGTGACGACGCCGATGCCATAATGCGTTTCCTGCATCAGCGCTTCGCTTAGATTTTCACGATGCTGCTTTTTTAGTTTTTTGGAATCGTTGAGTTCATGATAGCCGGAAAAATCAGGGGTCAGGCATACCGCTGCCGCAACCACTGGTCCGGCCCAAGGTCCGCGCCCAGCTTCATCGATCCCGCAAAAAGGAATGGTAAACTGGGCGTCGACATTTTCCAATAACATGGGTTTATAGCGGCTTCACCTGTGGCCATTGGCCGTTAAGCAAGGATGCGGCCGTCGTAGAGTTCCCGCCTTCCATCCGTTGATAAACCATCTGATTGGCGAGCACCTGAATGACATATTGCCGCGTTTCCCGGTATGGAATCATTTCCATAAAGAGTAGCGGATCGCTGATATTCGCAAAGCGCGATTGCCATTTGATCAAATTCGCCGGTCCGGCGTTATAGGCGGCCAACGTATGAATCAGACTATAATTAATGTAAGATTTCTGCGCCAGATAAGACAGATAATGCTGCCCTAAAATGATATTCGCTTTTGGCTCGCGAATACGGCTTACGGTGACCGGAGAAATGGGCAGGGGCGCCAGAGATGCAACCTGCACTTCGTTTAACTGATAACGATTGACCACATAGCGCGCTGTTTGCGGCAATAATTGCATCAGCCCGGTCGCGCCGGAACTAGCGTTGCGGGCATTCGGGTTAAACTTCGACTCCTGACGCACCACGCCAAGAATCAAGGCTTTGTCCATGCGTACCGCATCCATCGGGAACCATTCCGGCACGTTGTAGCCGCTGACCGTATGGCGATAACGGCTGCTAAGAATCGTATCGACGTCGATATTATATTCCGCGGCAACATCGAACAGCACATTCACCTGATCATCTGTCAACCGTGGCATTGAGCTATCGACCTCGTGCTCAAGCAATTCCAGCTCATTAAATTTCTTCAGCAGAATAACGCGTGATAATAGCTGCTGATACTCTGCATCTGTTAGAGGGGGTTGCGCCTGAGCCTGAGCAACGGTTTGCTCTTTCAGATGTTGCTGGGCGAGAATGCCATATAATGTGTGGCCATGCTTTGCGGCTGCACGGTACAGCGCCTCGCTAGGCTCGCCAATGGCATCGGCCGCGCGCGCCTGCCAGAAAAGCGCCGCACTTTTATACCATACGGGGGTGCGGCTACGCTCGGCAATTGCCTTAAACCCACTCAATGCCAATGCATATTGTTTGTTATTAAATAGCTGAATAGCCGCAGTCCAACCTGTGGGTCGTGCGGCATTAAATAATATATCTGACGGCTTGATCGGCGTCGTACGTTGCACAGGGTCATTCAGCATTTTGGCGACGGGTAGCATTTTATACTTCACCATCCATGCGTGACGCTCTTCCGGGGTGGCAGAATAATCCGAATCCATTAGGCGTTGCGCCAGCGCGTAGGCTTTTAACGGATGCGCATCGTCAAGCTGTGACAGTGATTCATCCGCACGTGCCCATTGCTTACGATGCTGCAGATCGAAGATTTGAGCAGCCAGGTTATCTTGCCGAATATCGTGCGAACTGATCGTCTCATAGCTTGCGACTGCGTCGTTCCAACGCAGCGATGCATACAGACTACTAACTAGCAATCCAATGACCACCATATAGGCGGCGATTGCTTGCATATTGATCTTTCTCATGCGCCTACCGAATACAATTTTTATACTTTCAGGAAGCATATAGTCGAAGTGATTTAAAAATGCAAATCTGGCGGCTATGTCGAGTGGGTAAGCAGGGCACGTATGGCTTGCAAATCCTGCCATGCTAAGCGTTTGTGGATCGGCTGACGTAGTAAATAGGAGGGGTGAAATAGTACCCGGGCGGGAATATTTACTCCATTGATCGCATCATGGTAAAAATGCTCTTTCCCACGTAACCGGGTGACGCCGGTGGTGGTTGCCAGTAATTGTTGTGTCGCCGAACCGCCGACCAGAATCAAAATTTTCGGTTTAAATAAGGCGATATGCGCTTTTACAAATGGCGCGCACATTGCCAACTCATCAGGCGTTGGCGCCCGATTAGCGGGCGGACGCCAATATAATGTGTTCGTGATATAGCAGTTTTCTTGCCGCGAGAGGCCGATACTGCCCAGCATTTTTTCGAGTAATTTTCCACTCGCGCCGCAAAATGGAATACCTTGCGCATCTTCTTCTGCCCCCGGCGCTTCGCCGATAATCATGACGTCGCTATCTTCGCGGCCATCGGCGAAAACGGTATGCTGCGCCTGTTGCTTCAAACTACAGCCATCAAAATTCTCGACCGCTTCGCGTAACTCCGCAATCGTTTGCGCACCCAATGCCAGCGCTTCTGCATCGGCTACCGCGCCCGAAGCCGAAGCGGCGGGGGAAGGGGGCGGTTGCGAAGGGGCTGCTTGCCGAAGCGGCAGCACCCGCTCGGCAGCCGATTTTGCAGTGGATTCAGCCACATATCCACGGTGATCGATTGCTTCACTTGCAATCAATTCATCGACGCCCATATCATAGAGCCAGAGCAGGCTGGCATGCGAATTGCTTAACATAATTTAACGAGTTTAATGGCTTCTTGATAACATTGTCACGAAACTTTCACATTACTCGACATAGCAATTTGTTATAGTAAAGTTAAGGAGAAATGAAACTGCTATGAGTTACGCCTATCACCCCGATGTTGCAGCCAAGGCGGTCAATGAGCTTAGCGATGCGCTACGCCGTTTTGACGATATGGAATATGCGAATGCTTTATTGGCAGATTCGCGTATGACCAATACGAAAGGTCTGTTGGCATCGTGCGGCGTAAAATATAAAGGCATTAAATTCATTCGCGATCTGGTCGCAGGCCATATTCCTACCCTGCAAGCGCAACGGCGAGCGCTCGATTTCTTAAGCGAAGTCGATACCATGCAACGACAAATGGAACGGGGTATTTATGCCAATTAATCAACCACATATCAATGATATTGCGCATGACGCAGGATCGTTTTCCGGCACGCCAGCCCAACAAGCGGCATTAGATAAACTCGTCTCCACTGCATTGATGGTAGACGCCGTAAATCAAACGCGTGCAGCTAATACCGAAGTCACACCAGCACAAGACAATGTGTCTAATGCAGCGCTGCAAGCGGCCAAAGTTGCCACAGGCGCAGGTGTACGCGTCGGCTGACGCTTTTCCCCTACATCAATTTCTGGTACCCTGATATTTAAGATGCGAAGCAGCTTCCAGCTTCTTTGCGGCATAAATACTATGACAGGGAGAATCCATGACCGAAACCATCGAATGTGACGTGGCCATTATCGGTGCCGGCCCAGCTGGGCTGTCGGCAGCGATTCGCCTGATGCAATGCGCCGAGGAAGCGGGGGCAGCAGCGCCCAATGTGATGGTGTTAGAAAAAGGCGTCGAAGTTGGCGCGCATATTCTTTCCGGCTGTGTATTAGAACCACGCGCGTTGAATGAATTGATTCCTGATTGGGAAGAGAAGGGGGCGCCGCTGAATACGCCTGCGACCAAAGATAGCTTCCGTTTCCTGACCGAACACAAAAGCCATACGCTCCCCACACCGCCGCAGATGAAGAATCATGGCAATTACATTATTTCTCTAAGCCAGTTCTGCCGTTGGCTCGGTGAACAGGCGGAAGCGATGGGCGTGCAAATTTTTCCTGGTTTCGCTGCCGCAGAAACGATAATCGAAGATGGCGTGATTAAGGGTGTCCGTACCGGTGCAATGGGGCTGGATAAAGAGGGAAAGCCTAAAGACGGCCACCAACCTCCGATGGAAATCCGCGCGAAACACACTCTCTTTGCTGAGGGCTGTCGCGGCTCCCTATCCAAACAACTGATGAGCGCGTTCGATCTACGTAAGGACTGCGACCCGCAAACTTATGGTATCGGCATTAAGGAAGTGTGGGAAATCCCTGCGGAGTTATCTAAGCCGGGTGAGGTCATTCACACCGTAGGATGGCCATTACAATCAGATACTTATGGTGGCTCTTTCATCTATCACATGAGTGAGAATAAGCTAGCCATCGGCTTTGTGGTCGGACTGGATTACGCTAACCCGTATCTTGATCCCTATATGGAATTTCAGCGTTTCAAACATCATCCCAGCATTCGCCCACTATTGGAAAATGCGACTCGCCTGCAATATGGCGCGCGTGCCTTGAATGAAGGGGGGTATCAATCCATTCCCAAACTCACGATGCCCGGCGGGTCATTGATTGGCTGTGCGGCAGGGTTTCTCAATGTTCCCAAGATCAAAGGGACGCATACCGCGATGAAATCGGGCATGCTTGCCGCAGAGGCCGCATTTAAAACCATTGCGGAAGAAGGGCAAACGCTTGCTGGCTATGAATCCGCTATTGAAGATTCTTGGGTCTGGCGCGAGTTGAAAGCCGTGCGCAATATTCGCCCAAGCTTTCATAAGGGGCTATGGGCGGGGCTAGCCTATAGCGCGTTGGATACATTTGTTTTGCTCGGCAAAGCGCCTTGGACCTTTAAAAATCATGCCGACTATTCCGCGTTAACGCCTGCGAATAAAGCGAACCCGATTGCGTATCCAGCCCCTGACGGCAAGATTAGCTTCGACCGCACCAGTTCGGTCTATCTTTCCAATACCAATCATGAGGAAAACCAGCCAGTACATTTGGTGCTACAAAACCCGGAAACGCCGCAGGATGTCAATTGGCCGGTCTATGCTGGGCCGGAAGCACGCTATTGTCCGGCAGGCGTCTATGAATATCTTGAAGATGGAGCAGGGGGCAAACGCCTGCACATTAATGCGCAGAATTGCGTGCATTGCAAAACCTGCGACATTAAAGATCCGGCGCAAAACATTCAATGGGTGCCGCCCGAAGGTGGCGGCGGACCGATCTATACGGAGATGTAATTAGCCTTTGCCGTGCTGCGCGCGAGCAGCATCTAACCGAGATTTCAATGCTGAATCAGCATAAGATTTGCCGCGGGAAGCCACATTGCGTGTGGCATCGGCTGTTCCTCGCACGACACTTGCAGCCCCAGAGGCGACACGTTCCGGCGCAGCGGTACGGCGTCCTGCTTCGGCCAGACCAGCACCGGCACCCGCGACCACAGCCGCGCCCAGCGGATCTTCCTTCGCAATTCCATATTCGGTTTCGACTTTATCCAACACCGTATTGCCCCATGTGCCATCTTTGGCAAAATACTCGCCGATGCCATTGGTAATAGCATTGTCAGTCAGTAAATTCCATGTCCAGCTTGCTGCCTGAGACACACCCTGCAATATATTTGCGATAGCATTATCGGGATGGGTTTCAATCCATTCGCCTAAGCTTTTCCCGGCGTCGGATATGCTATCCGAAACGCTTGTAGACACTTCGTCAACCGCGCCGCCATCACCAAGTATGGCCTTATCAGCAAATGCACCTTCTTCTTTATCAATCATATCGGCGATTTCTAAGCCGAAGCCCACTGCAACCGCAGTCACGCCAGTGACCAGCGCCACTCCTAAAGTGAAACCGAGCGCGTCTTTCCCCCATTGAATTGGTCCTGCCATGATTTATGCCTCCGCGCCTGTGGGTTGTTCTGTTTTTCCACCGCGACTACGGCCTTGTTTCGCAGCCTGCTCTTGCTGTTGACGAATCGCTTCAGCAAAGCTGCGTTGACCTTCCTGCACGCCCGCTAAAAACGCATTTTGCGATTGAACGCGTGATACGAAGCCAGCCTGGCGGCCCATATCATCTGTGCCTTGCGCGTAACCCGCTTCCTGACCGTCATTATATCCACCGCGGCGACCAATGCCATAACCAGCGATTCCGCCTGCCACTGCCGTTGCACCAGCAGCTTTAAGACCGGTGGAAATGGCTTCATTACGATCGATCAAGTCAACGCGCGATGCTAATTCGTTTAAATGCTCAGATAATTGCGTCAGCCCCGGGCTGGCTTTATCAAACTGCGCCGTTAAATCTTTAATCTGATTGCTGACCACACCAAGACGTTGATTCGCGTATTGATCGGCCGTATTTGGATCAATCTCTCCATTGTAACTCGCGACATTACCTAGAATACCGCGATGCTCATCCATCAGATGCGTGAGATTATGTTGAATTTCTTGCTGTTTCTCCGTTACGAATTCCGCGGTCGCTTTTAGCGCGGCTTCATCATGTTTTAGTGCATCCATATCCAGAGAGCTGAGTTTGTCTTGTAAAGATTTAGATTCTTCCAAAATGGTTTGTAGCCCCGATGAGAGCTCCACCGGCACGCCTGCGGCATGTGCATTACTTTGAAGAATATAGTTTGAATTCACGGCTAGTTTTTCCGCTTGTTCGGTAAATGCCGTTAATGGACCGTCTGAGTATACCCAGTTATCGGCGCTCAGACTGCTTGCCACATCTTGTACTTGACCAGCATCGACCCCGTTGCCAACCCAACTATCAGCATATGAAGCGATTTGATTGAATGCGGATTCTGCAAAAGCTTGGGTTGCGGTAAATACCCCGGCTATACTCGAACTGACCACGGTCAGTGTTTTAGCAACCCCGGTATTTTCTGCATTTACGTCGCCAATCCATGAACCCACGGTATCCGGATAGAGCGCCCCGGCACCATAAGCAATCCCGACACCGACCGCGATTACTGCCGCGATCTTCACAACGCCTTTGAGGACGCCGCCCCAAGTGATTCCTTTTCCGTGCTCTTCAGCCATAATAGTCTCCTAACTTGTAGACAGTATAGCAAGCTGGATAAGGTTTTTGTGTGACAGTTCAATGAAGCTTACGTGACAGCATCGTCACAAAAACTGTGGATAACGGCGGCGGAGAAGGGGCTATTCCTGTTTCTCTGTGTCCTGCGACTTCAATTGCTCAATGCGCTCGGCAATCTCTTTTTGCGGATCGATCGGCTGGAAGAATTTGGACGCATCCGTATTATACATTTCCGCTACTTTCGCCGTTACTTCGTTCGGTGGAGTCTCACCTTCACCAGAGACGACGACTTCGCCATAAGGCTCGAAATGGTATAGATCCAATTTACCCGCAGCTTCGTCGGCTTTGAACTGGTCGAACATGCCTGGCTTTACGGCACAATAACACCAGAACGGATTCCCATCTTCCAGTTTCCCGTATACCAACATGATAATACGGGCGATATTATCCGGATTATACTTATCGTCTTCGGCCATTCACTCTCCACCTGTTACTGGCGATCTTACGCCGCCAGCAAACTCCTGATCACATATTGTAAGATACCATCATGCTTAATGTATGACAATTCATCTTCCGTATCGATACGGCACAGCAGCGGAAACTCCTTGCTAGAGCCATCTTCATAGGTGACCACGCCTGTGAGTTTCTTCCGCGGTTTCAGATTATCGCTCAAGCCTTTGATGGCGATTTTTTCTTTACCCGTTAGGTTGAGCGACTGACGCGTGACGCCATCTTCAAAGGTCATCGGGATTACCCCCATGCCAACGAGATTCGAACGGTGAATGCGCTCAAAGCTTTCAGCGATCACAGCGTGAACGCCGAGCAATCGGGTGCCTTTCGCCGCCCAATCACGCGATGAGCCGGTACCGTATTCTTTACCAGCAACCACCACCAATGGCGTGTCTGTTTCCTGATACTTCATCGCGGCATCGTATATGCTCATCGTCTCGCCAGATGGCACATACATGGTATATCCGCCTTCAGTGCCTGGAACCATTTCATTTTTAATGCGAATATTAGCAAAGGTACCGCGCATCATCACT
>DDZS01000032.1:33074-33563 GCA_002346425.1 Alphaproteobacteria bacterium UBA3002
CATCATCACTTCATGATTCCCACGCCGAGACCCGTAAGAGTTGAAGTCGGCTTGCACCACTTTATGATCTTTCAAATAACTGGCCGCGGGGGAGTTGCCAGCGATATTCCCTGCGGGCGAAATATGATCGGTCGTGATCGAATCACCTAACAAAGCGAGAATATTTGCATTCTCGATGTCGTTGATATTACCTTCACTCGCTTCGCGCTGCATCCCTTCAAAATAGGGAGGATTTTGCACGTAAGTCGAATCATCATCCCACCCATAAGTTTGCCCTTCGGAAGTTTGAATCGCTTGCCAGCTTGGTTCACCGCTAAACACGTCAGCGTATTTCTCCGCAAACATTTCGCGGGTTACGCAAGATTCTACTACGTCAGCCACTTCTTTAGCCGTTGGCCAGATATCCTTTAAATACACCGGTTTACCCTGCGAATCTTCACCTAGTGCTTCGGTTGTAATGTCGATATTCATTGAGCCTGCTAACGCATA
>DDZS01000032.1:33866-34067 GCA_002346425.1 Alphaproteobacteria bacterium UBA3002
ATTCATTGAGCCTGCTAACGCATAGGCTACCACCAATG
This sequence comes from Alphaproteobacteria bacterium UBA3002, assembly GCA_002346425.1. Taxonomy (GTDB): domain Bacteria; phylum Pseudomonadota; class Alphaproteobacteria; order Rickettsiales; family UBA3002; genus UBA3002. Next base: position 33,905 of record DDZS01000032.1, read on the forward strand.
GCGGGGAGGCAAGATAATTTGCTTTCACTAACTGATGCACACGACCTTCAAAGTTCCGGTTACCCGACAGCACTGAAGTGACTGTAAAGTCATTGTCTTTTATCGCTTTTTCGATCTCTGGTTTTAAGGGGCCAGAATTACCGATACAGGTTGTGCAGCCATA
>DDZS01000032.1:34364-34497 GCA_002346425.1 Alphaproteobacteria bacterium UBA3002
ACCGATACAGGTTGTGCAGCCATAGCCAACAAGGTTAAAGCCCATGGCATCCAAATCTTTTTGCAAATCAGATTTTTTCAGATATTCGGTCACGACTTTCGAGCCGGGCGCCAATGAAGTTTTCACCCAAGGC
>DDZS01000028.1 GCA_002346425.1 Alphaproteobacteria bacterium UBA3002
AGGCTGGCAACCAATGCGGTCATTAATATGGGTCGTAGGCGCGTCAAAGCACCTTCGATAATGGCTTCATCCAGCTTCATACCCTGATCACGCAGATTACGGATAAACGACACCATCACCACGCCGTTTAGTACTGCCACCCCTGACAGCGCAATAAACCCAACCCCTGCGGAAATTGAGAGTGGGATGTCACGTAGCCACAATGCAGCAATCCCTCCTGTTAGAGCCAATGGTACGCCGGAGAAGATCAGCAAGGCAGCGCGACCTGATCCAAACGCCATAAAGAGCAAGCCGAAAATCAGCAGCAATGCCACTGGCACCACGATAGTCAGGCGTTCTTTGGCAGAGATGAGCTGCTCAAATGTGCCGCCATAATCCACCCAATATCCGGCAGGCAGATCGACTTTTTGCCTGATGGTTTGCTGCACTTCTTCTACAAATCCACCCAAATCGCGGCCTCGCACATTGGATGTAACCACCACGCGGCGCTTGCCATTCTCACGGCTGATTTGGTTCGGGCCATAGATGATGCTGATATTGGCAACCTCTTCCAAAGGCACATAATCCGGGCGCATATCCGCGCCTTCCTGCTCGGCATAGGCAAGCGGTATGGGCAGACGTTCCAAGGTTTTAATGTCGGTACGCAGATGCTCCGGCAGGCGCACGACCAAATCAAAACGCCTGTCACCTTCAAAGACCTGACCGGCTTCTTTACCGCCCATCGCCACCTGTACTACTTCCTGTACATCAGCAATGTTAAGGCCATACAGATCAAGTGCGGCGCGATCCGGCAATACGGAAAGCACTGGCAGGCCGGTAACTTGCTCCACCTTCACATCGGCAGCACCTTCTACGGCTTGTAAAGCAGTGCCAATATCTTGTGCGGATGCGAGCAACTGATCTAAATCATCACCATAGAGTTTTATGGCTAAATCACTTCGCACGCCGGAGATCATTTCGTTAAACCGCATTTGAATCGGCTGGGTAAATTCATAATTATTCCCCGGCACTTTCTTCAAGACAGCTTCAATCTCCTCGACTAGCTCGGCTTTGCTTTTGCTGCTATCCGGCCATTCATCGTGAGGTTTGAGCATCACAAATGTATCGGCAATATTAGGCGGCATCGGGTCGGTGGCCACTTCCGGCGTACCAATCTTGGCAAACACTTCTTTGACTTCCGGGAATTGACGGATGTGCTTTTCCACCTCGATTTGCATTTCTACCGATTGACTTAAGGACGTGCTTGGAATGCGTAATGCCTGCACCATAATGTCGCCTTCATCCAGGTTAGGGATAAATTCCGATCCCATACGCGAACCTACCACCAAACTTAGCAGCACCAAGGCAGTGGCACCGATAATAATCTGTTTGGGATGCACAAGGCTCCATTTTAGCATCGGCTCATACCACTGCTTGGATTTGCGGATGATGGCGCTTTCCTTTTCCTCCACCTTGCCGGTGACAAACAGGGCCACGGCTGCTGGCACAAAAGTGATAGACAATACCAACGCAGAGAGCAAAGCGGTCACCACGGTAAAGGCCATCGGGTGGAACATTTTGCCTTCAATGCCGGTTAAGGCAAAGATGGGTAAATACACCACGGTGATGATGATCACCCCGAAAATACTTGGTTGAATCACTTCGGCGGTGGCCTCGGCGGTGAGCTTAAAACGTTCCTCTTTAGTGAGTAACCTGCCCAGCTGGTGCTGCGCCATACCAAAACGCCTTATGCAGTTTTCTATGATGATCACTGCGCCATCAACGATCAGCCCAAAATCCAATGCACCAAGGCTCATGAGGTTCCCCGATACGCCGCGCTCGACCATGCCGGTGATAGTCATGAGCATGGAAATAGGAATCACGATGGCGGTAATCAGAGCAGCACGGATATTACCGAGTAGCAAAAACAGAATCACGATCACCAACAATGCGCCTTCGAGCAGGTTTTTTTCCACTGTCCAGATGGTACGATCCACCAATGCGGTGCGGTCATAGACAGCGCGAGCCACAATACCTTCGGGCAGACTATCGTTAATAATATCCAGCTTACTTGCCACACGCTGCGCTACGTCACGGCTGTTTTCACCCATCAACATCATGGCGGTACCAAGCACAATTTCCTGATCATTCATGGTCGCAGCACCGGTGCGAAGCGGTGCGCCAAGTTTGACATCGGCAATATCACCAATACGGATGGTCAGTTCATCACGTTTGGCGACAATAATATGCTCAATGTCATCAATATCTTTGACCTGACCAGGAATGCGAATCAGATATTGCTCGCCACTTTTTTCGATATAGCCTGCGCCCACATTATCATTATTATTCTCCAGCGCTTCGGTCACATCGCGCACTGTCAGTTCATAAGCAAGCAAACGCTCCGGATAAGGCATGACGTGGAATTGTTTTTCATAGCCGCCGATGGAATTAACCTCGACCACGCCTTTTAAGTTTCTAAGCTGCGGTACGATGATCCAATCCTGCACGGTGAGTAAATCCATCGAGGTGTAGGGTGTGCCATCTTCTTTGACCGCGCCTTCTTTGACTTCCACCACGTAAGAGAATATCTCACCCAAGCCGGTGGCAATCGGCCCCATGATTGGCTCTAACCCTTCGGGGATTTCACTTTTAATTTGCGATAGGCGCTCATTTAAGAGCTGACGCGCAAAATAAATATCGGTGCCATCTTCAAATATTACCGTCACTTGGCTTAGGCCATAGCGCGAGAGAGAGCGGGTATGATCCAGCTTGGGAATACCGGCAAGCACGGTTTCTATCGGGAAGGTAACGCGCTGCTCTACCTCCAGCGGCGAGTAACCTGGCGCATTGGTGTTAATTTGCACCTGTACATTGGTAATATCCGGCACAGCATCAATCGACAGCCGGTTGAAATTATAAACACCTAAAGCCATCAGGCCGATCACGCTGATCATTACCAGCCATCGGTGTCGTATTGAGAAATAAATAATATTTTCTAACATAATATTTTCCTAATCATGATCTTCCACCTCGGATTTACCGAGGTCGGCTTTAATAATAAAACTGCCCTTGCTGACATATTCTTCACCGGCGGTTAGCCCGGAAAGCACTTCCACATATTGTTCATCTGCCTTGCCCAACCTAACCGAGCGCATCTCATAGGCATTACCTTCTTTAACGAACACCACGGACTGATCTTTCATCTGTTGAATGGCATCGCTGGTGACCGCCAATGGCACATCATAATCGGCCAGATACACATCACCTTCCACTGTCATGCCGGGTCGCCATTTACCTTGCTGGTTTGGTATGGACACCACCGCAATCACGGTTTGGCTTAGTGGATCGGCGGTAGGTAAAATAAGCGTGATAGGTGTTTCGATGCTTTTGCCATTTTGCAGTGTGTGTACACGTACTTGCTGGCCTTCCTGTACCTTATCAAGATTGCGGGGGAATACGTGAAACTCCGCCCATACATTCGATAAATCAGCGATGGTAAAGATAGCATCCTCACCGGCAACACTGCCGGTATTGGTATTTCGCTTTAGCACCACACCATCGGTGGGCGCGTTAATGCTATATACTCGAAGGCTTTCATTGGCTTCCACCGTGGCCAGCTTTTGGCCTTTTTTGACTTTATCACCCCAATTTACCTTGACACTTTTAACTACGCCGGGAAACCTTGCACGCACCTCGGTGGTGGTGTTGCGATTAAGCATGATACGTCCGGTTAGGGTCATCACCTCATGAATGGTGGCAGCACCGGCTTTACTGATTTCAACGCCCGCCGCTTTTGCAGCCTCAGCATCTATTTCCGTTTTACCTTCCTCATGCTCCTCTTCATGCTCATCGTGATCATCATCCCCAGCATATGCTACGGAGACCCAACCATTTCCAGTTTCCACCAAGCCTCCTATCACCAGCAGAAAAGAGAGTAGTATTACGTGTAATAGTTTCATGATTGACCTCCAGCGGTGGTTAAATCTTGCTTAGTAGAATCGCACTCACCACGCATTTTCTGCATCATATATTTGGATTTGCTATAGCCCGGTTTGGTAGGGTCTTCACATGCGATAGGTGAATGGTCATTACCGGCAGCACATGCGCTGACAGTGGTTAAAATTAAAAGCGTCAACATGGTTTTCATTATTGCTCTCCTGCTATTGTGGTTAGTCGCTCTACATTGGCGCGAGCGGTGTGATATTCTTCTAATGTTTTGATATATTGCTCTTTGGCCTCGAACAGAGTGCGCTGGGCATCCAGCACCTCCAGATAAGGGAAGCTGCCGGAGTTATAGCCTTCCCGTGATAGCTCAAAGGCATCCTCTGCCGATGGGATGATATCGGCGGTAAGCGTGTTGGCCTGATGGTAGCTGTTTACCATTTCTTCCAAACGGTGATAGAGCATATTACGCAAATCAATATGCGTGGCATCGCCATCACTTTGTGATTTGCTCAGGTTGCTTTTTGCACTGGTGATATTGCCTGTATTGGCATTAAACACCGGGATGGGGATGGACAGACCAGCCATAAATGCCTGGTCACCACTTTCACGTAAATCCCGCACTCCAAAGCGAAGCCTTGGGTTGGGAATAGCCTTTGCTTTTTCCAGCTCATACAGTGCTTCTTGTTGATTACGCTTTATCTCCCACTGCTTGATATCAGGGGTTTGTAATAATTGCGCTTCCACTTCTTTTTCGGTGGGGGGCGTGGTTAAGCGGTATAATGGGTCGGCTTCTAGCAAAAATACTTCATCATGGCCTGTCCATAGGCTGGCAAGTACATGCTTGGTGTGGTGAAATTCTCGCTGTGCGCGTTGATGTGCGACCTTGGCGGTGGATACGGTAATTTCTGCCTTGCGTAGCTGCACCTCCGGCTCAAGTGCTGCATTGACCCGCTTTTTGACCGCCGCCAAAAGCGTTTCTGCCAAGGTTTTTCGCTCCTCGCTGAGTGCCAGCATTTCTTGCGCGGCCACAGCATTATAATAGGCGATTTCAACATCACGAATAAGGTTATAACGCTCCATTGTCTGGCCGTATTGCCCAAGCATAACCCCTTGTTTGGCTGCTTCACTACGGCTGGAAACCTTACCGCCAATTTCAATTTCCTGCGCGATGCCATAGGTGATTTCAGCACCATTAACTCCACTTAAATTACCGCTTCCTGCGATATCCTCTGCTTCAAATTCAAACTCAGGATTAGGCCAAGCACCTGCCTGATCCTCCGCGCCTTTGGCAGCTTCTAGCTGGGCTGCTGCGGATTTTAGGCGTGGCGAAGCGGCCAATGCTTTTTCAATGGCATCGGATAAGGTCAGTACCGATCGGTGTTGATGGCTGGCTTCCTGGTGCGCTTGCGCCTCGGCTGCGCCGTTAGATTCCGCTGCCCACACTGGCTGGGATAAGGCAGTGCTACCCAATAGTCCCACTACGCACAGCGCAGGTAAAAAATAGATTTTCTTCATTATAGATTCCCAAATACATTGCTAAACACGTATCAATAGACCGCTTCTTGCCAGCCAAATATGGCCGCAATTAAGCGTGACGCAGGCACACGTATCCTACGAGTTTTACGAGTTTAGGATTGGGGAGGTTTTGAAGGCGGGTAGTTTAGCTGAGAAAAATAATTATCACCCGCTCGATTGTGTAGTGCTTGACTAGCGATGGCAACATACTCAGCTTTGCCATGCAAGGTGGAAACATTGCTGTGGTTATGGCAGCAAGAGCAAAAATCACATATTGCCTTACCCTGACTTTCATCCTGATTGCCGATATCATCGACGCTGACAACATTCAAAAAATTGCCGCATAGAGCCTCATCCGAACAGTCGGCAGCCGTAGCACTGGCAACATTCATCGCCAAAAATGCAATAACCATTATGAGTGAAGACAATTTTTTCATGTGGTCTAGCATAGAGCAAATAAAATAAACTGCAATAATATCTTCGTTTTTCGGTTCAATTTATCATTGGATTATAGTATTATGAATGTTCACCCAACAAATCTATACTCAACCCACGATATATATTCCAACATATAAATAAACTTATAGGTTGTGATAACTATTTTCATTATTCTTATTGTTATAACCCCTTATAACTTTTCTTATCGGCAATTTAGCCAATGAATAACAGGACGTTTTTGTAAGAAAAATGACGATTAATGATATATGGGGGATAACGTGCCAATCCCAGAAAAACAGTACACTAGATTGGAGGCGCTTCTAGGGAGGTGGAAACTATCTAGGGACGATGTATTTTATGCAATAGAGAACGGCTTGCTGCATTGTTGTGTCTGGCTACAGCCACGATATATGGAGTGCGGCTCGAAAGAAAATGGCTGTTTTCATGCCAAGCGGCAACAGCGCAAAGATGGGTTAGTGCTGGTTCGGCCAGAAGATTGCCACGCCATCTTCCAAAATGATGAAGTGCTGGCGCATAGCTTCATCCCCATCGAAAACCCAGATGATCTTTTACGCATTACGCATGAACCACCGCAGCCTTATATTTGTCTGAGGCTGCAACATCTTCTGGTAATGCACGATGAACAAAAACGGTTTGAACGCACCTATCACATTCGCAGCCGTGGCAAAGCTTATAAGAAATCAAAACATAATCGCAAATGCCATCGCCCTAAGCCCACGATTCAGGTTTTCAATAATTACAAAGAAGTGTTGGTGGATGATAGCACCTATCATTTCGGGCAGGTGCAGGCTGATATCGTCAAGCAATTGCATGATGCCAGCAAAAGCAATGATCCGTGGGTGCATGGCAAAACGCTGTTAAATAATTCCGGATCACAGGCGATGCGGTTTCAGGATGTATTCAAAAATAAAAAAGGCTGGCGCGATATTATCGAATCAGATGGGCGCGGCCATTATCGGCTAAAGCTAAAAGCCAAACAGTTTTACAAGCCACCAGCCGATGACACCGTAGAACGCCAGCAAGCCACCAATTAGCATAAAAAGCCTGAAAGCAATTTTGTAAAACACTCGACCTGCGGGTGAGAGCGATGCCAAATATTGTCGTTCCGCTTCTGCTTCCAATTTATTCTGGTAGCGGCACCCCATTTAATCCTCGCTCTGCTCAATCAAAATCAGCAGAGCTTTTTTCTTATCTTCTGAAAGATTCCGAAAATACCTTAATAGGTTTGCTTCTTTTATGTGCGCTTCGGATGAAGGGAAAAAGAATCCCGGTGGCACATTTAACGCTTCGGCAAATTCCCACAATTTAGAAGCAGCCAGTCGGTTACTGCCGCGTTCATACTTTTGTATCTGTTGAAAGGTAACAGGATGCTCGATTTGAATAGCAAGCGTATCTTGGCTGATACCTTTTGCTTTTCTCGCTTCGCGCAGCTGCTCACCCGCATAAATATCAATCGGATGAATTTCTTTTTTTTGCATAGGCACCTCGTCTTAGTTTTGACGAGGTACTCGGCACCACTATGGTGCTGGGAGGTTAGTAAGCCTCAAAGCGGCTGCGATGTATTCCCCTTGCGGGTATTGTATTCCACCACCCTCCCAACATAGTGGGAGGACTGAAATGGTAAATACGCAGTCCAAAAAATCGTATCTTTGAGGGGTTACTACACCCCGTCACGCGCAAGAGCATAAACTACTGAGGTTAAACTGCAATATATTCCTGCTCCCACCTAGCTCCCACCCAGCCCGTAGCCGACCCGTAGCCAGCCCCCACTAAACTGTTGCAAAATGGGAAAATAGCTGAATTTCATCTCACTCTGCCTGTAGCCAGCCCGTAGCAAGGTCATCCTTTGCTCCCAGACAGCCCCCAGCAGATTTTGCCAGCCTTGTGTCCGAACAGTTCGAACACAGGAGGCTTTTATGAACGATTCACAACAAAACAAACCTATCTCTACCTTTGATGAAATATGCCATCTCACCATCGAAACGATGCGGAATATGGATATGGAAACGCTGCTTCAGCTAAAGAAGCAGGCAACCCGCGAATTTGATCGCGCCAAATTAACGAAAGGCTGCATTGAATTGGCCTTATCGCTCAAGGCACAGGATCAGGATCGCGCCCAGAAAGAAGCCGATGAGAATCAACAAAGTTTACTCGATTAAAGCGGCGGTTTTCTATGGAATGGTACAGGGCTTATCATGGCTTGCCGCATGATCCCAAATTACAGGTGATTGCAAAGCGCACCGGGCAACCGATGGCGGTGGTGGTGGCGGTATGGGTATGCGTACTCGATGCCGCCTCCCAGCACGATCCACGCGGCGTTATCGAAATTGACCCGGAAGAAATTGCTGTGATTCAGCATGTGGAACTGGAAGCTATCGAAGCCATTCTGCAAGCATTTCGTGATAAGAGAATGCTGGATGAAGATGACCATTTAACCGCGTGGGATAAACGCCAGCACACCACATCCACAGAGCGTTCTAAGAAAAGCAGAGCGAAGAAAAAAGGTGATGCAGCGGATGGCAACGGCAAGCAACACGATGCAACAGCAGGCAGCGCGGCGCAGCGCAAAAACGTCAAAAAATCACCAGATACAGATACAGATACAGAACATAGCAGAACAGATTCAGAAGCAGATACAAATTCAGATTCAAAAACAAAACAGAAAAAAAACAGAGAGAGAGCAGAAAAGAAAGAGTCTGAGAAGGAAAAACAGAAAAGCAGTGGAAAAGTAGAAAAGACCGAAAAGCAGATGCTGACGGAGATGTTAGATATCTGGAATGAAGAAGTTCAAAGCAAATTAACAAATGGCCAGAAGGCCATACTTACAAAAAAACGCAGAGAGCTACTAACAGAACGATGGATAGATGAATTTGCAGAAGATATCCGGGCATGGCGTTATTTCTGCGAGATCATAGGCAAATCAGAATTTTGCCTTGGCAAAATAGAGGGCAAAGATTGGACGATTGATCTGACTTGGGCAATTCAGTCATCCGACCGTGTAGCTAAAATTTTAGAGGGTGGGTTTTCAGGTGGTAAGCATCCACCCAAACCACCTTCGTGCGATTTACCAGAATTCGCCGATGCGTGGGATGATGTCTTACGCCGAATGACACATCACCACGGCCGACCAGTCATACGCAGCTGGTTTTCAAACACCGTCATCACAGCAGCTGAAGAAACGCCAGATGGCGCATTGCTCCGGCTGGAATGCCCCCGCGAATTTGTGCGCGGTTGGATCGAAAAAAATTATCTCACCGATTTGAATTATTGCTGGAGCGAGCAAACCACATGCTCGCGCCTCGTGGTCGGTGTGCAACTCGCTAACAAGGAGAAAAAGTCATGAGCAAAAAATGGACGGTAACCGATATCGCGGATCAATTTGAAGAAGCCGCGCAAACGCTGCGCCGGATGCCACCGGTGAGGGTGCAGGGATATTTCAACGCTATGCCGCCAGTCATCCGCACGGCGATGGAATTATTGCAAGCCGAGAAATTGCCAATGCGCCTCGGACCACCTTCAGCTGAAGCTATCTCACGGATGGAAGAAGCACTCGAATGGATCTGGTTGCTGGAAGATGAAGAAGAACGCCGCCTCATTTGGCTTCGCGCCGAGCGTGTGGTCTGGAAACGCATCTGTTGGCGTTTAGGTTGTGGCCGTACCAAAGCATGGCAGATGTGGACTATAGCGTTACTCAAGATCGTTACACGCCTGAATGCCAAGCAGGGAGGGCGTTAGAATGTTCGAACAAAAAAAGACTAAACAGGATGAACAGAATCTGGCATATTCGCTTATAGAATCGCCAGAGGTGACTACAAAGCTCCCCTCGTATGTGCGCCCAGCAAACTCTTTTTCTGCTGCGGAGGGATCATGAAAACCCCTCCAATCCACACGAACCAAGACGACCCCAAGCTCAACGAATTGTTTAATCGCATCGTTGGCCATATCCGCGAAATGTATAACAATGAGATTTCCGAACAGGAAGCAATTGAGGCTGCGCGAAACTGGCTAGGGTTTTGTGGAAAGCTGGATGAGCTAGAAAAAGAGCAGCAAAAACAACCACTTGAGCCTTGATTGCGGGTGCAGGTGGGTTATCATGGAGTTACATGCAAAACAAAGGAGCGCAATGGAGGCGACAAAAGCAGTCATATTAGCCCGTGTATCCTCCCCGGAGCAGGAAGAAGGTCACTCAATTGATGCCCAACGCCACCGTCTGCAAGAATACTGTTCCCGCAAAAACTTAGACGTTCTGAAAACTTTTGAAATCATTGAATCTTCCACACGCGGCGACCGCAAGCGTTTCATGGAGATGATCAATTATGTGCGCCGATTTAAAGAGCCTATCGCTATCGTGGCCGATAAGGTTGATCGGGTGCAGCGTAGTTTTAGAGAATTCCCGCTGCTGGATGATTTAATCCAGAAAGGCTCGATAGAATTACATTTTTACAGTGAAAATACTATCATTCACAAAGAATCGCGCTCAAGTGACCGCACGATGTGGAGTATGCGCGTATTACTCGCGCAATCTTACACCGATGCGATGAGCGATAATATCAAGCGTAGCTTAGAGCATAAACGCCGGATAGGAGAATGGACGGGCCCCGCCCCGCTGGGATATTTAAATGATCGTGATGAATTTGGCAAAAGCCTTGTGATTCTTGATCCAGTGAGAGCGCCAATCATTCAACGTATTTTTGAAGAATATGCGACTGGCAGTTTCACCTTAGCGGAGATGGTGAAAAAGGCTAAGGATTGGGGATTGCGTAGCAAAAAAGGTTATTGCCTAACCAAGTCGGTATTGCACCGGCTGATTCAGCAACCGTTTTATTGCGGAGAAATGGAAATCAAAGGCGAGATGTTTAATCACCGTCATCAAACGCTTATCCCGCGCTGGCTATTTCAAGCCTGCCAAGAAGTAAGGACAGGCTATAACAAAAAGCCGTTTAAATATGCTGATAAAGAATTTGTATTCCGCGGATTACTCACCTGCGCAACGAGTGGCCGCGTGGTGACCGCCGATACGAAGAAAAAGAAATACCCAAGCGGCAAAACTGCTGAATGGACATATCTGCGTTGCTGGAATCCAGAGAATCCGGAAAAGAAAATGTGGGTGCGCGAGGATGATATCGTGCAGCAGGTAGAGGACATTATCAGCCGCATCGGTATTCATAAAAAGGAATTGCTGGATGATACAATTGAGTATCTCAAGGAAATCAATACGGCGAAGAAAGACCAACACACGGTAGAGCTATCGCATTTGAAAAAGGAACATACCGAAATTCAAGCGCGGCTCGACAGGTTAATGGATTTGCGGCTGGATGGAGAATTAAGCAAAGAGGAGTTTGAAGCTAAAAAACGCCGGTTGAAGGATCGACAGTACGAATTGGGTAATTTACTGCAAACTTATGATCGTGCAGACGATGAATTCACCAAACGCCTAGAAATGCTACTAAATTTGACATATCAGGCACCCAAAATATGGAAAGGTTCGACAATTTCTCAGAAGCGCGAGCTTGTGAATTTCCTATTTGCGAACCTTAAATTGGAGGGTAAAACCCTTTGTTATTCCTTAAGAAAACCATTCGATGCCCTAGTTTTAGACCCAGAGCGTCCCGAATGGCGGAGAGTGAGGGATTCGAACCCTCGATACGGTTACCCCGTATACTCCCTTAGCAGGGGAGCGCTTTCGACCACTCAGCCAACTCTCCACGATGCCGCTCTGCAGTGCCCGCCTGTTCTAGCCGATGACGGCGCGCAATGTAAAGCCTTCGTTTAGGTGGCGGGGAATGCGACTGGGCGCTTGCAAGAATACGCGTCGGCCTTATGGTAGGGCGCATGTATCAGTCGCTCTTGCGCCCGCACCACGTTCCCGCCGCTTCGATCACCGCGACGCAATTCGTGCATGAATGGGCCGATCGGCTACATGGACAGGGCTGGGACATGGTGGATGCCAGCCGCGGACGCCCCAGCCTGCCCTACGGCGACGCCGGACAGCGCGCGCTTCAGGATTATATTGCGACGCTGGAAGCCGTGCGGCTTGCCCCTTACGGGACGGATACGCTGGGCGAACCCGCTTACCGGCAGGAAGTGGCGCGCGCCTTTGCCCGTGATTATGGCACGGAGGTCGATTGGCGGAATATTGCATTTACAACCGGCGGGCAATTTGGGCTGGCCCTGACGTTTTATACGTTACTAAAGGCGAACCCGGAGGGCATGATTCTGGCGCCGTGCCCGTGGTATCTGAACCATCACGAATTGGCGAAAATGGCGCTACACATGCTTGGCCAGCCGGAACGAGACATATTTCTGCCATTGCCGCTTTTGCATTCGGACGGCGCGTATCTGGATCCGGATGACATTACCGCGCTTCAGGAACGGGCGCCCTCGGTCGCGGCAATTCTTTTGTGCCAACCCGGCAACCCGGCTGGCAATGTGTTTAGCGCGGACGATAAACAGGCGCTTACCACGTTGCTGGACGCATTTCCTGACGCGCCCGTAATGTTGGACGAGGCATTTTTCGAAACCGCTTTCGACCCCGTGTCCTTTACTGAGCAGCATTTGTATCCCTCGATCAAAGAGCGTTGCTTTCTGTTTCGCTCCGGCACCAAAGCGTTGGGTTTTGCCGGCGAACGACTGGCCGTGATGGCCATTCCGCCTGCGTATCTGGAGGAGTTCACATGGCTGCAAAGCCGGTGGATGGGCAATCCGCCCTTAAGCTCTCAAGCAATCTTAAGCGCGATTCTTGCTTCCCTTTCCATGCAGGACCGCCAAAGCATTGCCGATTATTACAGTCAGAATGCCAGCCTGCTGTATGACGCGCTGAAAGCGTTGGGGCTCGACTGCATCCCGGTTCCACAAGGCGGATTTTTTACCCTGATGGATGCCTCCAAACTACTTGGACAGCCGATCCCCGAAAAAGCGATTCAGGCGTTTGGCTTTAGCCATACAGTGATGAGCAACGATTTGGATATCGCGATGAGTGTACTCGCCGGCTATGGGCAAGCGGCGAATCAGGGGCTGGCGACGATGCCCGCGTCCTGTTTCGGAATAGCGCCGGAAAAAGGCTGGCTGCGCGTATCTTTCAGCATCACGCGCGATGAATTGCACACACTGATTGCGCGTCTGCAGGCCATTTTCGGATAGATTAGCCCTTTGTCTGTGCCGAACGGGTAGCGGCGTCCCGGTCTTGCATCGCTTCATGTACTGCAGCCACGATGGAAGCAGCATCCAGCCCGGCTTCCGCGCGCATCGCGTCCGGTGCCCCGTGATTCTGGAACACATCTGGCAGGCAGAGTGAACGCAGGCGGCACGCATGCTGATCAAGCAGTCCGGACTGATGTGCAAATTGCATCACATGCGAACCGAAACCGCCCACCACACCCTCTTCCAAAGTGATGACGCAGGCATGATTTGCAATCAGATCGGTAATCAAGGCTTCATCCAACGGCTTGGCAAACCGCGCATCGGCCACGGTGGTAGATAGCCCTTGTTTATCCAGTGTCTCTGCCGCTTCCAGCGCGTCTGGCAAAAGTGAACCAAAACTCAGAATCGCGACTTTTTTTCCTTCTTTTACGATGCGGCCTTTACCAATTTCCAAGGTCTCAGCAACAGGTGGCAGCGCTAGTCCTTGTCCATTTCCACGCGGATAACGGAAGCTGATGGGCCCGGAATCATACGCCGCGGCAGTGGCGGTCATGCGCACCAACTCCGCCTCATCGGCGGCAGCCATCACCACAAAATTCGGCAAGTTGGCAAGATAGGCCACGTCAAACATACCCGCATGCGTTGGGCCATCCGCACCGACCAATCCTGCCCGATCAATCGCGAAACGCACCGGTAATTTCTGAATCGCCACATCATGCACGACCTGATCATAGGCGCGTTGTAAGAAGGTCGAATATATCGCGCAGAAAGGCTTGTAACCTTGGGTGGCCAGACCGGCGGCGAAGGTAACCGCATGTTGCTCTGCAATCCCGACATCGAAGCTTTTATCGGGATGCGCCAGCGCAAACGCATCCATACCGGTGCCAGACGGCATGGCGGCGGTAATCCCCAGAATATTATCATCCTGATTCGCCAGCTCAATCAACGCATCGGCAAAGACGCTGGTATAAGACGGCGCAGAAGGCTTAGGCTTATGCTGCGTGCCAGTAACAATATCAAAGGCCGCGACGCCATGGTACTTATCGCTCGATTGCTCGGCCGGTTCATACCCATAGCCCTTTTGGGTAACCACATGAATCAACACCGGCCCATCATCGCGACTGTCGCGCACATTGCGCAAAACCGGCAATAAATGGTCGAGGTTGTGACCATCGACCGGGCCGACATAGTAAAAACCGAGCTTTTCAAATAAGGTGCCGCCGGTGGCCATGCCCCGCGCGTGATTCTCCAAGCTTTTCGCGGCGCGATGAATCGGCTCCGGAAATTTGTCGGTCACGCGTTGCGCCAAATGACGAATATGTTGATAGGAACTGCCCGAGATCAACCGCGCGAGATAGGCACTCATCGCCCCGGTAGGCGGCGCGATCGACATATCATTGTCATTCAGAATCACAATCAGGCGACTGCCCAGATGCCCCGCATTGTTCATCGCTTCAGCGGCCATACCCGCCGACATTGCGCCATCGCCAATCACAGCAATCACGTCGAAATTGTCATCGGCCATGTCGCGTGCGACGGCCATCCCCAGCCCGGCGGAAATGGAGGTAGAACTATGGCCCGCGCCGAAGACGTCATATTCCGACTCATCACGTTTACAGAAGCCAGATAAACCACCGGGTTTGCGAATGCTACGCATCCGATCGCGGCGGCCAGTCAGCACCTTATGCGGATAGGCCTGATGCCCGACATCCCATATAATTTTATCTTTTGGCGTGTCAAACACGTGATGCAACGCCACGGTCAATTCCACCACGCCTAAACCCGCGCCAAGATGCCCACCGGTTACCGATACCGCGTCGATCACATCGTGACGCACCTCGTCGGCCAGTTGCTTAAGTTGTTCGTCTGTCAGCGACCGCGTGTCTTGCGGCGTACGAATCCTGTCTAGTAAGGGAGTATCAGCCATTGGCAAACAAGTCCTCGATGTCGATTTGTTGTGGTTGATTCTTCGCCGGTTTTTTCTGTGGGCGTGGGCGTGCCGGTTGGCTCATCCGTGTCGCGGGCGAGCTCATGCGTGGGGCCTGCGTCTTTTGCTCTAAGGTTGCCAAGCATATCGCCGCGAGCGCCTCGCGGTCGGTGGTTTTGGGAGCCATCAAATAGCCAAGCCACAGCCCGCGAATCATCGCATAAAGCTGCACTGATTTTTGTTGAACGTTCGTTTTATCTTTCATGCTATCACGTAGGGCCGAAAGAATCGAAGCATCGGCTTTTTCTACCAATTCCAGATAATCCTTATGACTCGCCGCATGCCCCCAGAATGCCGAAAGCACGGTCAAGCGCTTGGCATTACAGATGCGCTTATCGAATTGCGCCGAGACAACGGCTTCCAGCTGCTTTTCTTTGTCAGCCTTAACGAGCGCCTGCTGCCAAACCGACTGATATTCTTCTAAAATATGCGCCAATACCGCCAGCATCAGCTTTTCTTTGGAATCGAAATAGAAGTTTACGATACCGCGCGACATATCCGCGCCGCGGCAAATATGCGTAATCGACGTTTCGGTAAGGCCGCGCTTGGCAATCGAATCCATCGTCGCGGAAATCAGTTGCTGCCGGCGTTGATCTTTGATGTCTTTACGTGCCATGGAATACGGCTACTCTTTGAACGAGTGTTTGGCAAGCGGGAAGTTAGGAGTTACCCACCAGCGCTTCAGCAAATTGCTCTGCTTCGAAAGCTTGCAAATCGTCGATGCCTTCACCGACCCCAATGGCATGGACCGGCAGTTTAAATTTGTCCGCCAGCGCCACCACTATCCCTGCTTTTGCTGTTCCGTCCAATTTGGTGATGACCAGCCCACTGACATTCACCAGCGTTTTGAACGCCTCGACCTGAGCCACCGCATTTTGCCCGGTGGTAGCGTCCAGCACTTGCAACACAGCATGCGGCGCATCTGGCGTGACCTTTTGCATCACACGGACAATCTTGCTCAACTCTTCCATCAGATTGGCTTTGTTATGTAGCCGCCCTGCGGTATCGATGAGAATCACATCGCTCTTCGCTTGCTCCATGGCCTGATAGGCGACGCTCGCCGGGTCCGCCTCTGGCGCGCCGGTGATAATATCGCACCCGTTACGCTCTGCCCAGACTTGCAGCTGTTCCACCGCTGCCGCGCGAAACGTATCGCACGCAACGAGTGTGACGGATTTTCCCTGCGCCTGAAACTGTGCGGCCAGTTTGCCAATGGTCGTGGTTTTGCCATTGCCGTTAACGCCAACGACCAAAATAACAAAAGGCGATGCTATAGGCTCCAGCGGCAGGGCGACCGGCTGTAAGCGCGCTGCAATCTGCGCGGCCAGTGCCTGACGCACTTCACCCGGGTCCACCTCTTTGTCGAATCGCCCTTGGCCAAATTCTGCCACTATGCTGGCTGCTGTGGCCGCGCCCATATCGGTTGCTATCAGTAGCTCTTCTAACTCCTCCAGCATCGCATCGTCCAGGCGGCGCTTGGTGAAAATATCCGAAATGCCCGTGCTGATTTGCGTCGAGGTTTTTGACAGGCCAGAGGTTAATTTTTTGAACCAGCTCATTGCGCAACCATCTCTTGCGTTATGATTACCTGCGCCAGTTCTCCTGCAGCAGCAGAATATTTAACCGGCACAAATTGTTCGCTGCGCCCAATACCGTCTTTTTCCATCAGCAGCTGCACCTGCTTGCCCACACAGGCGCCGTATAGCGATAGTTCGGCAGCTTTACCGGCGGCGCGTAATTGTGCGGCGCGATCTTTACGTAAAGACGGAGCCACTTGCGGCATACGTGCGGCGGGGGTGCCCTCCCGTTCAGAATAGGGAAACACATGCAGATAGGTTAACCCGGCTTCTTCCACCAGATGTAACGTATTCGCAAACATGGCATCGGTTTCCGTCGGGAACCCTGCGATAATATCGGCCCCGAACACCATGTCGGGACGTAATTGACGCGCTTCAAGACAGAAATCGATGACTTGTTGCCGCGTATGGCGACGTTTCATACGTTTTAGAATCATATCGTCCCCGGCTTGCAGACTGATATGCAAATGCGGCATGAAGCGCGGCTCTTCCGCGATCAGCGCACGCAGATCATCGTCAATTTCCGCGACATCGATGGAAGATAGGCGCAGGCGCGGCAAGTCCGGCACCAGCGATAAAATGCGACGGCACAAAGAACCCAGCGAAGGCTCGCCGGGTAAATCTTCGCCATAGGCAGAAATATCGACGCCGGTCAGCACCACTTCCTTGTAGCCGCTTTCGGTTAGTTTACGAATTTCGCTCACCACCTGCGCGACCGGCACGCTTCGACTGTTGCCCCGACCATAAGGGATAATACAGAAGGTACAGCGATGGTTGCAGCCGTTCTGCACCTGAACAAAGGCGCGCGTCTGCCCATCGAAATGCGACACGAAATGCGCGGCGGTTTCGTTAATCGACATGATGTCATTCACACGAATACGCTCGGTCTGCGGGGACGACCAACTCTCGGCATTCAGTTTTTCTTCATTGCCGAGCACCTGATCGACCTCGGGCATCGCCGCATAGGTATCGGGATGAATCTGCGCCGAGCAACCCGTGACGATAATGCGCGCCTCTGGATGGTCGCGGCGGCTGCGACGAATCTGCTGGCGCGTTTGACGTTCGGCTTCTTTCGTCACCGCGCAACTATTGATGATGATGGTATTTTCCATACCGGCGGCTTGCGCATGCGCGCGCATCACCTCGCTCTCATAGACGTTCAGGCGGCAGCCAAGCGTATGGATTTCAATGGACATGCGCGGGTTTTAACGTTTTCGCGCGCATTGCGCAATGCGATTATAGGGTTACGATGCCCTCGAACACGACCGCGACCGGCCCGGTCATCTCAACCTGATTATCATCGCGCCAATGGATATCAAGCTCGCCGCCTGGCAATTCCACCGTCACTTTTTTGGAAAGTAGGCCGCGTTTCACCCCTGCCACGACTGCGGCACAGGCTGCTGTTCCGCAAGCGAGCGTCAGCCCTGCCCCGCGTTCCCAGACGACTTGTTTCACGCGATATTGATCTACCACCTGCACGGCCGAAACATTCGCGCCTTCAGGAAATAGCTTATGATGTTCCAGCCGCGAACCAAGCTGGCCCATGTTTATTTTATCCAACTCGCGCACGAAAAAGACCATATGCGGGTTGCCCATATTGATTGCCGCCGGGTCCATTAACGGCCCTTCGGCAATACCCAGATGTTCGGTATTACGTCTTTCGCTTAGAGGAATAGACTCTGCATCCAACTTCGGCTCGCCCATTTCTACGCGGATGCGCCCATCGTCACTTTTCGAACTACTGACGACACCGGAAGCGGTTTCAATCGCTGCTTTTTCTGCGCCGGATTGCTGCATATACCACCAGCCGATGCAGCGTGCCGCGTTGCCGCACGCGCCAATTTCGCCGCCATCCTGATTATAGAGCCGCATAAATATATCGCCGCCGTCTTTCGCCGTTTCGATCATCACCAATTGATCGCAGCCAACACCCAACCGACGTTGCGACAGCGCTTTTACCTGCGGAGGGGTCAGCGCGTACCCTCCTTCGCGGTTATCGATCACCACGAAGTCGTTACCGGCACCATGCATCTTAATAAACGGTATCTGCGTCATAGGGCGTCGTTTGTAACGCATGCACAACTCGCGAACAAGGGAGATAGTGCATCTATCCCGGAATTATTCGATACCCAGAATCTTGTGCGTCTGTAACGACAGGCGATAGCCGCGTTGCAACGCAAGCTTCAGCGCCGCCTGTTGATTCGCTTTATTCTTCAGCGCGTCATATTCGTCCATCGGCTGCACATAAACCGGAATGTTACGCCGATTCTGCCCAAGCTCTGGCACATCGGTATAGCCCTCCTTATCCGTCGAAATAAGAAATTTGAGTGCGGATACGCGTTCAGCCAGATCGTCGCGCAACGGCGCATAGCGCCCGCGCACCGGCTTCGGCGAGCAGATGATATCGACGCCATAGGGAATACCGCGAAATAGGGTGCCGTTGGTTTCAATCTGTACCAGATAATCATGCTCGATCAGTAAATCGCATAAGGGCGCTATTTCCTGACGGAAGGGCTCGCCTCCCGTTAGCACTACCAGATCGCTATGCCGTCTCTGGCCGCGAATGGAGAGCTGCATCACTTGATCGACAATACTGACAATGCTTTGCTGCTGAAAATCCTCAAACTCGGTATCGCAAAAATCACAGGCGAGATTGCAGCCGCCTAAACGCACGAATACGGCAGGCCAGCCAACATATGGCCCCTCGCCCTGCAACGTCGGAAAAATCGACTGAACATATAAATGCTCTCCACTGTGATTTTCCGGTTTTCGTTTCGGGTTTTGTCCAAACATGCGTTGCGTCCTCTGGCGATCTATCGTATCAGCGGGTTGTAAAGGAAAGCAACGTTATGAGCAAACAGAAGGACTTGTCACATACGGCATTAGAGACGCAATTGCTGCACGCGGGCACACTACGCAGCCAGTATGGGGAGGTGTCTGAGGCGATTTTCCTGAACTCCGGCTTCTGTTACGATTCGGCACATACGGCGGAAAAGCGCTTCAACGGCGAAGAGCCGGGCTTTGTCTATAGCCGCTACCTAAACCCCACTTTAAAAATGCTGGAAGACCGGCTAGTCGCCTTGGAAAAAGGCGCAGAAGCCGCCTGTGTTATGGCAAGCGGCATGGCGGCGGTGCATGCCTCACTGATGTGTTTTTTAAAAACCGGCGATCATGTCGTGGCTAACCGGGTGCTATTCGGCTCGTGCTATTATATTATCACCGAAATTCTGAACCGCTTTGGTATCACCTATACACTAGTCGATGACACATCGGATTTAGGCGAATGGAAAGCGGCGATGGCAGATGGTTGCGCGGCTGTCTTTATTGAATCTCCCGCCAACCCGACGCTCGGCATTACCGATATCGCCGAAGTCAGCAAACTGGCACATGCCAAAGGCGCGCGCGTCATTGTCGACAACGTTTTCGCTACCCCGCTCTATCAGTCGCCATTAGAATTAGGGGCCGATGTTGTCGTCTATTCCACGACTAAACATATGGATGGTCAGGGCCGCGTTCTTGGCGGTTGCGTATTGGGATCAACGGAATATATCACCGAAACCTTACTGCCCTATCATCGCCATACCGGCCCGGCGATGAGTCCATTCACGGCATGGTTACTCCTCAAATCGCTGGAAACCTTTACCTTACGCATGCAGCGCCATACCGAGAATGCGCAAAAAGTGGCAGAATGGCTCGGACAACACTCGCAGATTTCTCGCGTCTTTTATCCTGGCTTGCCATCTCATCCTCACTATGCCATTGCGCAAAAGCAAATGACCGGCGGTTCGGCGCTCATCGCTTTCGAGGTGAAAGGTGGCAAAGAAGCGGCATTTGCCATGATGAATCGCCTCAATCTGATCACTATTTCCAACAATCTCGGCGATGGCAAAAGCCTGGTGACCCATCCGGCGACGACCACGCATAGTAATATCGACGCGGCGACGCGTCAGGAAATTGGCATCACCGATGGCATCGTGCGTTTTTCTGTTGGATTGGAACATGCCGATGATTTGATTGCTGACCTACAGCAAGCACTGCAATGAAGTGGGCTGCGCTTAGCATATTAATATTAGCGGGCTTGGGCATTCTTTTCCTTTTTATGAGTCAGGAAAGCTGCTCTACGCCTCGCTATGAGGAAGTGCGGCTGTTTGCCGTGCGCGAAATGCTTAAACAACATAATTCCGATACCACGTCAGAAGAACTAACAGCTCAAGCGCAGACCTATTTACAGGAGCATCCGAACTGCTGTCAGCCAGAAGCATGCCGCGATGGCCACTGGTCGAAAGATATTGATTTTTGCCTCTATGTTGATCGCGAAGTCACAAGCACAGAACATGGCTCATGGATATCTTCAATGGAATTTGCGTTTGATCATTGCGCGCGACTTATTCCTTTTCCGGAGTAATCACCCCCAGAAACCGCCGTCGCCGTCCTTCTTATTGCCCCAGATATTATTTTTGCTGCTATCGCCCCATATATTACCGCCGGAACCATTGCCCCAAATATTCTGACCATCATTGCCCCAGACATTTGTGCCGCCACCGCCGCCGCTATCGTTAGACCCCCAGATGGAACCGCCACTACCCCAGATGCCCCCCCCAGAGCCATGGCCCTTCGACCCATGCCGAAAATCCCCTTTTTTGCTGGTGTCATATTTTGAGATCAATTCGCACATCTGATGCTCTGCCAGCGTCGAGTTTGGCTTATATTTCCCGACAGTATTCCCGTTTTTGGCTTTGATTTTCCCGGTAGCTTTGTCGACTTTAAGAATCATCTGCCCTGAAGAATCAAAAATATTACCTTTCGCATCAATCCGGCCGCCTTGCGCGCCTACGAAAGATTTCGGCAGAATCTTCACTTCATTCATTTTCTTCTTGAGCACTTCCCGCTCTTTCTTGGCTTTTTTCTCGGCTATCTTCTCTAAAAGCTGCTGTGCGCCCAGCGAGGTGCCGCGCTCGGTTTTTTCATACCCCACCATGTGATATTTCACTTTGCTGCCGCCCAAGGCATTTTTCTTCAGCTCAGCAAGTTTTTCCTGATATAATTGCTCTAGACTCGGCAATTGCTGCGCCTGTTCCAAGGTCTGCCCATCGCGCAAACGGTCCAGCATGCGCTGTGATTGCGTTTTGCTCGTTTTGCCCTTATTAGAAGGCGACGGAGGAATAAAGCGGTTCATACGTATAGTATATCATAGATGAAACATATGAAGAAATTATTAATTTTCAGCCTATTTCTCCTGTTGCCACTCACGGCAACGGCGATGCCAACTGCATCATTAACACTAGTGACGCAAGGCGGTAAAACCGTCCCTTTGAAGGTCTGGGTCGCCGATACATTTGCCACGCGCAAACAAGGGATGATGCACCGGACGGATTGGAAAGGCTATGATGGTATGTGGTTCGACTTCGGCGATGATGCCCCGCGCTCCATGTGGATGAAGGATACACCGCTGCCCTTGGACATGCTGTTTGTCGATTACCAGGGAATCATACGCGCCATCGTGTCGCATACGACGCCTTATTCGTTGGAAACCATCCAACCCAACGTTTCAGTACGTTATGTGCTGGAAGTTCCGGCTGGCGATAGTGAAAAACATGCCATAACCACAGGAGACAGGATTCAATGGTCCGATACTTCCTCTGCGCCGTAATGCTCTGCTGGTCTGCGCCAGCAATAGCCCAGCCTAGCGCGATTGTGTTTCAGCGCGATACGCTCCGCATTATCCCGAAAGTTGCACCGGCTTTGCAGACGGAATCGACTGACGGAGAAGAAGTGAAATCTTCAGAGGATGACGCAAAAGAAGCTCCAAAAGTCATGTTGCGCGAACCGATAGAAATTCCCGTTGAAATCCGTGGTGAGCAGGCTTTAGCAACAGAATGGCTGCATTTGAATAATCTTTTTGCGAATGATAGCGGCATGCTCATCATGTTTGATGAAGCGCGTATATTACCCGTGCGCCACCGCAATCTATACATGCCCGTCGACATCTTATTTATCGATCAGCAAGGCACGATCCTGCAAATCTTGCCGGATATTACGTTATCTGAACTCTATCAGGATGTGTATCCTTCCACCGCCATGAAAGCCTGGCTGCATTTGAAAGGCGGGTCCGTTGAAGCGTTGAATATTCAACCGGGCGACCATATTGATCACCCATTATTCTCACCCGATCCGTTAATGCTGCAATAAGGTTGGCTGCACCCACCATTCAGGATGGGTGCGTGCAATCGTTTTTTGCGCGACGCTAACCGCCTCTGCATCTGAGAACAAGCCAAAACACGCGCTGCCGCTACCTGTCATCCTTGCAAGGCCGCAGCCTTCTTGTTCGGTTAACGCAGTGATCACTTCAGCAATCTCCGGGCATAGGGCTACGGCAGCAGGTTGCAGCTGATTCGCATCTTCCGTATCGAAACGTACATGCGCATAAATCTCTTTGGTCGCGAGCGAGGCTTTAGGCTTCACCAATAGGCAATAAGGCGGAACCTCAGGAAAGGAAGTAAGCGTCACTTTTTCGCCAATGCCTTGCATGCGTAA
Organism: Alphaproteobacteria bacterium UBA3002; assembly: GCA_002346425.1. Classification (GTDB taxonomy): domain Bacteria; phylum Pseudomonadota; class Alphaproteobacteria; order Rickettsiales; family UBA3002; genus UBA3002. The sequence continues at coordinate 23,137 of DDZS01000028.1, forward strand.
CGGACGCGCGTGAATACAGACTGGAATATCCGCGCCTAGCGTCACGCCAATTCGGCAAAGGGTCTCTGTATCTAGCTTGCAATCCCAGAGCGCATTCAAGGTTTTTAAGGTCACCGCCGCATCGGAAGACCCTCCCCCCAATCCGGCACCGACGGGAATGCGCTTATCCAAGGTAATCGCAGCCCCTTTGTTTATTCGACAGGTTTTCCGCAATAATTCCGCAGCGTGCAAGATTAGATTATCCCCCTGCCCCGCGTCTTGTGCAAAGGAACCTTCAGTCTTCAGGCTAATATCTTCGGCGAGTTGAAAACCTAAAATATCGCCAAACTCGGCAAAGACCACTTGCGAATCCAGTAGATGATAGCCATCCGTCCGCTTACCAACGATCGCTAAATCCAGATTGATTTTCGCGGGGGCCAGGCGCTGAATCACTTCGGCTCGTCCAACCCCTGTTGAATTTTTACCTCGATAGCGTGCGGATCTTCCGGCTCAAACTCCAACGCGCGTTGCCATTGCCAGCGCGCCTCGCGTTTGCGTCCAACGCGCCAATAGGCATCGCCCAAATGGTCATTAATCGTCGGGTCTTGCGGCACTTTATCCAGCGCACTTTCCAGATAGCGCACGGCCGCCTCATAATCTCCCCGCCAATAGGCTGCCCAACCCATGGAGTCGATAATATGCGCCTCTTCCGGTAGCTGCTCATAGGCTTGTGCGATAAATTCCGCGGCCTCATCGATGCGCTCCTGATGGTCGAGCAAAGAATAGCCCAGATAATTTAATACATCCGGTTGTCCAGGCTGGAGCTCTAACGCTTTATTCAAATCTTTTTCCGCGTCATCCCAGCGCCCCAAACGTTCACGCGCGATGGCGCGTTTATAATACACATCATAATCGGCTTCTTCATTGGATTCGGCCAGCCAGCGCGTCAGCAATTCTTCCATATTTTTAAATTGCTTTTCGCGGCGGTATATTTCGGAAAGCGCGAGGATGATTTCACGGTCTTGCGGATAATCTGCCGCAAGTTTTTGCAAATACATGATTGCCGGCTGCGCTTGTTCCATCGAATAATAATTCACCGCCACGCGCAAACGTGCCGCTTTATCAAGATAGGAAGAATCCTCCACCGCATCATAATGCTGAATCGCGGCTTCGTAATCCTGCAACTCTTCATACGCAGCCGCCAACATCAGCTGCAAATCCGCAAAACTTGGCCGCAATTGCAGGCCCAAGCGTGCATAAAGCATCATATCTTCTGCCAGATGCGGGCTGGAATGCATACTCGCGAGCAAAAAGTAAATTTCAGCGATCCCTTCTTGTGGCGTGATAATCCGACTCTCGCCATTCTGGGTCGCCTGATCGGTCAGTTTTGGCAGCAGCTCATCTTCCGCCTGCATTTCCAACGTGTTGAGCAAATCTTTCAGACCAGTCACACTCGGCTCATTGGCATGCTGGTTATGGAATAAGATGGCCTGTCGCACCATGCGCAACGATGGCGTCGCCGGCAGGGTAATGGCTTTTTCAAACGCGAATGCCGCTTCTTCCACCCGTCCCAGTTGGTTGAGCATAAGCGCCTGCTGGTAATAAATCAGCGGTAACAACGGGGCAAAGCTTTCATCGGCCTGCGGCAGTTCAAAACTTTCCGGGGCTATATCGCCTTTATTAATGCGCCCAATCACGATCCACGCCTGTATCCAGTCATTGACGAGACTTAAGATGGACACATCTTCCAAATGCGCGGCCATCACCGCGGCCACGTCATACTCATTCTCTAAAATAGCTTGGTTCAACAGAATTAACCGGGCGATATAATCCGCCGTATTCTTTTTCGCGAGTGCATTCGCCACAAACTGCGCCTCGGTATAACGCCCATCCATCAGCAAGATACGCATGACACTGCGTACCAATTCCGGATCCTCTTTGTCCAAATAGCCAAGACTTAACACCGCAAATTCGGCGGCTTTATCGATATCCTGCTGAGATAGCGCAAAATGCCCGGCCAGGTAATTTCCGCTAAACGTATCGCGGATCGGGGTGCCCTGCACCTCATCATTCAATACTTTGATTGGATCGTAGCCGCGTTCGACGACCCCGATCATCATACCTATGACAGCGGCGGCCATGAAGACGATCGCTGCGCCAATGCCGATTAGCCAGCGCGATTTTCGAGATGAGGCCATGCCGTTTTTTTCCTTATAAATTTTCTTGCATCGATTTCCTAAATGCTTAGTATGCGCCATTCGAAATTTAGTCAAAAAGAGAAACGGCCATGAGTAGTAAAAATAACCCGGAAATGCGTGGACGCGTGACTGCGTTGCGTCAACACAACGGCAAAGAAGTGAAGCCGGTGCTATATATTAAAGGTTCCAGCCGCTTTATCGCCGGTGCATATGACAATGGCGAATTCGCCTGCGATGCCAATGGCACGCCGATTCCGTATAAGCAGATATAATTGTTATGTCCTCGGCATAGCCGAGGACTTTGCCTCCGCAATTCCTGCTGGAATTGCTTCAGCTGCCGCTCTTGCTGGCTCTTGATAGGCAAAGTCTGCTGACTTTGCTTCATTCCTAATCGAGACGACATGATGCCTGCTAGTCTTTACCCTGATTTTTATATCCTCGGCGCACAAAAGTCGGGCACGACCTCGCTTTGTGCGCTGTTAGAGCAGCATCCACAGCTATGCCTATCGCGCCCGAAAGAGCCAATGATCCTAAGCCGTGATGACATCGCGCTGCACCCCCATTTTTTCGCCGAGCAACAGGCACAGTGGGACAAACTTGATTGGCACGAGCATCGCGACACTTTTTTGAAAGACTACGCCAATTGTTTCGCCCATGCGACGGAAGCGCAATTGCTCGGTGATGGCTCGACCAGCTATTTATACAGCATGACCGCGCCGGAGCGAATCAAAACCATCACCCCAAATGCCAAATTCATTATTATTTTGCGCGACCCCGTCGCCCGCGCCTATTCGGCCTATTGGCATTTCGTTAAAAAAGGCCTCGCCTGCGAACCTTTTGCCAGCCATATTCGCTACGAACATACTTTAACGCTCGATGGCAGCGCCTATAGCCGCCATATTGCGCGTTGGCTGACAGCCTTCCCGCGCGAACAGTTTTTATTCTTATGTTACGAAGAAATGCTGGAAAATGTGGAGGCAACCGCCACGCAACTTGCAGACTTTTTGGCCATCGATCCATGGCACACCCCAGAACTTCCGGAAAAAAACCGTGGCCGCCGTCCAAAATGGCTTTGGCTACAACTCATGGCAAATTATGCCCGTCGCCGTGCTGGTATTCTTATTTCTGCCACGGGTGAAGAGACCACGCCTCGCGGGCATCCATTGTGCCGGAGCCTGATCGGCGAGCTCACCCACCGCAATCTGACGACCGCACCGCCGCCCCCCATGGACGAGCTATTGCAAGCGCGCCTTACCCGCTATTTCCGCGACATCAACCGGGAGCTAAATACGCAAACCGGCTTAGATACTACGCGATATTGGTATCAATAGTCCGTTACGACTAATCCCGATGCGCCAAGCGTAACCGCAATGCATTCAATTTGATAAAGCCTTCCGCGTCTTTTTGGTTATAGACTTCATCCGCTTCAAAGGTCACATGCGCTTCGGAATAGAGGCTATAGGGCGATTGGCGGCCCAACGTGTAAACCTGCCCCTTATACAATTTCAACCGCACCTTGCCGGTGACTTTTTCCTGACTCTTATCGATCAGCGCCTGCAGCATCTGGCGTTCTGGGGAGAACCAGAAACCATTATAAATCAGCTTGGCGTAACGCGGCATCAGCTCGTCTTTCAGATGCATCGCCTCGCGGTCGAGGGTAATCGATTCCATCGCCCGGTGCGCGTCCAGCAGCACTGTGCCGCCCGGCGTTTCATAAATGCCGCGTGATTTCATGCCGACGAAACGGTTTTCCAACAAGTCGATACGGCCAATGCCATGCTTTCCGCCTAGCTTATTCAATTTTTCTAATAATGTCGCCGGAGACATCTTCTCGCCATTGATCGCCACCGCATCGCCTTTTTCGAATTCGACTTCGATGATTTCGGGCGTATCCGGCGCATCTTCCGGTTTCACGGTTAGGCGATAGGTCGAAGGATCGTTATCGGCATCTTCCCACGGATTTTCCAGCGCTTTGCCCTCGTAGGAAATATGCAGCAGGTTCGCATCCATCGAATAAGGCGGTTCATCGCCACCTTCTTTGTCTTTCGGAATCGGAATCTGGTGCAATTTGGCATATTCCATCAATTTGGTCCGCGAATTCAGATCCCACTCGCGCCACGGCGCAATTACTTTAATATCCGGCTTCAAGCCATAATAGCCCAGCTCAAAACGCACCTGATCGTTACCCTTGCCCGTCGCGCCATGCGACACGGCATCCGCGCCCACTTGCTCGGCGATTTCAATCTGACGTTTGGCGATCAATGGCCGTGCGATCGAAGTCCCTAAAAGGTAAACCCCTTCATACAACGCATTGGCGCGGAACATCGGAAAGACATAATCACGCACAAATTCCTCCCGCAGATCGTCGATAAAAATATGCTCTTTTTTAACGCCCATCAATTCGGCTTTGGCGCGGGCGGGTTCCACTTCTTCACCCTGGCCGATATCGGCGGTAAAAGTGACCACTTCGCAGCCATACGTGTCCTGCAGCCAGCGCAGAATGATCGACGTATCCAACCCGCCTGAATATGCTAATACGACCTTTTTGACCATTGGCTGCTCCTTTATAGTAACGAATTGATCTCAGCGGACACTTCTCTAACGTTTTGGGGCTGGCCTGTAAAGCGATTCCGCCTGTGCATGAATGCAAAAATAGTCGCAAAGAATACTTGCATGATGGGCGATCAAGCGCTATACACCCGGTTCATTTTAGAAATTCTGGAGCACGTTTATGCCAAAAATGAAGACAAAAAGCAGCTGCAAAAAACGCTTCTCGTTTACCGGGACAGGCAAAGTAAAAGCCAACCAAGCGGGCAAACAGCACGGCATGATTAAACGCTCGAATACTGTGATTCGTAACCAGCGTGGCACGACCACTTTGTGTGATGCGGATGCAAAAATCGTCAAAAAAATGATGCCGTACGGCGGCTAATTTAAGGTAGTAGGAGAAGACAGATGGCACGGGTAAAACGCGGTACGACCACACACGCACGTCAGAAAAAAGTATTGAAGATGGCGAAAGGCTATCGTGGCCGTTCGAAGAACTGTTTCCGCATTGCGATCGAGAAGGTCGAAAAAGGCCTGCAATACGCATATCGTGACCGTAAGGTGAAAAAACGTGATTTCCGCGGTCTTTGGATTCAACGTATCAACGCTGCCGCACGTCAGAATGACATGAAATATTCGACGTTCATGAACGGCCTGAAACTGGCGGGTATTGATCTGGATCGTAAAGTGCTGGCCGATATCGCCATGCACGATGCCGCAGGCTTCACGGCACTAGCCCAATCGTCGCAAGACGCGCTTAAAAAAGCAGCGTAATCAAGGATTATGTCGTTAGATATTGAAGCGCTACGTCAGGAAGCGCTCGACGCCGTATGTGCGACGACATCCACTTCAGCATTAGAAGAAACGCGCGTTCAATGGTTAGGCAAAAAAGGTCGCCTTACTGCTGAGTTAAAAGCTATTGCTCAACTTTCAATTGAAGAAAAAAAAGCGATCGGCAAATCGCTCAACGAGTTGAAGCTTGCCCTGACCGACGCCATTGAGTCGCGCAAAGACGCGTTAAAGCGTGAAGAGATGTCGGCGCAATTAGCGCAGGACGTGGTCGACATTTCACTACCCGTCGTGCCGGAAACAATGGGCACGCTGCACCCCATCACGCGCGCCATGCAGGAATTGATCGCTATTTTTGCCGATTTTGGCTTCGCCGTCGCCGAAGGCCCGCATGTGGAAGAAGATTTTTATAACTTCACCGCTTTGAACATTCCCGAATCTCACCCCGCGAGGCAGATGCACGACACCTTTTACGTGCAAGGCACCGATGATCAGGGAAATCCGAAAGTTTTGCGTACGCATACCTCGCCGGTACAAATCCGCACCATGCTGAATAGCCAGCCGCCGATCCGCATCATTGCGCCGGGCTCTACCTTCCGCTGCGATTCGGACATGACCCACACCCCGATGTTCCACCAGATCGAAGGATTGGTTATCGACAAAACCAGCACCTTCGCGCATCTCAAAGGCTTGCTGCGCGATGTGGTGGAAGCCTTTTTTGGTGTCGAAAACATCCCGGTACGTTTCCGTCCCAGCTATTTCCCCTTCACGGAACCGTCAGCCGAAGTCGATATCGGCTGCAAAAAAACGCGCGACGCCCTGCTGATCGGACAGGGAGATGACTGGCTAGAAATCCTTGGCTGCGGCATGGTGCATCCCAATGTTTTGCGTCATTGCAACCTCGATCCCGAAGAATGGCAGGGCTTCGCCTTTGGCATGGGCATTGAGCGACTGGCGATGCTGAAATACAACATCCCAGATTTACGTAAATTTTTCGAATCCGACATTCGCTGGTTACAGCATTACGGCACTAACCCGCTTGCCTCTACTAATCTGGCGGAGGGGCTATGAAATTTACCCTGAACTGGTTGAAAGAACATCTGGATACGCAAGCCTCGCTTGAGGATATCAGCACCACATTGACGTCTATCGGGCTGGAAGTGGAAGGCATTGAAGATGCTGGCGCGGCCCTCGCGGCTTTTACCGTGGCAGAAATTGTGGAAGCCAAACCCCATCCTGATGCGGATAAATTGCAAGTATGCAAAGTGAACAGCGCAGCTGGAGAACTGCAAATCGTCTGCGGCGCGCCAAATGCGCGCGCGGGTATTAAAGTTGCGTTGGCGCAAGTGGGCGCCACGATCCCGAATGGGGATTTCAAGATCAAGAAAAGCAAGATTCGCGGTGTCGAAAGCTGCGGCATGCTGTGTTCGGCAAAGGAATTAAACCTCGGCGACGACCATGCTGGCATCATGGAATTAGCCGCCGATGCCCCTATTGGAGCGCCAATCGCCGAGATTTTGGGCCTGGGCGACCCGGTCATCGAAATCGCTATCACGCCGAATCGTGGCGATTGCCTTGGCGTGTATGGCATCGCGCGCGATCTTGCAGCGGCGGGGCTTGGGGTGCTGCGGCCATTGGTCTATCCCACCAAAGACGGGCAATGCGTCGAATATAATACCGCTGCAATCCCGCAGACATCGGAGCGTTTGTATATCGATTTAATGGAAGAGACCTGCAAAACCTTTTCCGGCGTATTGATTCATGGCGTCACTAACGGTCCCTCTCCTGCATGGCTTCGTCAGCGGTTAGAGGCGATTGGCCTGCGTTCGATTTCAACGCTGGTCGACATCACCAATTATTTTACCTTCGCTTACGGGAGGCCCTTGCATGTGTATGATGCCGATAAAGTGCAAGGCACAATTACTGTTCGCCCTGCGAAAGAAGGTGAAGTGCTGGAAGCCTTAAACGATAAAACCTATACCTTACAAGGCGGCGAATGCGTGATTGCCGACGACGCAGGCATATTAGGGCTGGGCGGAATTGTCGGCGGCATTCCCAGCAGCGTCACCGAAGAGACCAAGAATATCATCCTTGAATGTGCCTGGTTCGACCCTGTGGCCATTGCGATGACCGCGCGGGCGCATCAAATCAACACCGATGCGGCTTACCGGTTTGAACGCACGGTTGACCCGGCTTTTGTAACCATCGGCATTGATATGGCCGCGCAAATGATTCTGGCGCTTTGCGGCGGCGTGGCGATGGACTCCACGCATGCAGGTGAACCACCGATTGAAGAAATTCTGATCGATTATCACGCCGCGCATGTGAACGCGCAAGCCGGTGTGGAAATCGACGAAGCACGGCAGGTAGAAATTCTCGAAGCGCTTTCGTTTCATGCGCATGGCAGCAAAGTGCAGGTACCGTCCTGGCGGTCAGATTGCCGGATTCCTGCCGATATTACCGAAGAGGTGTTACGCATTTACGGCTATGACAATGTGCCAAGCCGCTCGCTGCCGAAGCCGGAGCGCACCCCCGCGCCGTCGCTGTCATCCCAACAGGCCCGTATTCAGCAATTAAAGCGCCTGCTTGCGACGCGTGGATTGCATGAAACCTGTCATTACGCCTTCATGTCTTCCACCATTGCCGGTCAGTTTGCGCCCATTATCGACGATTTGAAATTGCGCAATCCCATATCTGCAGAACTTGACCTGATGCGCCCAACACTTCTCGCACATCTGATGCAGGCTGCGGGCAAAAACCACGCACGCGGCGCATCAGGAATTGCGTTATTCGAAGTGGGCGGCATCTACACTGAGCGTGGCCAGCAGACATGCATCGCTACCTTGCGCAGTGGCCAAAAGGCGCACGCACACTGGAAAAGCGGCAAGGCCACCTATGACTGGCTGGATGCGAAAGCCGATCTGTTCAGCCTGTTAGAAGCAGCAGGACTTGACCCACAAAAAGTGCAGATCAGTCGCGAAGCGCCAGAATATTATCACCCGGGCCAAAGCGCGGTCGTGACGCTGGGACCGAAAAACATCCTTGGCTATTTCGGGACACTGCATCCATTGACCTGTGAAGCGCTCGACGTGCCGACCGGGATGGTGGCGTGTGAGCTATTAATCGATGCTGTTCCGTTACCCAAAGCAAAAGCGCCCAAAGCGCTGGATGTGTCCGACCTGCAAGGCGTCAACCGCGATTTTGCGTTTCTCTACCCGCGCGATCATGCCGCGGGGGACCTGCTCACCGCTATCCGCAAGGCCGATGCGATGATTGTCGATGCGTGGTTATTCGATGTTTATGCCGGTGAACATGTGGCGCAGGATCAGGTGTCCCTAGCGATTGGCATTCGGCTAATGCCGACGGAAAAAACGCTGACCGACGCGGAAATCGAAGCCGTCTCTGCAAAAGTGATTGATGCCGCAGAGGCGCTCGGTGGCAAACTGCGTTAGCTAAGCTTAAACCAATTTTTCCGAAAGGGAGGCCAGTAGGCCGATCGCAGCCGTGAGCGTTGCGCCAGCAACCGCTCCATCGAGCTTTCAGTAGAAAGCGAGGGGAGCTAACGTAAAATCGTCACATGGCCCATTTTGCGGCCCGGGCGGGTTTCGGTTTTGCCGTAAACATGGATATGCGCATGCGGGTTGTGCTGATATTGCGCCAATCCATCCACTTCTTCACCGATCAGATTGATCATTTCCACCGCAGAAAGTGTGCGCGTATCGCCCAGCGCCATGCCACAAATCGCGCGAATCTGTTGCTCGAACTGGCTGGTGGCGGCGGCTTCGATCGTCCAATGCCCGGAATTGTGCGGGCGCGGCGCGAGTTCATTCACGATCAGCGAGCCATCCGGCATAGCGAAAAACTCTACCGCCAGCAAACCGGTGAGATTAAGTTTTTCTGCCAAGGTCAGTGCGATCTGCTGCGCTTGCGCGGCGGTGGCACTTGCCACATTCGCAGGCACGCTGCTGCGCGCCAGAATATGATGCTCATGCTGGTTCAGCGACGGCTCGTAACAGCGCGCCTGCCCCGCTTTATCACGCGCCACAATCACCGATATTTCGCAGCTGAAACCTAACCACGCTTCCAACACGCAGGGCTGTTCGCCTAACTTTAGCCAGGCCTGCTCAGCGGTTTCGGCATCAGTGATTTTCATCTGCCCCTTACCGTCATAACCTTCTTTGCAGCGTTTCAACACACATGGATAGCCAATCGTTTCGATCGCGGCTTTCAGCTCTGCCTTGGTTTCGACCGAAGCAAAGGGCGCGACCGGAATCCCAAAGCTCTGGATGGTCTGTTTCTCACGCAACCGATGCCGGCACGTCCGTAACACATTGACGGAGGGATGCACCTGCGTGATGCGCTCCAGCATAGCCAATGGTTCCGGCGGAACATTTTCAAATTCGAAGGTGATCACATCGCATGCCTTTGCAAATGCCTGAAGCGCCGCCGCATCGTCATATGCCGCATTGGTGATTTCGTTGGCCACCTGCGCCGCCGGACAGTGCGCTTCCGGGCAATAAACATGCGTGCGATAGCCCATATGCGCTGCGGCCATCGCCAGCATACGCCCTAGCTGTCCCCCGCCGAGAATCCCTATCGTCGACAGCGGAAGGAGCATCATTTTGGGGCATCTCCGACGCTAGCGGTTTGTTCCGCGCGGAAGGCAATCAGCTTTTCGCGGATCGTCGCATCCTGTAACGACAGGATAGACGCGGCCAGAATCCCCGCATTTTTTGCACCCGCTTTGCCGATGGCCAGCGTACCAACCGGCACGCCACCGGGCATTTGCGCAATCGAAAGTAGCGAGTCCATACCCTGCAATGCTTTGCTTTCCACTGGCACGCCCAGTACGGGCAAATGCGTTAAGGCTGCAACCATGCCCGGCAAATGCGCGGCCCCGCCGGCTCCTGCGATAATTACCTGAACGCCTTGCGCTTCTGCATTTTTGGCATATTCCACCATGCGTTCGGGCGTGCGATGCGCAGAAACGATTTTCGTTTCATAAGAGACACCCAAGGTGTCCAGCATTTCGCACGCATGTTGCATGGTTTCCCAGTCGCTCTGCGACCCCATGATGACTCCGACACGCATACTGCCTCCTCGATTTACGAAAAGAAGCCTTGTAGCGCGACTTATCCCCGATGTCAAAAGCCGGTTGCGTGGGCGAATGGTTTCGCCTAAGTCTCAAACCATGCGTATTGCGGTATTGAAAGAACATAAAGCCGGGGAGGCACGCTGCGCGATCTCACCGGATATGGTGAAGCGCTATGTCGAACTGGGCGCGGATGTGGTGATTCAACGTGCGGCCGGGGAAGCCTCTGGCATCAGCAACGAAGCGTATGAAGCTGCCGGGGCCAGCATTATGGCCGGAAGCGGTACGACAGCAAAAGACGCGGATATTGTGTTATGCGTCAATATGCCGGATATCAAAACCCTGGAACATATACCGAATGAGTGCGTCCTAGTAGGAATGCTGGACCCCTTCCATGTTGATCCGGAACTGTTAAACGAAAAGCGACTGACGGCGTTCTCGATGGAGCTGCTGCCGCGGATCAGCCGCGCACAATCCATGGATGTATTATCCTCGCAAAGTAACCTCGCGGGCTATCGCGCGGTGATTGAGGCGGTTGCGGCGATGGGCAAGGCCACCCCGATGTTTATGACCGCCGCGGGCACCGTGGCACCAGCAAAAGCACTGATTTTAGGGGCCGGAGTATCAGGATTACAAGCCATCGCCACTGCGAAACGCTTAGGATGCGCAGTTTCTGCATTCGATGTGCGCCCCGAGGTCAAAGAACAGGTGGAAAGCCTCGGCGCGAAATTCGTCGAAGTCAAAAACACCGAATCTGGCAGTGCCGAAGGCGGCTACGCCAAAGAAATGAGCGCGGAATACAAGCAAAAGCAATCTGAACTGATTGCCGAAACGCTTAAAAAACAGCACCTTTGCATTACGACAGCCCTTATCCCCGGCCGCGAAGCACCGGAACTGATTACCGATGCGATGGTACAGGATATGATGCCCGGTTCGGTTATTGTGGATATGGCCGTCGCCGCAGGCGGAAATTATAAAGGTAGTCAGGAAGGCAAAATCGTCGAAAAGCATGGCGTAAAAATCATTGGCTATTCCGACCTCCCCTCACGCGTTGCGGCCGATGCTACCCCGCTATACGCGCGTAACCTCTTCAATTTCGTCTCCGCTTTGCTGATCAATAAAGAACAGAAAGCATTGGATATTCAATGGGACGATGAACTGGTTGCTGGTACGTTGCTGACTAAAGACGGCGAAGTGGTGCATCAGCGCATTGCGGAAGCCCGCGGCCTGAACACCAAAGCACCTGAAGCGGCTAGCCAACCTGAAACAGCGGAGAGCGACGATGAATGATGCCACCTCGCTAAAAGAACAATTACAGCGCCTTTCCGAAGAAGCCGCAGCCTTAAGCCAGAAAACCGAAGTACTGGAAGCGCAATTGGCGACCGCTGGCCATGGCGGGGTCGACCCGCTGATGTTTGGGTTATTCGTCTTCGTGCTGGCCTGCTTCGTCGGCTATTACGTGGTATGGAAAGTGACGCCAGCCTTACATACACCGCTGATGGCGGTGACCAATGCCATATCCGGCATCATCGTGGTTGGCGCCATGGTGGCGGTGGGGGCCGAAGCCTCCGGCATGTCGGCGACGCTCGGTTTCTTTGCCGTATTGCTTGCCTCAATCAATATTTTCGGCGGCTTTGTCGTAACCCAGCGCATGCTCGAAATGTTTAAAAAGAAAGAGGCGAAGAAATGACCACTTTCTCTTACCTGCTCTATCTCATTGCCTCGATTCTATTTATCCTGTCCTTAAAAGGTCTGGCATCGCCCGTATCGGCGCGGCGCGGCAATCAATACGGCATGGTCGGCATGGCGATTGCTTTTGTCGCCACGCTCACCCTGCCCGCCTTGCAAAGCTATGTGTTAATTCTACTAGCGGTTGCCATCGGTGCGGGAATCGGCATTACCATCGCCCGCAAAATTCAGATGACCGCCATGCCGCAATTGGTGGCCGCGTTTCACTCTCTGGTCGGTCTGGCAGCAGTCTTTATCGCGCTGGCCGCCCTGCTCTCTCCTGAGGCCTATAATATCGGCATCAGCGGCGAGCTGGCCGCAGGAAGCCTGTTTGAAATGTCGCTCGGTTCCGTGATCGGTGCGATTACGTTTTCGGGCTCAATTATAGCTTTTGCAAAACTGCAGGGCCTGATGTCCGGCACCCCAATTCGCTTTGCCTCGCAGCATCTGGTCAACGCAGTGTTAGCAGGCGTTATCCTATTGCTGCTCGCTATTTTCCTAGCCACCGAATCGGTGACGCTTTTTGTGATCATGACGCTGCTCGCCTTTGCATTGGGGGTATTGTTAATCATCCCCATCGGCGGGGCGGATATGCCGGTCGTCGTCTCGATGCTCAATTCCTATTCAGGCTGGGCAGCCGCAGGTATCGGCTTCACCTTAGGCAATCCGCTGCTTATCATCACCGGTGCGCTGGTCGGTGCTTCCGGTGCGATTCTTAGTTACATTATGTGCAAAGCCATGAACCGGTCGATCTTCAACGTGATCTTTGGCGGATTTGGCAGTGAAGATGGCACAAGCGGCTCGGGCGAAGTAGACGACAGGCCCGTCAAATCCGGCTCTGTCGAAGATGCCGCCTTCCTCATGGGCAACGCCGAATCGGTCATCATTGTTCCGGGTTACGGCATGGCCGTTGCGCAAGCTCAACACGCAGTGCGCGAGCTGGTCGAAGTATTGGAGGGGCACGACGTGCAGGTACGTTTTGCGATTCACCCCGTCGCCGGACGGATGCCCGGGCATATGAACGTGTTGCTCGCCGAAGCGAATATTTCCTATGAGCAGGTGCATGAGCTGGAAGAGATTAATTCCGACTTTTCAACGACCGATGTCGTTTACGTGATCGGCGCGAATGACGTGACCAATCCCGCGGCGAAAACCGACAAAACTTCGCCGATTTACGGCATGCCCGTCCTAGACGTCGCGGATGCGCATCATGTCATCTTCAATAAACGCTCGATGTCCCCCGGTTATGCCGGTATTCAGAATGAGCTTTTCTATCTGGAAAAAACCATGATGCTGTTCGGTGATGCCAAAAAGCAAACCGAAGCACTCGTGAAAGCGATTCGCGCGCTATAAAATACGATCTAAAAAGCATGATGGAACGCCGCAAACAGGCGGCGACAGCCATAAGCCCGCGAGAGCGGCGGTAATAGCGGGGAAACTGGAGCGGGCGATGGGAATCGGACCCACGTCTAAAGCTTGGGAAGCTTTCGTTCTACCATTGAACTACGCCCGCGTGATTTCCTGCACTTGCCATACGGGGGCTTTCCCCTTATGTAAAGCGCTATGTTACCTAAACCCGGTCCGATACCAACCAACCTAGTGGAGAGTCAGATGCTCGGAGAATTCAAAAAATTTATTGCGCGCGGCAACGTAGTCGACATGGCGGTCGGTATTGTGGTTGGCGCGGCGTTCACTGCCATCGTTACCTCAATGGTTTCCGATTTGTTGAATCCTATCCTCGGGCTATTCGCCGGGGGTTTGGATTTCGCGGAATATTACATCAACCTCGGTGATGGCGAATATGAAAATCTGGCCGCCGCCAAAGAAGCCGGCGCGCCGGTCTTGGCATACGGCAATTTCATTAACGCCGTTATTAAATTCGTCATCGTCGCCTTCGTGGTCTTTTTGATGGTGCGCGGCATTAACAAAGCCAAAGAAAACTTTGAGCGCAAGCAGCAGGATCCTAGTAACACCGAAGTGCCGACCCCGAAGGACATTCAACTGCTAACCGAAATTCGCGATTTGCTGCAACAGCAGAAATCATAAATCCGCATCATCTTCGGAGATAAGGTGCCCGCGCATCGACGGTCCTTCGCGGTGCACGGATTCGGTTTCGCCGGAAATCAGTGGATGCCAGTCCGGCAAGTCATAGCCGAAAGCCACTAGCCGATAGCCGCAGCTATGCGGCAACCAGTCCATCTCGCGCACATTATGCGGGGTAATCGCCACGCAGTCCGCGACATTGCGGAAACGGTTGGCGTAGTCCGAACAGCGGTTACAGCCTAAATCCAGATAACGGCAGGCGACATTGGATAACACAATCTCGCCGCTATCTTCATCCTGCAGGCGAATCTGACAGCACAGGCCGCAGCCGTCGCAGAGCGATTCCCACTCCTGCGCGCTCATCTGATGTAAGGGTTTTTGAAGAAATGCCGGTTGTTCAGTCATGGACCATTGGCGCGAATCGATCGGCCGTTTCATCCCAGACATGAATGCGCCCGGTCGCTATGTCGAGCACCCAACCGTGCAAAGTCAGACGCCCTTCCGCTTCGGCTTCAGTGATGTAATCGTAACTCCGCAAATTGCGTACACTATACTTCACTGCTTCTTGCTCCAGCATATGGCGTTGCGCGGCGAGGCCGTCTTCATCCTCGCGCACCTGCTCACTCAAAGAATAAATCGGCTGCAGATAATCACGTAAGGAATAGCTGGAAATCCCTTCGAGCGCGGCGCGAATCCCCCCACAATCGGTATGCCCCATCACCGCGATATGCTTCACCCCCATATGGCGCACAGCAAAGGCCAGCGCCGCAGATTCGGTCAGGCGTTTTTCGTGTTCGGGATGCACCAACGCCGCCACATTGCGCAAAATCAGCGATGAGCCTTTGGGAATGCCTAAATCGTCGATCGGGTCTTTGCGCGCATCGACACAGCCGATCAACAACATTTCCGGATGATGCGCGGGCACTTCCCCGCCTTCAGCGGCGGCTTTTTGCCGCGCCGCAATCGCGTCCATCAACTCCATTAGTCGTCCAGCAGCTCCAAATCACCAAGGTCTTCCACCAGCACTTTCGCTTCAAGACTTGGTGCAAAATTCCAGATCAGCAGCAGCAGCGAAGCGATCAGCGCGATAAAGGCAATCACCACCCGACGAAATATAATTTTCTTAGCGCGACGGCGATAAATTTCAATCAGCACCGGGGTTTGCAACGCCAGCATGATAAAAATCAATCCGAGATAATAGCCCGGGCTGGCTTGCGGGATCTCAAATTCTTCGCGTAGCGTGACCGCCCAACTTGAGACCAGATACAGCCCCACCATGCCGACAAAAAGCGGCATGAGTTGCAACACCAACACGGTGGATTTACGGTGCTTATAGGGTTTAGGCTTCGATTTTACAGGTTCTTCCATGAGCAAAAAATACCCGAAATAAGGGAATCTGGCAAATCCCGCTTTGAATTTATCAAGAATTTACGAATTTTATATGTACTGCCACTCGTTTAGACACACTCTTCGCGGTAAAGTGAAAGACTGAAAAGGAGTATCACTCATGTTTAATGGCATATTGCATAAACTCTTTGGTTCGCTTCCGGCGAATGATAACGATACACGTAAAGAATATGAAAAAGTCGCGAGCGGCGAAAAAGTGACGCAACACGCGAAACACCACTGGGATGAAGAGGTCGATGACACCTTCCCCGCCAGTGACCCGATTGCAAAATACTAACGGTTTAACACCGCGTTTTTGGTCGAGGCGATGATCGCCATCGCTTCGATCTTTAGCGCCTCCGGCACGTTCAATTCATCAAAGGTTTCTTCAACGTGATGCAGCGTGATATCGAAATCTTCTTCACTTAAATGCAACGCCGCATGCGACGCGCGTAAATCCACACCCATTACCCGTGACACATCGCCAAAAGCAAAGGCCATCATATCGATCATTTTCTGGCGCTGGGTGGCGATATTCACCCCCTCAAAATAATGCGCCACCCGCGGGTCCTGCAGCATTTTCTCATAGAAAATGAATACCGCTCCTTCAAGCGCCGCTTGGCCACCTAGTTTTTGGTAGAGAGTGGTCATACTTTCACCATTAGAAATGCATTGAATAAAAAAATCACCAAACTTTCTAACGCTTTGAGTGTAAGAGAAAACTCATTATCGTGAACAGGAAACCTTCCATGATGCATAAGATTATTTCTAATTTTGCTAATCTTGTTTGTTCTATATATTTCCCTTATTTCAATTAAATCCTTTCCAGTTTGAGCTACTAAATAATCTTCAACATATTTAATACCTTGTTTCTCACCCATAGGAAAAATTTCTAAAATAATATAATAATTCATGAATTGGACTTCATCAGGCTCTGAATTAATTGCCTTAGCAAAGAATTTTGTCATTAATTCAAACTTTGCATTAGAGAAAGATTCACTATAACCTTTTAGGGTAAATAAATTTATTTCTAACGAATTAAATTCTACTTCTGGCACACGCTGCAATTTTCCTTCAATGAAGAAGGCTTTATTTTCTCTAGCAAGAGAATCTAAGTATACCGGGCCATTATAAACAAGCGACGAAAAGAGCCTTGGACTATAGACCAATGATAAAATCGTTATAACCTTATCTATGCATTTTTTAAAATAAACATGCGATTCTGGACCAGATGCACTTTTTTCGATTTTTAGTATCAAGTAAGTTTTTTCAGTGTCTAAACGTAAGTCCGAAGCTGAAGCAATCGTAATATTGCGATTTTCTGGTATTACAGAGCTAAATTCTTGTACTCTAAAATGCCTTTCACCTTTGAAAACTTCAACTGTTACATCGAACATACTTTTTCTAAAGTACGAATTTGTTACTATTAAAGTTTCGTATATTTCAATATATGTTTGTCTTGCCAATCATACATCTCCATCACCCAACCTTCTTATAAATCTCCGCGCCTTCTTCGGTGAATTTCTCGGCCATTTCTTGCATGCCGGCTTCGGCCTGGTTGGCTTCGATCATTTCCGGTGTGTTCTTCATACTCGCAAATTCGCGGACTTCTTGGGAAATCTTCATTGAGCAGAATTTTGGTCCACACATGGAACAGAAATGCGCGACTTTGGCGCCCTCGGCGGGGAGCGTCTGGTCGTGATATTCCATGGCGCGTTCGGGGTCCAAGGCCAGATTGAACTGGTCACGCCAGCGGAATTCGAACCGGGCGCGCGACAGCGCATTGTCACGAATTTGCGCGGCGGGGTGGCCCTTGGCAAGGTCGGCAGCGTGCGCAGCGATGCGGTAGGTGATGACACCTTCTTTCACATCGTTGCGGTCTGGCAGCCCCAGATGTTCTTTCGGGGTAACGTAGCAGAGCATGGCGCAGCCATACCAGCCGATCATCGCCGCGCCAATGCCAGAGGTAATATGGTCATAGCCCGGTGCGATGTCGGTGGTCAGCGGCCCAAGCGTGTAGAAGGGCGCTTCGTCGCAGGCTTCGAGCTGCTTTTTCATATTCTCTTCAATCAGGTGCATCGGCACATGGCCGGGGCCTTCGATCATCACCTGACAGTCTTTTTCCCATGCTTTATGCGTTAGCTCGCCGAGGGTTTTCAGCTCAGCAAATTGCGCGGCGTCGTTCGCATCGGCAATCGAGCCGGGGCGCAAGCCATCGCCAAGGGAGAAAGACACGTCATAGGCGCGGCAAATCTCGGCGATTTCGTCAAAATGTTCATAGGCGAAATTATCCTTGTGATGCGCCATGCACCATTTCGCGTGGATCGAACCGCCGCGTGAGACGATGCCCGTTACGCGTTTTTCGGTCAGCGGGATGAAGGGCAAGCGCACCCCGGCATGGATGGTGAAATAATCCACGCCCTGCTCCGCTTGTTCGATGAGCGTATCGCGGAAGATTACCCATGTCAGGTCTTCGGCGACGCCGCCGACTTTTTCAAGCGCTTGATAAATCGGCACCGTACCGACGGGGACAGGCGCGTTACGCAAAATCCATTCGCGCGTGGCGTGGATGTTTTTACCCGTGGAGAGGTCCATAATGGTGTCTGCGCCCCAACGCGTCGCCCAGACCATTTTGTCGACTTCTTCAGCGATCGAACTGGTGACCGCAGAGTTGCCGATATTGGCATTGATCTTCACTTTGAAATTCCGTCCGATAATCATTGGCTCGGATTCGGGGTGATTGATGTTGGCCGGAATAATCGCCCGGCCGCGCGCCACTTCATCGCGCACGAATTCAGGCGTGATTTCTTTCGGCAAGCGCGCGCCAAACCCATTGGCCGGGTGCTGGTTGTCTTCGCGCTGCCATGAGCCGGTTTCCCACGCATCAAGATAGGCTTGCAGATTCGCATTCTCGCGGATGGCGATATATTCCATTTCCGGCGTAATAATCCCACGCTTGGCATAGGCCATCTGCGTCACGGCGTCGCCTTTTGCGCGCAAGGGGTTTTGCGGCACATTGGGGAATTCTTCGACTTCTATTTTTTGATGCGCTTTATAACCATTGTCTTCCGGGCGGATGCTGCGGCCATCATAGGGTTCCACATCGCCGCGATCGGCAATCCATTCCGCGCGCAATTTCGGGAGGCCCGTATGAATATCGACTTGCGCGGTATCATCCGTATAGATACCAGACGTGTCGTAAACCGGGACGCTCGGCTCTTTCGCGGTTGGCTCCAGCGTAATCTCGCGCATGGCCACATTCACGCCCTTCAACCGGTCGCTGCCTTTCACCTGAATTTTACGAGAAGCCGGGAGCGTGCCGGTGGTAATTTCAAAGCTTTGCGCGGGGGTAGAAGTCATGATCTCTCCTTGTGAATTGGCGGGAAGCATAGCGGGGAATAGCAGGCAGGTAAAGCGTAGGCTTTAACGAACGTAACCCGCGCCGCGCAGCATGGTTTCTAACGGCAACGCCATACGCCGCGCGATATGCGCCATCCCTTGCTCTGAAGGATAGGGATTGTCGAACTGGCGGTTCTGCCAGTCGGTGTCCAACCCCTTTAACAAATCTTCAACGAAATATGCCTTATATTGCTCAGACATATCGATATAGGTATCGACAAAGCGCATCGTATAGGAAAGCGGGGCGGATTTGGGGGCCTGAAAACTCACCAACATCACGTAGATTCCGTGATTGCGTAAAAGCTGAAGCATCTGCGCTAGCGAATTACGCGTGATATTCGGGTCAAGATTATGTTCAATATCAGTGCCGCCCAAAGCGACAATCGCCACTTTCGGCTTGCTACGAATCACTGTGCTCAGTTGATTTAACGCTGAACTGCTGGTGTCGTTCGGTCGCGAGAAATTGGTGATATTGTAGACTTTCCCTTTTTTATTGAGATTCATCTGACGTTCCAACACTTCCGGCCATGTTTTATTGACATCCATCTCTACCGGGGCTGAGTAAGAATCACCGATCACCGCAATGCGTACTTCATTCTCTTTTGCTTGAACGGATGGGGCAATTATCACCATCATTGTTGCACATATCACGAGTCGGTATAGCCAAGCTGTCATTTGTCCATTATCGGTAATTCCATGCGCAAAAGCAAGTTACAGGCATTTCATGAAAAAGTGCACACATGGTATGCGCAACATGGGCGACAGGATTTGCCATGGCGCAAGACGGACGATGCCTATGCCATCTGGATCAGCGAAGTGATGCTGCAGCAGACCCAGGTGAAAACGGTATTGGCGCGTTTTTATTACCCGTTTTTGAAGAGATTCCCGAGTCTGCAATCGTTAGCCGAGGCTTCGGAAGAAGCGGTTTTAAAACAATGGCAGGGCCTTGGCTATTATTCCCGCGCGCGTAATTTACATCGTGCGGCGCAACTGGCCTCCCCTGCTCTGCCGAATCATTTCGACGGATTAATTGCCCTGCCCGGCATTGGAAAAAACACAGCTAACGCCGTGCTCGCTTTCGGCTTTCATCAGCCAGTCGCGATTCTTGAAGCCAATGTAAAACGCGTAGTAGCGCGCATCGCGGCGTTAGAAACACCGACGGATGCTGAATTGTGGCAGCAGGCGGAGCGGCTGCTCGATCCCACGCATCCCTTCGATTATAATCAGGCGATGATGGATCTGGGCGCGCTGGTCTGTACGCCCAAAGCACCGGATTGCGCTATCTGCCCAGCGAATAACATCTGCGAAGGGAAACATGATCCAGCAAGATACCCGCAAAAACGCGTTCGCAAAGCGGTTCCTACCCGCGAGATGGCGATTTTAATCGAAGAGGACAGCGAGAGTCGTATTTTCGTGCAAGCACGCAATAGTCGGTTTTTAGGCGGACTCTACGGAATGCGGGAATGGCCGAAAGAGAGCTTCATCCCTGAAGCGAATGATCGACAACTAGGCGCGATTACGCATATTTATAGCCATTTTCGGCTAGAGGCTGAGATATGGTATCGACGCTATAGCGAACCGCGCAACAGTCCAGATTGGGTCGAGCGAAAAACGCTCACGCAGCTTCCGCTATCGCAAGCTGATATTAAGGCGCTTACTGTTGCGTGGCCGGATTTCCGACCTGCTCTGCCGCACTCGGAAGCGTGAAATGGAGCCAGATCAGTCCGATCACGGCTGAGAATAGCGAGCCGATGATAATCCCAGCACGCGCTTCCATTTCCAGCTCAACGCTTGAGAAGGCCAACCCGCCAATGAATAACGACATGGTGAAGCCGATCCCGCATAAAATACAGACGCCGTAAAACTGTTTATAGGTCACCCCCGTAGGCATCCGCGCGATGCCAAGCGCCATCGCCGCTACAGAAAACAGGAAGATTCCTAACTGTTTACCCGCAAACAATCCGACCGCGACGCCAAGCGGCACCGCATCTGTCAGAGATTCCAGCGACATGGTGGAAAAATCGATCCCGGCATTGGCAAAAGCAAATATTGGCAGCACGAAGAATGCGACCCACGGGTGCAAACTATGCTCCATATAACTCAGCATCGAATAGCTACGTTGTTGATAGGTTTGCTTATGCGGAATCAAAAGGCCCAATGCAACGCCAGCCAGTGTCGCATGCACGCCGGATTTGAGCACCGCGAACCACATGATAAAGCCGACCACCATATAGAAGGTAATATTGCCGACGCCGCGTTTATTCATAAGGAACAGCAACACCAAACACGCCACTGCAACCAGCAAGGCCTCGGTCGTTAGCTCGTTCGTATAGAATAACGCAATAATGATAATCGCGGCCAAATCATCGATCACGGCAACCGCGGTGAGAAAGACCTTTAAAGACAGCGGCACACGCTTACCAAACAACGCAAGAATACCTAATGCAAAGGCGATATCTGTTGCCGAAGGGATCGCCCAGCCATGCAAAGTGCCATTTCCTTGATTGAGATAGACGTAAATCAACGCCGGAACCGCGATACCGCCCAGCGCTGCAATCCCGGGCAGCAACGCCTGCTGCACCGTCGCCAACTCGCCTTCCATCACCTCACGTTTGATCTCCAAACCAACGAGCAAGAAGAATACCGCCATCAGTCCGTCATTGATGAAATAATGCATCGGCTTATCGAAGCCGAACCCATCTACCGTTATGTTCAGCGGGATTTCTAAGAAATATTCGTAGAACTCATGCAGGTCGGTATTGGCGAAAATCATCGCAATAGCTGAGGCGATGACGAGGGTTATCCCCCCCGCTGATTCCAGTTTAAAGAATGAGCGTAGTGATTGTAATGTCTGATCCATAACTCCCCGCATTTGTAACATGGCTGCGAATATACTGATGCGCGGACGCAACGCAAGCAAAGTTGGTAATCAATTCGATGCAGGATTTGGCATTTCAGTGCTCTGGCATTGACCATCCCGTGGCTGCACATTATCTTGTGGCAAACACGTAAACAGGGAGAGTCACAATGGCTAGAACAAGTAAAACACAGGCGAGCACCGCGAATGGCGTTAAGCTGCCGCCCCGCCCGGCAATGCTGAAAGAAGTAAAACCTAAAAAGAAAGTTGCGGCCAAACCGGCGACGGCAAAACTGACCATCGGTGATAAAATCAGCGTCGATCTACCTATTTATAAAGCGACTGCTGGGGCGTCCTGTATTGATGTAACCAGCCTGTATAAAGACACCGGTTACTTCACTTATGATCCGGGCTTTCTTTCAACCGCTTCCTGCGACTCGGAAATCACCTATATCGATGGTGGCGAAGGCATCCTGCGTTATCGCGGCTATGACATCGATGAACTGGCCAAGAAAAGTGACTATCTGGAAGTCTGCTATCTGCTGCTCTACGGCGAATTACCCAATAAAGAGCAAAAAGCCTGGTTCGATTATAAAATGATTCACCACACACTGGTGCATGAACAGATCAACTTCCTGTTCCGCGGCTTCCCGCGTCGTGCCCACCCCATGGCTATCATGGTCGGTGCGGTGGCATCGCTTTCTGCCTTCTACCACGATTCGCTGGACATTAACGTACCGGAAGAACGCGAATTGGCGGCTTTCCGCATGATCGCCAAAATGCCGACCATTGCGGCAATGTGTTACAAATATTCAATCGGTCAGCCGTTTATTTTCCCGGATAATGATCTGACATTCGCCGAGAATTTCCTTTACATGATGTTCGCCACTCCGTGTGAGAGTTACGAAATTAACCCGGTATTGGCTGATGCGATGGATAAAATCTTTATGCTTCACGCCGATCACGAGCAAAATGCCTCAACCTCAACCGTGCGACTTGCAGGCTCTTCGGGCGCGAATCCTTTTGCGTGTATCGGTGCCGGTATTGCCTCGCTATGGGGCCCCGCGCATGGCGGTGCCAATGAAGCGGTGATCAATATGCTGCAAGAGATCGGCGATGTGAAAAACATTCCCGAATTCATCAAGAAAGCCAAAGACAAAGACGATCCGTTCCGTCTGATGGGCTTCGGACACCGGGTATATAAAAACTATGACCCTCGTGCTTCGGTACTGCGTGAAGCCTGCCATGACGTGTTGGCTGAACTGGGACAAGAAGATGAGCCATTGCTGAAAATTGCCATGGAACTGGAAAAGATCGCGCTGGAAGATGAATATTTCGTGAAGCGCAAGCTCTATCCAAACGTGGACTTCTATTCCGGGATTATCTACCGCGCCATGGGCATTCCCACATCGCTATTCACCGTATTATTTGCCGTTGCGCGGACATCCGGCTGGGTGGCGCAGTGGCTTGAGATGTGCGAAGATCCGGAAAGCAAGATCGGTCGTCCGCGTCAATTATATATTGGCCCGGAAGCACGCAAATACGAAGCGATGAGCAAACGGAAATAACACCTCCCTCGTGTACATTACATTTTGTCATAAAAACTTCATGTAATTTAGCGAGAATTTAGAATCAGTCTCGCGTAGACTGGTAAGGTGGAAAACCAGAAGCCAGACGCAACTGCGACCTTTTCAACGCCTAGCTACCCTGCCACGGCGGGGCGCTCTTTTGGATTGCGCGCATTTGATGTCTGGCTCTATCCTTTTGTAACGAATACCGGTGTGTTCGTAACATCTGTGTTCTTCACGTACCTAACCAATAAAGGTAGTTCATTCGGTAAAGCAGGCAGCACCGCACGTAGCTTTGGCGAATTAGTAGAGAAACGCGGCACCTGGCTACGCGGTAAATTCATGGATATGGGACTTTCCGAACCCATCGCCAATAATGCAAAAATGGTGTTCTGGTCTTTTGCGGACGGCACGCTACTCGCCCCCGTCATTAAAGGCTTCGAAGACCGCCGCGAACCCATCGCCATGTATATCGATAAAATGGCAGGCACCGAACCGGACGACCCATCCGTCTATGCTGCCGAACCTAAACAGACATGGTTAAGTGTACTCGGCGCGCGCGCCCTGACCGCCGGAATTGTAGCGCCAACGGCAGGTGTTTTAAATAACGTCAACTTCCGTTTTCTTGGCCAGTTCAACAGTTTAAACCACCATATGTTCATGCGCCCTGGCATGGCACTTAGCAATCAGTTGAAGGAAAACGCCTCACTGGTGCGTAAAATAGGTAAGGGAAATATCGAGGAAGTAGCCAGCTGCACCTTTTTTGAGGCGTTTTATACCTCAGTTTGTA
>DDZS01000059.1:0-39423 GCA_002346425.1 Alphaproteobacteria bacterium UBA3002
AGCCAATGACAATCGTGCTGCAACGCAGCAAATTGCGCGGAGCTAGAATTCACTTTGATGCTTGGCAAGAGCGCCGCTTCTTGCTAACCATTCTGCCTTATGAGCTTAAGCACCCTCGATATGATCATCATCGGCATTTATTTTGTCTTGATTATGTATCATGGCTGGTGGGCCGGTAAAAAGCACCAAGGCGAGGAAGATTATTTTCTAGCAGGCCGTTGTTTGCCTTGGTACCTGATCGGGCTCTCTCTCTATGCTTCCAACATGTCGGGCTCCAGCTTTATCGGCTTGATGGGCGCGACGTATGCGAATGGTATGGTGGTTTTCAACTACGAATGGACCGCGACGCTGGTACTGGTGATTTTCGCATTGTTCATGCTGCCGACTTTTTTGGAACATCGCATCGAAACCATACCCGCTTATCTGGAAAAACGCTTTGATCGCACGACGCGTTTAATCTTTTCCGGTTTCACCATTCTGGCGATTATATTCATCGATACCGCTGGCGCTTTATATGCGGGCGGTTTAGTCATGACGATGCTTTTCCCCGTTCTGGATTTGTGGCAGGCGGTGGCCGTCTTGGGGCTGGTTGCGGGGATTTACACCCTATGGGGTGGCTTAAGCGCGGTCGTTATTACCGACGCGGTGCAAGCGGTATTACTTATTATCGCGGCCATCATCGTGACCTGGATCGGGCTGGATGCTGTCGGTGGCTGGGATAATGTGGTGAAACAAATACCTGAGTCGCATACGAAACTGTTCCATAGCAGCGATAGTGACTTCCTGCCTTGGCATGGGATCGGCGGCGTAATTCTGCTTGGCTTCTATTACTGGACATTAAACCAGTTTATTGCGCAGCGTACCTTGGGCGCCAAAACCCTGCGCGATGGGCAAAAAGGCGCGCTATTTGCCGGTCTGCTTAAAATGGGCAATCTCTTTATCATGATCGTGCCCGGATTGGTTGGTTTAGCCCTCTATCCTGAATTGGCGAGTGCCGATCAAGTCTTCCCGCATATGGTCAATGATATGCTACCGGCGGGGATTAAAGGTATTGTGTTGGCAGGTTTGATTGCCGCCATCATGTCGAGTTTGGATTCAGCGCTCAACGCGGGCGCCTCACTGATTACGCTGGATTATATTAAATCTTTCCGCGGCGAGAATATGAATTACCTAAAAACGGGCAAATGGGTCACCGGCATATTGATGGTGATCGCGATTTGTTATGCGCCAACCATTGCGCAGTTCGAAACCCTATTCGAATATGTGCAATCCGTGCTGGCTTATACGGTCCCGACCATTATCGCGGTCTATTTCGCCGGGCTGTTCAATCCGCATGTCCCCACTGTGGTGGCGAAACACACACTATGGATTGGTATTGGTATCGGCGTTGCGATGTTCATATGTATTCGTCTCACCTCGGTCTGGGCTGATGCCGGACTGCCGGATATCCACTATACCGTCATGGCCTTGCTGCTCTTTGTGGTCGAAATGGCCTTCTTATGGATTAGCGGATTATTCACCAAGCGCACGGTGATCGCGTAAGCTTTTTATCCTCCCCTCCCTATTGCTAGCGGGTTCAGAAGTGTTCAATCCCGCCTATCTATGTTATGCTATCTAGCATGACGGATGATACCCAGCTGAAGGAGCCATCGATGTCTGATTCTACGATTCTTTCCCCTACCGCGCATTCGCATGCTTTCGTACAGAGCCAAAGAGAGGCGGCGTTCAATGATCCAGCCACATATTGGGCTACGCAGGCTAAGGAGCTGCTTGCATGGCGTTCCCAATGGCACACGACCAAGGATACCAGTTTCGATCCCAAAAATGTGAATATCCGCTGGTTTGACGGCGGCACCTTAAATGTCGCCGAAAACTGCATTGATCGGCACTTGGCCACGCGCGGCGACAAACCTGCCATCATATGGGAACCGGATAGCCCGCATGATCCCAAACGTATTCTTACCTATAGCGATTTGCATCGCGAGGTATCGCGCGCGGCGAATATGCTGCTGTCGCTTGGGGTAAAGCCGGGCGATCGGGTTACTATCTATATGCCGATGATTCCCGAAGCGGCGATTGCCATGCTGGCATGCGCACGCATTGGCGCACCGCATTCGGTCGTCTTCGGCGGCTTCTCCGCCCAAGCGCTACGTAGCCGCATCGAGGACTGTGAGAGCTCCGTCATTATCACCGCGGATGGTGGCATGCGCGGTGGTAAAGTGATCGATTTGAAAAACAATGTCGATACTGCGCTGGAAGGCCTGTCTGACACAAAAGTACTGGTATTCCGCCATACCGGCCATCGTGTTTCCTGGGTCGAAGAGCGCGACATCTGGTGGCAGGAGTTGGCCGAAACAGTGGCCGCCGAATGCGAAGCCAAGCCTTTCGATGCAGAACATCCGCTCTTTATTCTCTACACTTCCGGATCGACCGGGAAACCGAAAGGCTTGCTGCATACCAGTGGTGGCTATCTGCTCTATGCCACGCATACCTTTCAGCATGTGTTCGACTATCAGGAGGAGGACGTGTATTGGTGCACTGCCGATGTCGGCTGGATCACCGGGCATAGCTACATTGTCTATGGCCCCTTAGCGGCGGGCGCGACCACACTTATGTTCGAAGGCGTGCCCACCTATCCAGATGCCGGGCGGTTCTGGGAAATTGTGGAAAAATATCGCGTCTCTCTTTTCTATACGGCTCCCACGGCCATTCGCATGTTACAGCGGGAGGGGGATGATTTCGTTACCCGGTATGACCGTTCCAGTTTGCGCATCCTTGGATCAGTGGGCGAGCCCATCAATCCCGAAGCTTGGCAGTGGTATCATACGGTAGTGGGAAATAAGACCTGTCACCTGGTTGATACCTGGTGGCAGACGGAAACGGGCGGGCATATGATTACGCCGCTACCCGGTGTCGATGAAACACCGCCCGGCTCCGCAACGCAGCCCTATTTCGGTATCCGGCCTGTCTTACACAACACAGATGGTCAAGCGCTCGAAGCTGCGGCCAGCGGCGCACTTTGCATCGCCGATTCATGGCCCGGACAGGCGCGGACAATATGGGGCGACCATGCGCGTTTCGTCGAAACCTATTTCTCCGCCTTCCCCGGCACCTATTTCTCCGGCGATGCCGCCAATCGCGACGAGCAGGGTAATTACTGGATCGAAGGACGCATGGACGATGTCATTAATATGGCTGGGCACCGCTTGGGGACAGCAGAAATCGAAGCAGCGATCAATGCGCATTCGGATATTGCCGAATCGGCCGTTGTGGGCATACCTGACGACATCAAAGGTCAGGCCATTTATGCCTTTGTCATTATGAAACCAAATAAGCATTTAGATGACGAGATACGGACCGCCATTAACGGATTATTGCGCCGGGAAGTCGGGCCAATCGCATCGCTGAAATATATTCAAGAAGCACCGGGACTACCCAAAACCCGGTCCGGTAAAATCATGCGGCGCATCTTACGCAAAATTGCTGCCGGTGAGGTGACGTCTAAAAATCATTACGACAAATTGGGCGATATTTCGACTTTGGTGAATCCAGAGCAGGTAGATGCATTAGTCGAAGGCCGTTTGCAATAACACGCGGTTAAAAATACATTTTCAACCTTGCGTAAAGATTGCGGCCATTTTGTAAGGGAAAGCTATTGATCTGCTGACGATTATATTCAGGGTAATACACCTCCTCATCCAACAGATTATCCGCATAAAAGTTGAGCTCAGTTTGCGGCGCATTGTCGCCAAGCCATAGATGGTTTAGATCGAACGTCGCGTTGAGGGTGACCTGATGATAGGCATCCGGCTGCGGATTAACCTCTAGCACTGCCGGATTGATACTGCGAAGATTCGTCGGTTTGCTAAAATAGCTGTCGAAAAGCCCTAGCTGATAGTCGTCCGTTTCATAGGAAAGCCCGACTTTGAAGGTCCAGTGCGGACTGAAGGAGGCGTCACGGCCATCTCCCTTGCGTTCATTTTCCTGATATGTGACAGAGCCTAACGCCGACCATTCATCGTTCAAATGGGTTTTTCCTTCAAATTCTAACCCGCGATAGTCCGCTTCGCCGCCATTGACGAACGTCACCCCGCCACCGGGCGCCCCCACGCGTTGGATAATATCGGACGTATCGCTGTGATAGGCCGTCAGCGTTGCTTCCTCTTGCTTACCATAATAGAAAAGCTGCGCCTCCCACGTGGCGATTTTTTCCGGCTCTAATTGAGGGTTTCCGGTGATGATCCCCGGAAACGTCACATCTGTCTCAAACGCATAGCCGGTGCGGTAAGCTTCGGCATATAAGAGCTTCAACCCGTGCATCTCATCGAATTGAGCAATCGCGCCAAAACGCGGCGAGACATCCGTATCAAGCTGCTCCGGTTTGTTGAGCTGCAATCCCCCGAACAGTTTCAACCAAGAGAGGGTTTGCCAATCCAGCTGCGAATATCCTCGCAAGAATTGCCGTTTATAAGTCTGTTCCGAAGGCAAGGTGCCTTCCTGATCTTCAAAACTGCCGCCTATGAGCAACTGAATATCTTTACTCACATGCCCATTAAAGGAGGTTTCCAACAAGACGTCTTCGGAGCGCTGGGTAAATAAATATAATCTATTATGCGTTACGTTATTTTGCATGCGCCAGGTATCGTTCAACGCCACATCATACCCGATATCAACAAACGTCCGTTCCTGATCATATACTTCGCTTGGAAAATTTCCATTCAATGCAGAAGTATCTACTTCAGCACGAAACACATTCAGCGATAAATTCTTATAATCGGCAGCACCTAAAAATCCAAAGCCATCAAGCCGTTTGGTATAACTACCCGGAGTACCGCTTTCATCTCGAAGACTAAAACTCTCATCGCTTTTGGTGGTGCTCGTCCACGCAGTGGTTACGGAATAGTCCTCACCTTTTTGCGCGGCATACACTTCGCCCCGGGATTCATCATGCGTCCCGATTGTTGCTGCAATGCTGGCATTGCCCGTTTCGTCGGCATCGTTGCGGGTGATGATGTTTACGACCGAAGAAAAAGCGTTTGAGCCATATAAAACTGACCCAGGACCACGAATCACTTCTAGTCGCTGAATCGCATCCAGTGGGAATTTTGTGAATAACGCTGCATTAACTCCCCCGGTTAAACTATCGCGAAACGGGCGGCCATTAATCAAAAACAAAGTGCGATTACTGTAATGCTGCACCGTCTGCCCGCGCGAGGCGAAGGTATTATATTGAAAGTTTAATCCGTTGGTGAACTGAAACCCTGGCAACCGATTTAATACATCGATTAAACTTTGCCCCCCGTAGCGGCGAATTTCATCCGCGCTGATAATACTGATCACGCCGGGCGCATTGCGTAAATTTTCTTCACGTTTCGATGCCACGGAAACGCTGAGTTCTTCCAGATCCAGTGCCATGAGATCTTCGAGCTCACTGTCACCTAACGCCGCAACCGGGGATGCCAACAATGCACCATAGAAGAAACATATATATGCTTTGTGTGCCACCTATCTGACCCTTCCCATTCTGTGCGCGTATTTTGCCTTGAGGTAAAAAACGGCACAACTGGCCGAGAATGAAGCATTATGAAGTGTGTAGTTGTGAGACATATTAGCCCGTGTCCCGCATCAAACGCGCATCGAGTTGCTGCATCACATGACGGGTTTGCGAGTGACAACGCACAATAATCGGGTGCAGTTCTGAAATACGTGCCGCATCGCTAGGCGTTAATTCTTGTGCTTCATCACAATAGGAAGCCAGTAATTGAGCGCCTATATTTGCGGCAATCCCATGTAATTTATGCGCCGTTTTGGCCCAACATTCCCAATCTTGCTGCTTGAAGGCATGGGTCAGCGCTTGCATTTCTTCTGCCACGCTCGTCAGGAAGACGCTGATAAATTCGTATTGCAGATCAGCGTCATTGTCGGTGAACCCTTGTAAATGCACGAGGTCGAATAATTCAGACGTTGGAGCTACAGGTTGAACTGCCGATATTTGTCTAGTTAGTGGGATATCCTCGCTGGCAGGCAACCAGCGTTGCAGCAATGCTGCGAGTTTCTCTTGCTCAATCGGCTTGCTGATATAATCCTGCATTCCGGCTTCGTGACATTTTGCTTCGGCACCTTTCATGGCATCCGCAGTGACGGCAATAATAGGAGGAATGACATGACCTTTGGCTGCCCCTTTTTGCCGTAGCACGCGCGTGGCCTCAAACCCATCCATTTCAGGCATCTGGCAATCCATCAGAATCAAATCATAGGCTGCTTCTTGCGCCATCGCGATTGCCTCGCGTCCATGATGGGCTTCGTCGATCGCATGAAAACCGAATTTGCGCAGCATGGCGAGCAGCACCATCAAATTCACCTGTGCGTCATCGACGATCAATAGCCGCGCGTGAATATTCACACGCAGTGGTCCTTGCTCGGTCTTTAAGGCGGCAATCGTTTCCGCATCGGCTTCCTTCATCGGCAAAGTAACGGTAAAGGTTGTGCCCTCTCCTTCCACACTATGTACACTGACCTGTCCATGCATCAGTTCGGTTAATTCTTTGGTAATCGCCAGCCCTAGTCCGGTGCCGCCATATTTACGCGCGGTAGAACTATCGGCCTGTTGGAATTTCGCAAACACCGTTTCGAGCTTATGTCTGGGAATGCCAATCCCGGTATCGGCAACCGCTAATGTTAGCTGATGATCCTGATAGGTTACCTCTAACGTAACCCGCCCCTGATGCGTAAACTTGATCGCGTTACTTAGCAGGTTATTGGCAATTTGCTGCAATCGTGATGGGTCGCCCATTAAATAGGTCGGTGTTGCCGGATCAACCTTTGTGCGCAGCTCCAGCCCTTTATGACTTGCGACGCTCGTATGTAGCGCATCCAACTGTTGCACTACCGCGTGGATGTCGAAGGCGATGGATTCGATCAACAATTCACCCGCTTCGATTTTGGAAAAATCCAGAATATCATTCAGTAAGATAAGAAGGTTTCTGGCGGAACTATTGACCGCTGCGATCATATCATGTTGTTGCTTCGGCATCGCGGCATCTTTAAGCATGTCGGACAGGCCAATAATGCCATTCATCGGCGTGCGTAATTCGTGGCTCATATTAGCAAGAAAATCACCCCGCGCCTGATTGGCTTGTTCGGCTTCTTGTCGCGCCAGCTCCGTTTGCGCATGCGCCGATTCCAAAGCCTGATTCGCCGCTTGTAGCGAGCGTTTGGCCGCTTCGCTGCGCTGATGCGCAAGGCGCAAGGCTTCTTCCTGTTGTTTGCGCGCAGAAATATCATAGAAATATACCAACAAAGCGTGCTCGTCTTTGACCGCGCGACGCTTCACGGTTTGCAGCCAGTCGATTCCTTGCTCCCGCATTTCACGCGTAAACGGCCCCGTGCCTTCTTCTTCCGCCACCCATTGCAGTAGATCGCGCAACAACGGATGCGCTGGTCCGAGTGTTTGTAAATCAGGAAAAGCCGCATCGGCTTGGGGGTTTTTAAACAATACCGTGCCATCGGGCCGCACCTGGATTAAGGGATACGGATTATTTAACGCGAGCAGCAGCATTTCCTGCATTTCGTGTTTCGCCGTTTGCACATATTCCTGCATACGATTGCGGCGCTGGCGACGGCGGTATAGTAAGATACCCTCCAGCAGACATACTGCGGTGGCAAGTAATCCGAGAAGGACCTCTGTGCTCATCCCTGATTCAGGACGAGCTGCTTGATGCCCGCCATTGGTGATTTGTTGACATAGTTTAGCAGGTCTACCGCACGAAAAGGTTTGCCGACATATCCTTGCGCGCCTAACTGTAGCGCACGGATGATATGCTCTTTTTGTTTGCGGCCACTGAACATAATAATATAGGCATCCGGGTCCATCCGCAGCAGTATTTCTAATAACGCGTAGCCATCGATATCGGGCAAACCAATATCGAGAAACAACACATCGGGTGCGTTTTCGAGATACACCGTGATGGTCTGCAATCCATTCGAAGCATTGATTATCTGATGCTGCTTAGACAAAACACTGCGTGCCATACTGCGCGCCAGCGGGTCATCATCAACGATCATCACCATCATGTCACTGCGGGCACACCGACGTCCATGCAAACTGGCTAGCTTTCCAGCATCAAGGGAGTTTAGCGTTTCTTCCACCATGGCGCGGTGACGGTCGGCATCTTCTTCGATGCGCCGCTGATGATCGAATGTTTGCTGTTGTTGTGCCTTTTCCCAGATTAGTTTCTCTAACTCCGCCATTTGATTGCGCGGATCAAGTTTGAGCGCTGTTTGCAGCAATTCCGGTTCCTGCAATTGTTCGGCAATTGCTTCGATCAGACCATCCGTGCCCCGACCCGATAAACCGGGGATGAATAGCATGATGTCTTTATCCGCAAATAAATAGATGCGGGCGTGCATGGCTTCAGGCTGCGTTTCAAACCATTGCACAAAGTTGGAAAAAAGTTCGTAGCGCCCTTGAATCGACGCGGAAAGCGGCAGGTAAAGCCCGCGCAGAAATTGCGGTAACATGCCATCGCGATAATTCTTATATAATACTTTCCCCGTCTCTTTTGCGATGATCAGCATGGCTTACCATTCCAATTGCGGAATATTGCTCACATAGGCGATCACCTTATTCCCGGATTCATTATAGGTCAGTTTGTCGAAACTGATGGCGCGCGCCTGCGCGATGCCGCGCCCGTGATTGTCCCCGGCACGGGCAGGGTCGATGGTTAGATATTTTTTCCAGTCGAAACCCTTGCCCTCATCTTCAACGATCGCATAGACGCCGTTATCCTTGCGCGCCAAGGTCGCCGTTGCTTGTCGTTCTGCATATTCCGGCGATTGTTGCCGACGCTCAATCTCCGCCTGCCAGGTTCCATATTCAATTAACTCGCTTTTCTCGTCATAACTCACGCCGAGATTGCCGTGTTCCACCGCGTTAATCAGCAGCTCGCCCAGCCCCGACACCACGCGCGTAGGATCGGGAAAACAATTGGCCATGAACGCCGCCAGATTTTCTGCCTGCGTGAGCGTGCGAAAATGAAAGCGGCAGGTTTCGATCAGGTCAAAACTAGTTCGGTGTTTTCCTAATTCTTTGGCGAGTGAACGCACCTGCCGTGCTTCGCGTAGCGCCGCCGCCAATACCGAATGCAACATTTCCGGTTGCACCGGTTTGGTCAGATAATAAAAGACACCGGCTTCCAGTCCTTCTTTCATTTCGCTCAGCGAATCGGCACCGGTCACCATGATGACAGGAATATGCCGCAGGGTTGCGTCTTCTTTCATGCGGCGGATCGCCGTTAAGCCATCCATCACCGGCATGTTGCGGTCCATCAGCACGACATCGATCTGATCGCGATGCTGTTTCAACACTTCCAATGCTTCTTCGCCATGCCTTGCCGTTAGCGTCTCATGGCCCATATTTTCGATTTGCGCCTCGAGGAATCCCATCGCCACCCGATCGTCCTCTACTGCGAGAATGGTAATGCCGTGCGGCCTTAATAGGTGACTCGGTGCTTTTTCTTCTAGTGAATGAATGTCCGCCATAATTATCTCTCCGTAAATGCGGTTTGCAGCGATAGATGAATAGGTTTCAGCAAATACTGCAGAATGGTTTTTTCTCCTGTGATGATATCGGCCATGACCGTCATCCCCGGCATAATCATAAGTTCCGGATTATGGTCGAGATGCGCCTGCGTCAGACTCAGCCTGCCCTGATAATAGCGTTCGCCTTGCGGTCCGGAAAAGGTGGTGGCGGAAATATGTTCCAGCGTGCCAGAGACGGAACCATACCGCGAAAAATCATAGCTGCTCAGTTTTACTTCCACCGGCTGCCCTAATTCGATATGGCCAATATCTTTAGGATTTATCTTTACCTGCACCTCCATGCCCGCATCGAAAGGCACAATTTCCATAAGCGTTTGCCCTGGCTGCACGACCGCACCAATTGTGTTGACCGCGAGGCCTTTGACCATTCCCTGCGTCGGGCTGCGCACCTGCATGCGGGCCGTGCGCTCTTCTAGCTTGCCGATCATTTCGATATTTTGCTGCTGCTCGGCAGCGACTTCACTCAATGCGTCGTAGGCTTCATCGCGTTGCGTGGCATCCAGCGAGCTTAAGCGCGATTGAAATTGACCGATTTCGCTTTCACTTAAGAGAATCTGATTTTCCAACCGCTGCACATTACCGGTCAGGTCATTTAAATTTTTTTCCGCTTCTAATAACTGGAGCGTCGAAGTGTAGCCTTTGCTATGTAATTGCTGTCGCTTATCGTAAATATGCTTGGCAATGCTGCGGTTTTCTTGCGCAATGGCAAGGTCTGCGCGATAGGCTTTATGCGCCTGCTTTTTTTCTGCAATCTGATCGCGCAAGACATCGGCTTCTTTGCTGCGCGCCTCCACCATACTATCAAACACTGCTTGTTGATCAGCAATCATCGCCGGGCTTAAGCCTTCAATGGTAGAAAACTCCGGCGCCCGATGATCGATAAAGGCGCGCAACCGCTCTTCTTTCAGCGCCAAGGATCGCTGTTTATTAAGCAAGCGTTCCAGATCTTTGGACACGCTGGCATCATGTAGCGAAACAAGCACCTGATCGGCTTCCACCAAATCACCTTCTTTCACATGAATGCCCCCTATGATTCCGCCCTCTAAATGCTGCACGGTTTGCTGATACCCGGCAGGCACCACTTCGCCCGACGTGCGCGCCACTTCATTGATGTTAGTGAATCCCGCCCAGATTAGAAACGCGATGACCACCAAGGAAATCATACTCATAGTAGAGCGAATAATATGCGAGTTCACCGCCTCTTCCAGTTGAATCGCCTGCGATAAATACCGTGTTTGCTTTTCGCGTTTGCGGCTGAGTTTTGGGTGTTGTTTACGAAAAAGCATTTTCATGCCGCAAGCTCCATATGTTCTTGAAGGCTAGTTAAAATAGTGTCGCGGCTACCCACCACAGGACGTTCCGCCCCGCGTAGCCACACAATACTGTCTGCGAGTTTCATGAAATCTTCGCGGTATGTACAAAGCAGAATCGTGCGCCTGCCTTTGCTGCGCGCTAAATATTCTTTCAGATTACGCCCGGCTTTATCGGATAGCAGGCTGTTGGGCAGTTCATCGATCAACAGGATCGCGGATGGCTGCAAATAAGCGCGCGCAAGCGAAAGACGCGTCGCGAGACTGGAGGTTAATTGATGCGCATCATGCATCCCGATGATCGTATCCAGACCTTGCGGCAGTGCCATTATTTCCTGATCCGCATCGGCCAGTTCCAGCGCGTTCTGGATATCTGTCTCGCTGGCCATCGGATTCGCATAGCGTAGATTTTGGGCAATACTACCATGAAAAAAATGTGGCGTTTTCGGCACATACGCAATCTGGCGACGCAAAGCCGGAGCATCCAGCTGGCGGACATCAAAGTCGTCAATCCGGATAATGCCATCGCTGGGCCGGCTTAGTATTTTAATCAGCTTAAGAACGCTTGCTTTACCCGTTCCATTCCCGCCAGTAATCGCGATCAAGTCGCCGGGTTTCGCTTCAAAGGTTAAATCATCAAACACCACATCGCCTTCTTCTCCATAGCGCAAACACACCCGATGGAATGAAATGGCGCCCTTGAGTGAGGGCAGCTGGGAGAAACTCCGAGCCTGTTCCGCTTCGGTTTCAATATCCATCAGCTGGTTCACCTGCTGCACACTGTTGCGCAGCTGCTCTAACCGCGGCACCATGGTGCATAGTGAATAAAATGGCGTTAAAATCCGCCAGACCAGAATCATGCTGGCCACCAGTGCCCCGCTCGACATGACGCCTGCCCAGATCAGATGCACCCCGAAACCCACGGTCGCAACCACGGCTAAGACTGTTAACGCATGCGCCAGACTTTCAGTTACCATGCCGAGCCAGCCAAGTTGGAAATGCACCATCATTTCACGACCGGACAGATGGCGGAATTTTTCCTGCCATTTATCGGCCAGCCCATGGCCGCGTATGACAGATAATTTTTCGAAGCTTTCAATCGTAAATTGTTGTCGGGCGGAGCTGGCTTTCGCCGCCAGCCGAATCGTAACGCGTATGCGTGAGCGCGCCCAAAGAAATAAACAAAGATAGCCTGCGAGCATGGCAAGCGGTACAAAGACCAGGGGGCCTGCGATGAAGGCCACTGCTGCCACCGCCAGGAGCATAAAGGGCGCTTCAAGAAAGGATAAAAAGGCCGACCCGCTAAAAAAATCGCGGACGGCTTCAAAGGTTTTGATCCGCGCGATTTGCGCCGAGATCGACGCGCTTTCGATCAAAGTTGGTGAGAGTCCAATAAGATGTGCGAAAATTTTATTGCCGACGATATTGTCCAGACGCCCAGCTAGCCACGATAATCCCGTGGTGCGAATATGCCGCATCCGCCATTCAAACCCAATGGCTACAAATGCACCGATCACCAACATCGGCAACGTGTCGAGCGCGCCTGCTGCAATTACACGATCATATACCAGCATGATGAATAATGGCGTCGCCAGTGCGATCAGGTTTAGTATTAATCCGGCGGTCATCACTTGCGCGAAAGTGCCACTGAACCGCCCGAGCAGTGCCCGAAACCAGCTATGCCCGCTGCCTTTTCGCATAAAAGCAGAGGTTGGCTGGCGCGACTCGTCATAGCGCTGGAAAAACCAGATACGCCCCTCACCGTCAACGCTTGGCGGCACGGTACTGATCAGTTTAGAGAGGGGGTCATAAAAATGTAACACGCCTTCCGCATCGCGACCCAATACAATGCAAGGATCGCCCGCGCTGGGGATGAACAAGCCCGGTAAAAGCCGCTCGTCAATATCTTCCAGTTCCGCCGGAGCCGGTCGGCAAATATAGCCCAAATGCGCCAGCGTATTGAGCACGTCAATCTCATCCAGCATTCGCGTATGATCGGGATCGTACGGCAGGGCTTCGAGTAATTTCTGCAAGCTGCATTTCGGCTCCAACCCCAGAATCAACGAACACAGACACACTTCCCACACGCTGGTTTCGGTAAAATGTTTGCGGCCGCTCTGCGAAAGCAATTGCAGCATATTAAGAATGGGCTGGCTATCGGCAAAGCGCGCCATCGCTGCGTTGGAAGACGTGCTCATGCCCGCACCTCTTTCGGCGCACTGCCTAAATGGGAGGATGGGGTCGAAACCTCGGTCAATCGTCCTGCTTCCAACCGGTAATAGCGATCTGCCAGAGATTGAATATTCTGATCATCACTAACCAGAATCATTGACGCTTTGCCCTTCAAGCGAGCCAGCAAACTATAAATGCTGGCATAGCCGTCTTTGTCGAGCGCATGATCGGCATTGTCGAACAGAATCAGGCGGGGTCGTCGCGCCAAGGCACGCACCATTGAGATACGCTGTTTAAGCCCCGGTGTGATTACATCATTGTCGCTACCATTCAAAAATGTATCGAAACCGCTTGGTAACTTCGCGACTTCCTTATCGACATGCAACAGTGCCGCCACTTCGCGCGCCTGTGCTTCGTTGATCAGACCGAAACACGTCATATTATCGCGAATCGTTCCGCGAAATAATACAGCGTTACTGCGCACATAGCCGACATGGCGCGTTAATTCTTTAGGATCGAATGCGCCCACAGGCGCGTCATTGATTCGGATTTCCCCTGCACCCGCGGGGTAGATGCCCGCAATCAGATGTAGCAACGTGGTTTTCCCTACCCCATGGCCACCGGTGATAAGCACAATTTCGCCTCGGTTAATTTGCAGCGATATATCTTCCAATAGCCATGCGTCACGCGCGGCAAAACGAAAACTGACCTGATCGAGAGACAGGCGCCCTTCGGGTTCCGGCGGGGCCGACTTCTGCACGGGCATATATTGCGGCGTGGTCAGAATGTCAGTGATGTGCCGGCGCGCCAACACGTAATCCTGATACCGCGCCCAGAGCCCCAGCGTCTTTTGAATTGGCTGCATCATACGCCCGGAAAGCAGCAAGCTAGCAATGAGCCCACCGGTGCTGAGCCATCCTTGCAAGACACAATATGCCCCTACGGTGATCACACTAGCGACCATGACGTGCGAAAATATGGCGCCAAGGGTAAAGGTGTTCGATGTTTCTTGCGTCACGTGGTAATTGGCGACGGTCGATGCTTTTTCGAGCGCTTCGTAACGGCGTTCAAAATACCCCTCCAGCGCCAGCGCTTTCAGCGTATGCACGCCTTCCAGCGATTCTACGAGAAAATTATACCGTTGATCGTCGGTGACTTCGCGCTGTTCCAATGCATGACGAAGCCGCTGACCGCGCTGGATAGAAATAATGAGGAAACAGAGTAAAATGATGGCAGGCACCAGTACCAACGGACCGGCGATATAGGCGACTAAAACCAGAAAGATCGGCACGAATAGTAATTCGCAAATCGTCGTTAGGGCATACCCATTATAAAAATCCCGCAATTTGCCCACGGAGGCCATACGGTGCAAATGCTCGCCGATTCCATAATTCCCTATGCGCGACAAATCGGCGTGGACCACCTTCTCAATGGCCTGACATGACATGCGATGTTCATAGGCCGCACCTGCCCTACCAATAACATAGGATCGCGTCAGCCGCAGCAGTGTTTCAAGCACCACGGCGACACATACTCCCATGATTAACACCGACAAGGTGCCGGAGCCGGGGTTTGGCAGAATACGATCGTAAATTTGCAAAGTGATGACCGGCAATGCCAGTGACAAAATAGAGATTGCCAGACTGGTTATAACTAAAGACACCACGCTTTGATGATAACCGTGCGGAAGCAAGTGTTTGTCGAATCCCAATGCCTTAAAAAAGGAAGGAGCGGACTCCGTTTCCGAAGCCCGCTTCTGTGTCGTAAAGGGCAAGCTATCTAACTGGGATTTCATCCAAACAAACCACCTAATGGGGAGTGATGGTGGTGGACTGGTTCGGCTAATATCGCACCAAGTCCTTCGGCAACAGTCCCCGTAGGATCGGGCAGTTGATTGCTTTCGCCGCCTAGCGAAGCCAAATCACCGAATAAGCCGCTGGTCGCATCGCTAATCGTTTCTGTCCAAATACTATTGCCCATTTCCGTTGGATCAGAGGACACACCATTTCCTAATAATGAAAGGTCTTCCGTCACATCCAGTAGAGCATCTACCGTAGCTTCCAGCCCATCACCCAGTTGCGAAAGCAAACTCTCATCCTGCGTGCCCCCATCTGCCGCATCGATTACGGCATCAGCTGCCTGACCCAACACATCCAAACCAATATCGAGTGACAGGTCTACATCGCCCACTAATGCTTCAACCGGATCTAATGGTATATCGACGTTAACATCGACCAGGTCTCTATCGATGAGATCGCTGTCGATCGTGAGAAGTAGGTCTGTATCTCCGGTATTATTATCCGTGGTTTCACCATGAACTCCGAGCGGGTCCAACCCGAGATCGGTAGCGATATCAACATCGCCAACGACGTCTTCAACCGGGTCGAGTACCGCATTAGCCGCCAAATCGATAATGGGCAGGTCGGCCGCATCAACCGAG
Source organism: Alphaproteobacteria bacterium UBA3002 (assembly GCA_002346425.1). Taxonomy (GTDB): domain Bacteria; phylum Pseudomonadota; class Alphaproteobacteria; order Rickettsiales; family UBA3002; genus UBA3002. The sequence continues at coordinate 15,523 of DDZS01000059.1, forward strand.
ATATCCGTGTCGCCGGGAAAATCACAATGCCCCAGAAGATGTTCGCCTACCGCTTCCAGCCCTTCACCTACCTGAGCGAGCAAACCGTCTTCGGTGCCGCCATTGGCTGAATCAACCACTGCATCGGCAGCATCGCCTAATATATCACCCCCCCCATTCAGAGAGAGGTCAATATCGCCCACCAATGCTTCTACCGGATCGAGGGGAATGTCGAGCGCCAGCTCAGCCAAATCATTATCAACGAGATCACCATCTAACGCCAGTTGCAGATCGGTGTCGCCGGTGGCATTATCGGTGTTTTCACCCTGCGCTCCCAACAGGTCGAGTCCTAGATCTGCTACTAGATCGATATCGCCTGCAAGATTTTCGACTGGATTTAAAACCACTTCTGCGACGCCATCCAGCAAGGGGGCATCCACCGCATCAATCACCAGATCGGTATCGTGTGATTCGTTATATGTGCCTAGCACATCTTGCGCCAGCTCAGACACTCCGTCACCAAGCTGTGCGATCACATTAGTATTCTGGGTGCCGCCATTGGACAGGTCGATTACCCCATCAGCAGCATCGCCTAATATATCAAGCGCCCCATTCAGAGAGAGGTCAATATCGCCCACTAATGCTTCTACCGGATCGAGGGGAATGTCGAGCGTCAGCTCAGCAAGCTCTTGATCGACGAGATCGCCATCCAGCACCAATTGTAAATCGGTGTCACCCATTGCGTTATCGGTATTTTCACCTTGCGCTCCTAACAGGTCAACCCCTACTCCGCCCAGAAGGTCGATATCACCGGCTAAATCTTCCACCAGATCTAGCGGTAGCGCGACGGGCAAGACATCATTGGCGAGAGCGACATCCGTATCGTCATTTCCTGTCAGGCCAAGCAGGTCGCCAAGTTGTTGCGTTAGTTCGGCAACTTCTGTGGCCACATCATGAATAGAAGCATGGGTGTCTGTAATTTCCTGCGCGATAGTCTCCGTAATCGCGTGGAGGTTTTCGCTGATATCAGATGGGTCGGCTAATACGTCCGTCAACGTTTCCGAAACATCGCCAATGGTTTCCACCACTTGGTCCGCAGTATCGACCACTGCCTCCACCACTCCGCCAGCGTTAAGGTCTAGGGTGTTATCCAGGATATCGGTAAGCGAATTTGTTACCTGCGTCACCGTATCGGAGACAAGTGTCGCCTCGCCATCACCTAACCCCAACTGATCGATAGCCTGCCCGATCAGCTGATCTACTGCGTCGGTAACGGTGTTAATCGTGACACTAATGCCTTTAATAATCGGAGGAATAATTTCGCCTTTGTCGTGCAAATGGTCGACGATCTCACCGAGCAGCGTTTCCAAGTCCGCAACCGTGCCGCCCAGATCGCCCAGCTTGTCGCCTAACTGGTCAAGTTCCAGATTGTTTAAGAGGTTGTTGGTCAATTCAATCACATTATCGCCCACAGAACCTGTGAGAGTGATAACCTGTTCAACCAATCCTGTAATCTGCGATAAATGCGTGGATAGTGTTTGCGTGATATTGTGTGTTATTTCGGTTAAGGCAGTGGTGGTCTCTGTTAGCGTAATTTCGGTGATTTGCGTTAGTATATCCCCAATGGATTCCGTCGCGTCATCCAAACAATGTGTGATATCTCCAATTTCTACATTCAGATCGACCAATACTTGCTGAATATCGACCAGCACGTCACCTTCGTGAATCGTCGTATTAATAATATCGATATCGTTATAGGTGGTAGTATTTTGGGTAATGAATGTATCGCCATTCGAACCATTTTGGCCATCGGCGCCATCTATCCCATCAGCACCATCTGAACCATCTAAGGTTTCTGTCACCGTTATTGTGGTGATGGTGCCGTTGGTTCCATTCGCGCCAGTCGCTCCGCCTGAACCCGTGATGCCGCCTGATCCATTTGTGCCGGTATTGCCATCGGCACCAACAGAACCATTCGCACCCCCACCACTTTGACTTAGGCCAGAAGCACCTAGCGGTGCTGCGCTGACAGTGCCGATTGTGGAAGTCGTAAAATTCCCTGATTCCTTGGGAGATGCCGATACGTCTTGCACCGGGCGGTCCGAATTCGATGCTGCGCGGCTGGAAGTTCCATTGCTGTCACCGGCCAAATCACTGGTGGCAGGCGCATAGGGTGAGCCAAGTACCGTCCCGTTGCTGCCGCGAAACGCTTCTCCGATATCCACGCGGCTACCTGTGGGTTCCGCAGTGTTTTGGGTCGCTGTGACAAGATCGGTGATCGAAGCTTGCAGGCTTGCATAGCTCATATTACCTGAGCCAAAGACGCCCTCTGTCGCTGCGTCTAAATCCTGTGCGCTATATTGATCCGCGTCCAGTTTGCTAACTTGGACCTGCACCTCATCCAACAGGGGCTGGGTGATATCTTTTGGGGTTTCTATCCCCGTAAATCCTTGTATTGCCATGCCCGCCTCGCTGAAGTGTCTCTGTTTGTTGCACCAGCTATGATTAGAACAGCATAGCTTTGCCATAGCGTTAAGCTTGTGTTTCAGATTTCAGACAAAGTGTTTCAATATGATTTCAAATTGCTCAGATAAGACCTTATTGGTCGCCGAAGATGATCGCACCACCCGCCTGATACTGCGAAGTTATCTGGAGGATGCTGGCTATCGCGTGGTCGATGCCTCTACCGGGCATCGCATATTCCAGTTGCTGCAGGAATTCTCGGTCGATTTGTTAATTCTGGATATTCATTTGAGTGATGGAAACTGCCTCGATTGGCTGCCGGGTATCCGCGAATATACGGCTGCTCCGATTATCATGCTCAGCAGTGAAGAAGCGCTAACTAGCAAAATCACTAGTTTTGACCGGGGCGCGGATGACTTTGTGGTGAAGCCCTGCCATGCCGATGAGTTGCTGGCGCGCATCCGTGCCCGGCTTAAAGTGCCCGTTACCAGTGGATTGAAGCCCAAATCAACAGTCAACGGATGGCTGCTCGACACCGAACAGCAGCAATTCTTTACCCCGAACGGCACCTCTTGTGACTTAACCCCCGCAGAATATCGGCTGATGCAGCTATTGGTGCAGGCTGAGGGCAAACCCATTGCGCGGCAGCGGCTGTGTGAGGCTTTAAAAAATGCCAGTTACATCCCGACGCCACGAGCGATCGATATCAAAGTCGCGCGGATACGTAAAAAACTGGAAGAGCATCATGGAAGCGCCGTCGCATTAATGACGGTGCATGGCATTGGGTATCGGTGGTATTGCGAATGATTCGTAGTTCTATATCCCGCTTTATTTGTACGCTGTTCAGCTGCTTGTTAGTAGGAATAGTGCTTGTATCGACGCCGAGCGAAGCGCAGGAACGCGTAGAAAAAATTAAAGCCGTTTTTTTATTTAAGCTGCTAAAATATATTGATTGGCCAGATACCGATGAAGGCTATGTCATGTGCTTATATGGCAAGCAATCTTTTGCGAATGTGTTGGACACAATCGCTCAGGCAAACCCTAACATGTTTACAGTCAAACACATAGACCAGCTATCGGAGCTAAAAAGCTGCCATGTAGGGTTTGTCAGCCGGTTAGAGTCTGTTGCGAAAGCCAATCAACTCATTACCTATGCGCGCGCGCAGCAGATAAAAGGCCTGCTTCTGGTCAGCGATCAAACGGATTTTGCCATCCGTGGCGGCGGCATCAGTTTTCAGGAAAGCGCTGAACGTATCTTGGTCATATTAAACAGCGGCGTGTTACAACGCGCTCAATTAGAACCGAATTCACGGCTAATGCAAATTGCAGAAATAGTACGAGAGCCCTTATGATTCGTGGTTTAATATTTTCTGAACACCGGATGTCACTACGCGATCAAATCACGCGCTTGGTCATTCACATGATTATCATCGCTTTATGCCTGGCGGCTATTCTCCAGATGTTGGGCACGCTATTCATAACGCGCGGCGAGTTGTTGGGGTCCATGCAAAGTACCGCAAGCATTATTGCACGGCAAAGTAGCGGGGCATTAGAATTTAACGATCCTAAAGTGGCCAGTGACAATCTTATGGCTTTAAGCGGCAACCCATCTATCCAACAAGCCTGCCTCTATAGTACTTTATATAGTGCCGAGCCGGTATTATTTGCGCATTATTCTAAAAAAGATGACCTCTCAACTTGTCCGGCCTTTCGAGAGACGCAAGGCTACCACTTTCAATCGCTCTCGCTACAGATTTATCATCCCATTATCGAAGACCGCGAGGTTATTGGCAGTTTATACCTGCAAACCAGCCTCATTCAGGCATATTTAACCATTGCCGGGAAGCTGGCTGCCGTCGTTTTAGGTGCGATTGTCGCCATTACTATCGCGTTTTATCTCACCCAGCGTTACCAGAGGGCGATTACGGAACCCATCATCGAATTGTCTCAGTTAACCAAACTTATTGCGCATCAACCGGATTTAGAAATCGAAGCCGTTGCGCATAACAAAGACGAAATTGGTGAATTAGCGGGATCGTTTAATTCAATGCTGTTGACGCTGAAACACAACAAACAAGCGCTAGAAAAAGCCATGCTGGAAGCGGAAGTTGCACGCGAAAAAGCCGATATCGCGAATCAGATGAAAAGCGAATTTTTAGCCAATATGAGCCATGAGATTCGCACCCCGATGAACGCCATCATCGGCATGACGGAGCTATTGCTTGATAGTAATTTAACGCATAAGCAACGCACCCAAGCGCGCACTGTCATCAATTCCGCGGATGCATTATTGAATATCATCAATGACATTCTCGATTTTTCCAAAATCGAATCCGGCAAACTTGAATTGGAGCCTGTGCCTTTTGACTTATTAACGCTGACCGAAGATATTTCAGAACTACTCGCGGTTAGAGCGCGCGAAAAAGCCGTGGAGTTAATCACCTGGTTTGCCCCTACCGCACCGCATCGACTGTTAGGAGATGCAGGCAGGATTCGCCAAATTATTAGTAATCTGGCGAGCAACGCCATCAAGTTCACCGATAAAGGCTACGTATTGATTCATGTCGAAGATATCACGACCGAAGCTAATGCTTTCGGAAAACATCTCATTCAAATCAGCGTGATTGATACAGGTATCGGCATTGCCGAAGACGCACTTGAACGTATTTTTGAAAAATTTTCTCAAGCCGATGCATCGACCACGCGTCAATTCGGCGGCACGGGTCTGGGCCTTGCCATCAGCAAGCAATTAACGGAAATGATGGGGGGTGAATTAACCGTCGAAAGCGCGATGGGCAAAGGCTCCACCTTTCGTTTTACGATGGAGCTGGAGAGAGACTATACCGAAACGACAAGTGATGAAGCTGCCATCGACAGTTTTCAGGGAACGCGAGTCTTGGTCGTCGACGATATTGCTGTCAATGGCGATATCATCAGTGAGTTGCTGGATACCAGCAGCATGGAAACCGTCAGTTGCTTAAACCCAAATGCGGCGCTCGCCATGCTGAAAGAAGCTACCGCTGCGGGAAATCCGTTCGATCTGGTGATTATCGATTACTTACTGCCCGATATGAATGGTGAAGAATTAGGGCGCCGCATCCGCCAGAATGCCTCGATTGCTCCGCCCGCAATGTTGATGCTCACCTCCGCAGGTAGCGATGGCTATTCTCGCCGCTTTCAGGAAGCCGGGTTTCATGCCTTTGTCGCCAAGCCGATCAAAACTAATGAGCTGTTGGCCATCATTGGTATGACTTTGCGCCGCTTCAATGCAACGGATGACACCGTGAATGAAATGATTACCAGCGAATCGCTGAATCGATTTAGTCACCATACGCCTAAATATCGCGATCTGCGTTTTAGAAGCCCCGCAATATTGTTGGCCGAAGATAACCGGTTGAATCAAGGCTTGGCGACAGAGATGTTGGAACAAGCGGGCTGCCGCGTCGATATCGTCTCTGATGGGCGCAAAGCAATCGATGCCGCGCGCTCGCACAGATATGATCTAATCCTGATGGATTGCGAAATGCCCGATATGGATGGTTTTGAGGCCAGCCGGATTCTGCATCAATGGAAAACGGAAGACAAAATAGCCGATATACCCATTGTCGCGTTAACCGCGAATGCCATGAAGGGCGATAAAGAGCGATGTCTTGCAGCTGGCATGCAGGATTACCTAACCAAGCCCATCCGTAAGAGTCAGTTGCTGAAAGTGTTGGCTCACTGGTTGCCCGATCATGTGGAAAATACCAGCGACTCGGATCTGCAGCATCGGTTTGACGGCAAAAGCGTGTTATTAGTCGAAGACAACCGCATTAACCGGGCAATGGCAGAAGAGATGCTCGAAGATTTGGGCTTTTCTGTCACCACCGCGCGGCATGGCCAAGAAGCCGTCGACTGGATTCAAAAGCAATCATTCGATGTGGTGTGTATGGATTGCCAAATGCCGATAATGGACGGTTTTGCCGCCACCGCCGCGATACGCGACTGGCAAGCCAAGATTAAACAATCTGCGGTGCCTATCATTGCTTTAACGGCCAATGCCATGAAGGGCGATCGCGAACGCTGTCTGGAGGTCGGAATGACCGATTATTTAAGTAAGCCGGTGCGTAAAAATGAATTACAGCGATGCCTTTCCCAATGGGTGACCTATGAAGTGGGCGCCCGAACAAAAGAAATCGACAACCGTCTGCTGCTCGACCGGGATATATTCACCACCTACCAACACTTAATGGGAAGCAAATTACAGGCGACCCTGGATCACTTTGTGCAGGACAGTACGACGCTCATGCAGCAATTACGGCATTATTACGAAATGAATCAATTGGCCGTTTTCGTGACTGTCGTGCATATTTTAAAATCCACCAGTGCCGCACTTGGTTTAAATGAATTCTCCTATCTGGCCCGCAGCATCGAAGAGGATGCGCGCATGCAATTAAGTTCCGGCGGCAAGACCTCGCATATTCCAGCGCATCGCATTGACCAGATCGAAGCATCTTATCACGAATCGCTTGCCGCGCTGCAGGCTTACCGTACGTAAACATACTATGGAGGAGTTATGATGACCGACCCCACCTTTGACCTTCACGCGATCAATCAGGATGAATTGCTCGGCGCCAAACAGATTCTCAAACAACGTTACCCCAGTCTGGTGGAAGGCTATATCGAAGATGCTGAAATGTATGTCGCAGGTATCGAAAGCGGGATTGCCACTCACGATGCTGCGCAGATCGCCCAGCATGCGCATCCGTTAAAATCTTCCAGTGCTTCCTTCGGTCTGAATGGGGTCGCTGCGGTCGCAAAAGCGATTGAGCTTAAGGCGAAAGAAGGAGAATCTATTGTCACTATTGCGCCTTTGCTCCCCTTGCTGAAAGAGGCGCTGACCTATGCGATTACGATATTAAAAGATACGGTCCAAAACTAAATAACGTTTTCGCCTTGCAGCACGATCAGAATGTTCCATCTATTACGTAAGTAACGCCATACTATCTATTAAAGGAGGACTCTGTGCCATCTCGTCGTCAATTCATTACTCATGCGGCCACGGGTACTGCTGCCTTGGTCGCTGGTTCTGCCCTGATGGGTTTATTCTCACGCGCCCATGCGCAAAACGCTGCGCCTATCATGCCGCAATCCACCCAAACATCTGGGGGTAAATGGCGCCCTCCGTATCGCTTCGGTCAGGGTGGCGCACCGCTGGGTGGCGGCTCCATGCTAGAAGTTTCAGATGCGGAAGTTTTAGAGATTTTGGATAATGCCTGGGATGCCGGTATGCGGTATTACGATACCTCGCCATGGTATGGACTGGGGTTAAGCGAGCGCCGTTTCGGCTATAGTCTGCATCGTCAGCCGCGTGATTCTTATATCCTCTCCACCAAAATCGGACGTATCCTGACCCCGGCCGATGCCCCACCGGAAACCCAATGGGCCAATCCCGATTCATTCAACTATACCTATGATTACAGTGCCTCTGCGACCCGCCGTTCGATCGAGGACAGTTTGCAGCGTCTGGGCATTCCTTCCATCGATGTGGTATTCGTTCATGACCTGACGCCGGAAAATCTGAAAGGTGAGTATGAACAGCATATGCAGGAAGCCATCAAAGGCGCGATGCCTGAACTCACGAAAATGCGCGAAGAAGGCATCATCAAAGCCTGGGGTATGGGCGTTAATTCCCTACCGCCTATCTTACGCGCTAATGAAGCGGCGGACCCAGACCTGCATTTAGCAGCTTGCCAGTATACGTTGATGGATCATACCGAATCGCTGCAGAAACTCTTCCCGGACTGCGACAAACGCGGTATTTCGATTGTGGTCGGCTCGCCGTTAAATAATGGCTTCTTGTGTGGGCGCGACCGCTATAATTATAGCGGCACGATTCCCGATGGGTTCAAAGAAAAACGCGCGCGTATGCAACAAATTGCCAAAGCGCATGACACGGATTTACGCACGGCTGCGCTGCAATTCTGCGCCGCACCGAGCACCGTTTCCAGCGTCATCCCCGGCGCGCGCAAAGCACATCAGCCTGCGGAGAATGTGAAATCCATGTCCGTCCGTATTCCGGCAGACTTCTGGGCTGAACTGAAAGCGGAAAAGCTAATCGACGAAGCGGCACCGACGCCCGCTTAATTCGGGCGCTATACCGATTCGCGCGGCCTAGGCTATACAAACGGCGCGGCTTCATGCTATCTGCATAGGCTATGCTGAAGCAACGCTATATCGCCATGGGAATCATCCTAGCCTGCACTTCCGCGATGGCGGAGCCGTTGCGGCTTGACGTGCGTCCCAGCCCGCTCACACTACGGGAAGAAATCGAACAGGAGTTGCGAAGCATTCCCGGCGGCGTGTCTGTTACCAGCGATGACCAATGGAATGCCTCGCGCGGGCTTACCGTCAAAGACATGCTGGATTATACGCCCGGCATCATCGCGCAGCCACGCAACGGCGCGGAGTCTTCGCGCCTTTCAATTCGCGGCTCCGGTTTGGCCGAACAATTCCAAGGCCGCGGATTATTGCTTTTGCAAGATGGCGTGCCATTAAATTACCCGGATGGCAGTTTCGATTTTCACGAAATAGCGCCTTGGCAAATTGATTTGGTCACGGTCTATCGCGGTGCCAACGGGTTTAGCCAAGGCGCAGCCACTCTAGGCGGTGCCATCGATTTTATCACCCCGACTGGTCAAACCCAGCAAGGTAGCCTCATACGCGGGGAATTCGGCAGCTTCGGCACGCAGCATTTGCAGCTGTCGCACGGCCAGCAATCCGGCGATAGCGATGTTTACGCTTCTGCGATCTATCTGGGCCAGAATGGATTCCGCGGTCAGAATGATAAAGCCGCCCGACGCTTTAGCGGCAATGTAGGGCATCAATTCAACGATGCGCTTAGCACGCGTTTTTATCTCTATCATACCAGTGACCACGCCGAAATTCCGGGGACGTTATCCAAAGCCGAAATCATTGCCGATCCCGAGCAGGCGAAACCTATCAATGCCGCCCGCCATTATGCGCGTTTTGTCGATAGCACACGAGTGGCCAATCGCACCGAATGGACACAAGGCGACCTGACACTGCGCTCCACCCTTTACGCCCGCGACCGCAGCCTAGAAAATCCGGTTTTCACCTATATCAGCAACGATTCGCAGGATGTGGGCTGGCGTGGCTATGCAGAGCAGCAACTCGGCGCGCATCGGCTGCAAGCGGGAATGAATCTCGCCTATGGGCGCGGCAAAGAATTGCGTTACGAAAATGATGCGGGCAAACCCGGCGATTTTTTATTGGAACGGCGCGAACAGGCCGCCAGTTACACCGCCTGGGCACAATATGATCACGCCATCCGCAGCGATATCACTGGGATCGTCGGTTTACAGGCTAACCACGCGACGCGGCGCATTGATCAACGCGCGCCAACGGCTACGGTCTTTGAAGCGGAGTATACTGGCCTGTCCCCTCGCCTAGGGGTGCTTTATGATATCAATCCATCGCATCAGCTTTTTGCCAATATCAGCCGCAGTTTTGAACCACCGACCACAGGTAATCTTTCCGGCGGCAACGATCCGGGTGCGCGCAAGCTCGATGCGCAAACGGCCACTAGCTATGAAATCGGTAGCCGGGGCGATTGGCAAGGCTGGCAATATGATATTGCACTCTATCACGCTGAGCTGGAGAATGAGTTGCTGGCCTTCCAGTTCCCAGATGGAACCAGTGATACCGTGAATGCCGGAGACACCACCCATAGCGGGATAGAATTGGCAGTGAATGGTGACCTGCTCCACGATCTCTGGCAAACGAAGGATGCGCTGCACCTGAACACCAGCTATGTGTATCAGCGCTTCCGGTTGCATGACGACGCCGTTTTTGGCGATAAAACGCTACCCGGCGTGCCAGAACAGTATCTCCGCGCGCAACTGCTCTATCGGCACCCTTCTGGCCTGCAGCTGGGGCCGGATGTGGAATGGGTGCCAGACGCGCCGGTGGTTGATTTGGCAAACAGCCTGACCGCGCAATCTTATATATTACTCGGCGCGCAACTCGCTTATGCGCCAGAAGATACTGCCTATCAATGGCATGTGCGTGCGAGTAACCTGCTAGATAAAACCTATATCGCCACGTTCGATGTGCAGCCCGATGCGGCAGGCAGCGACCTGCGGGCATTTTATCCCGGTGAAGGCCGCGCCATTTACGCCGGATTCAGTTACTCCTTCTGATCGCCCGTATATTGCACAGACCAAACGGTATTGCCATCGTCATCGACAGAGAGCAACATGCCATTCGGATGCATAACCAACCCAGTGGGGCGCCCATAGACTTCGTCTGCCGCTTCATCTTTTAGGAAGCCGGTGATGAAATCTTCGGGCTGACCCGATGGCTCACCATTTTCAAAGGGAATAAAAATCACTTTATAGCCAGCGTATTTCGCACGGTTCCACGAGCCGTGTTGCGAAACAAAAAGGCCGTTATGGTATTTTTCGGGATAGGCATCCGCTGTGTAAAAGGCTAAATCCATCGCTGCGGTATGCGGGCCAACCGCATAATCCGGCACAAGGGTTTCTTCGGGCAAATCTTCCGGCATTTTATCGGCCCAGCGCGGGTCGATATGGTCGCCATAATATTTATAGGGCCATCCATAAAAACCGCCTTCCTCTACACTCGTCACATAATCGGGCACCAGATTATCGCCCAACTCATCGCGCTCATTGACAGAGGTCCATAACTCGTCATTAGCCGGATTGAAGTCTAGCCCATTGGGATTACGCAGGCCCCAGGCGATTTGTTCCATTTTCTTAGACGTAGGATCAACGCGGAATACCTTGGCGCGCTGTTCTTCTTTTTCCATGCCATGCTCACCCACATTGCTGGAAGAGCCGATTGTCAGCAACAAATGCTTACCGTCTTTGTCTGGGATGACATTGCGCGTCCAATGGTGATTATACCCGCCGGCGGGAATATCTAAAATGTGCTCAGGCTCCGCTGTTATTTTGTCATCACTCCCGAGCTCATAAGAGTAGCGCACCAGCGCATCGGTATTGGCGATGTAGAGTTGCCCGTCCAAATAGGCCATCCCAAATGGCTGATTCAAATCCTCCAGTAGCACGTGTTTTTCTTCTGCCACCCCATCATTATCCGCATCGCGAAACAGCGTGACCCGATCGGCACTCACGCCGACGAGTTGCTGCGCCTCACGCACGCCGGGAACTTTGGAATAGGTATTGCCCTCGGAGATCAACACATCTTTGTTTGGTAACACATAAGCCCAGCGAGGATGGTCCAAATCGCCCGCGAATTTTTTTACCGTAAAGCCTTCCGGCACCACTGGCATTTTGCCTTCTTCCCACCCAACGACACTCGTCCGCCGCGTGGCTGACTCGGTCGCAAACGGTTCCGGCAACTTAATTTCTTTGCTCGGGCCATACATATATTCTTCTGTAGAAGGCACCTGCCCCCAGGCAACGCTACTGGTCATCGCCGCGGCGAAGGCCAATGTTTTCATTCCGTATTTGTTCATAATGTCATCCCTTTATGGTGAAGTTACTGTGTTTGTACCGCTTCCGTTACAGAGCCGCTAGAGCTGTCTTGTGCATCGGCGTGATACGCAAAACGATTTTCCTGATGCGAGCGCGAGACTTGCGCGCCGAAAAATAAAATGATGGAAGAATAGGACACCCATAACATCAACAGAATAAACGCGCCTGCTACCCCATAAGATGTTTGGGGTGCAAAAATATCGAAATACAGACCCAGCGCATATTCACCAATTAAGAATAACGCAGCGGAAACACCACCGCCCAATGCCGCGCTTTTCCATTGCACCCGCGTATCCGGCAGCAGCTTCAGCATCAGCGTAAATAACAGTGTAATCGTACAAAAGGAGACCGCCACATGCAGCAACCGGAAGAAAATAATAAACGAATCCACGATATACTGCATCAGCCAGTCGCTAAGAGCCGTCAGTAATGTGGTTAGCAATAGCGATGCGATGAGCGTAAAGCCGATGGCGAGCATCACAGTAAATGATAATAGCCGTTGCCGCAGGAGTGCGAGAATGGACGGATGTTTATACGTTGCACAATCCCAAATGTGATTTAATGCCGTCTGCAACTGCTTAAACAAACGCAGCGAGGCATAAAGCAATATACCCATCCCCAGAATTAATGTGACATCGTCATCGCCATTTAATTCGGTCTGGTGAATGGTTTCCTCTAGTTTTTGGGTTCCGCTGGCACCGACGATGCCGCTTAGATAATTATAAATCTCTGACTCTAATCGACCGCCCTCTAGAAATAAGGTGCTGATCGAAATCAACACAATGACCAAGGCTGGAAAAGAGAATAATGTGTAATAGGCCACTGCGGCGCTATAGGTAAACGGATCCTTGGCCGACCATTCGTTGACCAAACCAATCACCATTCGTACCCATTTCGACTGTAACACGGGTCTACCCTGCCCGCTTAGCGTATAAGAAATCCATATGGCGCGTGGTAATTATTTTGCCTTACAATATTTAATGCATCCTAGCCTGTTTACGATGTTCTCGTATCATGAGAATAACACCGCCGAAGGCGAGACCGAAGCCCACGAGATGCATCCATTCAAACATCTCCCCCAATAAAACATACGATAAGATCAGCGCACTCAGCGGCATGATTGCCATAAATGCAGCGGCGATATGACCTGGTACCTGCTTAATGCCGCGATACCAACAGAGTGTTCCTAAAGCCATGGTCCCAACTCCCCACCAAATAAGGGCCAAAGCGTCGGAGAAGCTCATCCCATCCACTGCTTCGCCTGGCCATTCCCATAACAACCATGGTACCAATATCACCCCAGAAAGTAAGGCAGAAAGACATGCGAGCGTTATCGGTTTCATATCATTCGAACCAAGTTTGCCCAGTAATGTATAGGTCGCTTCACAACAGATGGCGCCAAACACCAGCAGCGAACCAAGCACGAGGGAATTTCCGCTACCTTCCCCCCCAGAAGTGAGATGCATTAATAACGTCCCCCCAACACCTAAACCCAGCGCGCCAATTTTTCGTGCATTGATATGCTCGCCCATAAAAAGAACTGCGCCCATTGCTGTAACAGCGGGGGTGGCGCTCATGATCACGCTGCCCATGACACCACTAATCATTTGCATGCCGTATAGCATCAGAAACGTGAATCCGAGATTACCGATGATTGCTACTCCAATGATGACATACCAATCATGGCGAGTGCGTTTGAAACAGCTCGGGTCAAGCTTTAACATAAAAGGGAGTAATACGAGTCCAGCAATCAGTAATCGTGCAGCGGAACCGGCGTAAATCGGAAACACATCGGAGACAAGTTTGCTAACTGGGGTTGCGCTGCCATAAAAGGCCATTCCGGCAGCAAGTAGTAAGTACACGCGAGTATTCATTAACTTAATGCATGCCATACGGATTTGGTTAATGACTGCCGGGTGGATTGATATTCTTTAAGCCAAGTGCGCGCCTGCTTTTTGCGTTTTAGAACTGCTGGAATATCGAATTGATGTGCTGATGTAAGCGCGGATAGTTCTTTCCAGAATAAGGGTGTCGCAACCGGTGCCCCCGGGCGAGAACGGACGCCATAATCCATAACTGACGTCGCCGCATAATCATTGCGGAAATAGTCGATAAATATTTTTCCATGCCGTTTGGCTTTACTCATGGTCGCGGTATAGGCCTCCGGCACGTCGCTCACCATGCGCTCTGCAAAGCGGCGGGTGAAATCTTTCACTTCCTCCCACTCATGGCGGCGATCAATCGGCACTAGGACATGCAACCCCTTGCCACCTGAGGTTTTGACAAAACTTTCCAGGCCCAGATGTTCCAATCGGGCTTTGATATCTTGTGCGGCTAATTTTATCGCATCGAAGGGTATACCCTCATCCGGATCCAGATCGAACACGATGCGATCCGGGCGATCGACCTTATCGATTTTCGATCCCCATGGATGTACTTCGATAACCCCCATCTGCACCAATTCCACCAGACCTTCCGGCTTGCTGATATACATATAATCATAAGTTTTATTTTTATGTTTTACATCGATGGGCTGAATATGTTCAGGCATTCCTTTGCCTTTTCCGCGTTGGAAAAAACATTCATGGTCGATCCCACCGGGACAGCGCACCACGCTAATCAGCCGGTTTTCAATTTGCGGCATAATGATCTCTGCCATCTCGGCATAATAGTGCGCTAACTGGCCTTTGGTGTAATCTGTGTTAGGAAATATGACCCGATCGGGATGGGAGATGCGCACGCCGCTCACCGTAATATCTTTATCTGATTTTTTTGGAGCTGAAGAGTGTTGGGACATAGGCACCTCTTTGTGAATCTCTTCCGGCGCTTTATCTTCGCGTAGCCCCTGATAGGATGCGTGACGCACTTTGCCGCCTTTGGTCCAAGCCGCGAAACGAACCTCGCATAATTCCTGCGGGGATACCCAGACTGTGCCGGTCTGACGTCCGGGGCTTTCGGCGAAAGGGTGCGTTTGGCGCGTTAAGGACGTTAGTTTCTTAAATAACAGGGTTGCCGCTTTTTGATTAAAGCCCGTTCCCACTTTTCCCGCATAGTGCAATTGCTTGTTTTTATAATAGCCTAAATGCAATGCGCCGATGGCTTTGGGATTATCACTTGCGGGTAAAAATCCGCAAATGACGAATTCCTGTCGCTTAATGCATTTGCTTTTCACCCAGCTTTTGCTGCGCCCGCTACGATATGGCGCGTCCAGACGTTTTGAGATGATGCCTTCCAACCCTAACTTGCAGGCTTCTCCAATTACCTGTTCGCTTTTGCCTGTGAAGGTTTCGCTGAGATGTAACGTCTCGCTGGTATGATTCGCAAACAATGCCTCTAGGGCGTGGCGACGTTCGTGAAATGGTTGGTCGGTGTGATCCGTGCCGTCATGAAAAAGCAGGTCGAATAGATAGAGTTGCATCGGCGCGTCGGGCACGCTGAGAGCGTTTTGTAGCGCTTTGAAATCCGTAAGCCCATCCGCGTCCACCATCACTGCCTCGCCATCCAAGACCAGCGTCCCAAGATTTAGCTTCTTAATAGCCGCTTCGAGGACGGGGAATTTATGCGTCCATACATGGCCATTGCGCGTGCGAATCGCTACCTTGCCTTGTGAGACAAAAACCAGCACGCGGTAGCCATCATATTTAACTTCGTGCATCCAATGTTTACCGCTGGGCGGTTTCTCCCCCAACATTGCCAGTTGTGGGCCTTTGAATTGATGTAATAATGTGTCCAGTGACGCGGTATTTTTCTTCGCCTTCATCTGTTCAATCGTGATCTCGCTTTTGATACTCCCGGGGTTGGCTTTGGTAATGTTGTTTTTGCGCGAGGCGATCGCGTCATCCCCTTTGATTAACAGCCAATTTTCTTTGCCTTCGTTGCGCGTGCCGCCCATGCGCGCCAAGGTCCACTGGCCAGAAAGCCGTTCGCCTTTCAGCGTGAAGGATAGTTTTCCTTGCTGAAGTGCGGCAAGCGGGTCCTTTGTTTCCGGCACCCATTCGCCTGAGTCCCAGATGATGACATGCCCGGCTCCATAATGATGTTCAGGGATCACCCCTTCAAAAGCCGCATAATCCAGCGGATGGTCTTCCGTGCGCACTGCGAGCCGTTTGTCGGATGGGTTGAGCGAGGGTCCTTTTGGAATCGCCCAGCTTTTTAACACGCCATCCATTTCTAAGCGGAAATCGTAATGTAACCGTGAGGCTGCGTGTTTCTGAATTACAAATGAGAGATTGCGTTTTTTACGCCGGCCGGTTTTACCTCCGGGCTCTGGAGTCGCGTTAAAATCGCGTTTGGCATTATAGGTGTCGATGGAATATGCCATATATTATGCTGCTTTATCACTGGACTTTTTACGCGTGCTTTTCTTTTTTCTCCCTCCTTCTGCTTGCTCCAGACTGGCTTTCAATGCTGACACAATATCCACCACTTTACCTTTAGAAGGTTTGGTGCCACCACCGCTCGATTTACCTTTTTTGCCTTTCAGTTTGGCCTCAATAATATCCAGCAAGCCTTCTTGGTAATGATCTTTAAACGCTTTCGGATCGAAGGGTTTGCTTTTCTTCTCTATCAAGGCTTCCGCTAATTCCATTTGCTCTTTATCGACGGAAGTTTTCTGCGGCAAACTTTCAAAATAATTCTCCGCTTCGCGTACCTCATACGCATAGCGTAGCGTATCTAGCACCAACCCCTTGCCGCAAGGGCGCAAGGTAACGATACGTTCTTTATTATTCAGCACGATTTGCCCAATTGCAGCTTTTCCGGATTTTTTCAGTGCTTCGCGCACAGTCAGATAGGCTTCTTCGGCGATGTCGCCATCGGGCGCGACATAATAAGAGCGTTCAAAATAGATAGGATCGACATCATCGATATTGGTAAATTGCACTAATTCGATGGTATGTTTGCTTTCAAGCTTTAACTCATCCAGATCTTTATCGTCAATCGGCACGAACTGGCCTTTTTCATATTCGTAGCCTTTAATAATATCTTCCGCTTCGACGATGTCGCCGCTTTCGTTCACTTTCTGATAATGTATGCGTTCACCACTGTCTTCGTCATATTGATGCAATGCGATTTTTTCTGTCGATGTAATCGCAGCGTGTAAACGTACGCTGAAACTTACCAGTGATAAGCGAATATGGCCTTTCCAATAGGCACGTGCTGCCATGATTTTTCTCCATCTATAACAGATTAGTGTTAGTGGGTTTTTCATCATAAACCGATGCGTGCCACGCGTAGAACTATAAGGAATCTATAAATTTTCTAGCGCTTACCTTACCTATGGATTCTTTATTCTAGAGCATAGATAGATACCCCATTCACTTCAGACACAGGGATCATCATGACACAGAAAAAGATACGCTACGGGCAAGAAGACATTCAACGTGGCCAAGGCGGTGAAACACAGCAAATGAACGATTGTCCGCATGCGACAGCCACCATGACCACGGCTCAGGGCGCGCCTATTGCCGATGATCAGAATTCACTAAAGGCTGGTTCGCGCGGGCCGACCTTGCTCGAAGATCACATTATGCGTGAAAAGATTTTCCATTTTGATCACGAGCGTATTCCCGAACGTGTGGTGCATGCGCGCGGATATGGTGTGCATGGCTATTTTGAAACCTATGAATCATTAGCAGATGTTTCCAGCGCCGATATCTTTCAACGCGCAGGCGAAAAGACGCCTGCCTTTGTGCGTTTTTCAACAGTCGCAGGAAACAAGGGTTCACCCGATGTCGCGCGTGATGTGCGCGGGTTTGCCGTAAAGCTTTATACTAAAGAGGGTAATTGGGACATTGTCGGGAACAATATCCCGGTCTTTTTCATTCAGGATGCGATCAAATTTCCTGACCTGATCCACTCTGTTAAACCCGCCCCCGATCGTGGGTTTCCACAAGCGCAAAGCGCGCATGATAATTTCTGGGACTTCATTACATTGACCCCGGAAAGCATGCATATGGTCATGTGGACCATGTCCGATCGCGCGATCCCGCGTTCATTCCGTTTTATGGAAGGCTTTGGCGTACACACCTTTAAATTGATCAACAAAGACGGCAAAGTGACCTTTGTGAAATTCCATTGGAAGCCAAAGCTGAAGTTGCAGTCGGTCGTTTGGAACGAAGCACTGAAATTAAATGGTGCTGATCCGGATTTTCACCGCCGCGACATGTGGGATAATATCGACGCCGGTAATTATCCGGAATGGGAATTAGGCCTGCAGTTGTTTGATGAAAAAGTCGCCGAGGAATTTCCGTTCGATGTGCTGGATGCAACCAAACTGATCCCAGAGGAAGTAGTCCCGGTAAAAATCGTCGGTCGATTAGTATTAGATAATAATGTCGATAACTTCTTTGCCGAGACCGAACAGGTCGCTTTCTGCACGCAAAATATCGTGCCGGGGGTCGACTTTACGAATGACCCATTATTACAGGGTCGTAATTTCTCGTATCTCGACACACAAATTAAACGCTTAGGCGGACCGAACTTTACGCATATTCCGATCAATGCACCGAAATGCCCTTTCGCACATTTTCAGCAAGATGGGCATATGGCGATGCATAATCCGAAAGGCCGCGTCAATTACGAACCCAACAGCTGGGGCGAGCAAGGTGGTCCGCGCCCCTCTCCAGAAGGTTTCCGCAGCCATGCCGAACCGAAGGAAGGTGAGAAATTACGTATTCGCCCGGAAAGCTTCGCGGATCATTACAGCCAGGCTCGGCAATTTTATATCAGCCAAACCAAAGAAGAGCAGCGCCATATGCGCGATGCCATGATTTTCGAACTCAGTAAATGCGCGCGGGAAGATATACGCATCCGCCTTGTGTCGCACCTGCTGAATATCGATGAAGACCTGGCCAAAGGAGTGGCAAAGGGCTTGCGCATTAAGAAAATGCCCGCCGCTGCCACGCCTGCCGCTACGCCCATTACCGACCTGCCGGAATCACCAGCTTTAAGCATCCTGAAGAATGGCCCGGATACGTTTGAAGGCCGTAAATTAGGGGTTCTGCTAACCGATGACGCGGATGCTGAATTATATCACGCCTTGAAAAAAGCGGCGGATAAAGAAGGTGCGATGCTAGAGGTTATTGCGCCTGAAATTGGCGGGGTAACGTTAAGCGATGGTACGGAAGTGCCTGCGCAGCAAAATATCGAAGGCGGGCCATCCATTCTCTATGATGCGGTGGCGATCATCGTATCTGAAAAAGAAGGAAAACGCATCGCGGGCTTCCCTGCCGCGCAAGATTTCCTGACAGATGCCTTCGCCCATATGAAATACATCGCCTATACCGACGGAGCGCTCACATTGTTCGAGAAAACCGGATTGAAGAGCATGATGGACGATGGGTGCATTAGCTTGGATTCTGCCAAGGCAGTTCCGGGCTATATGAAAACCTGCGCTAGCTTGCGCTATTGGCCGCGCGAAGAAATCTGGGAATCGGCTGCTGCCTAATGCATACGCGGTGCTGGCCTGAAGTGATACTAATTATACCTCAGGCCGGCACATCCGTGCTGCAATAGCGCGCCAATAATTCTTCCAACTCCGCCAGATTAAGCGGTTTGGAAATGTAATCATCCATTCCGGCTTCAAGGCATTTTTCGCGATCGCCTGCCATCGCATGCGCAGTCATGCCAATGATAGTAACAGGCGACTTGCCTTGATTGGCATGCTCTTCGCGAATGGCCGCTGTCGCTTCGAAACCCGTCATTCCCGGCATTTGCACGTCCATTAATATCACAGCATAGTCGTTGCTTACTGCCTTCTCCACCGCCTCGGGGCCAGACCCGGCCACGTCATATGAATAGCCAAATTCTTGCAGGCATAATGTCGCAACCAATACATTCGGCGGATGGTCTTCTACGAGCAATATGGTAGGCGCATCCGCTGGTGCGGACTGCGGAACGCGCTGTTCTATTGTAACGGGAGAAGACGTCGCATCCGTGACCTCTAAAGGCAGCTGCAGGGTAAATGTGGACCCTACATTCAGTTCACTGGCAACGCTCAATGAGCCGCCCATCGCCTCTGCGAGGTTTTTACTGATAGAAAGCCCGAGCCCGGTACCTCCATATTGGCGGCTGATGCTGGAATCGGCCTGCACGAATTTTTCAAACACACTGGCGATTTTATCCGGCGCAATCCCAATACCGCTATCGGTCACGGCGATTGTTACGTGGGCGGTGGTGTCTGGCGCAACAGGCGGGGTACAATCGACCTGCACCTTGACGCTTCCTTCCGTCGTGAATTTCAAGGCATTGCTGCACAGATTTACTAGAATTTGTTTTAGCCGTTCTGCATCACCCATGAAATGCATGCCTTCGATTGCACTAGTGTGCATCTGAAAATCCAGCCCCCGATCCATGGCTTTAACGCTCAGCATATCATGGATTGCCTGTAGTAACTCCGACAGATTAAATGGCGCCGATTCAAGTATGACGGAAGCGGCTTCCATCTTGCTGATATCCAACAGATCATTGATCAATAGCAAAAGCGAGTTGGCCGAGGAGTGAAGCGTGTCGACAATTTTTGCCTGTTCATCGTTTAAAGGCTGCATTTGCAAAATGCGTGACAGACCTAAAATGGCATTCATGGGCGTGCGTATTTCATGGCTCATGGTGGCCAAAAATTCATCCTTCCGCGCATCGGCAGCCTTTAAAGCTGCGGCATAATCACGCGACTCATTTAAGAGGCGCGCCACTTCTTGCTTCTGACGGTATAATTCGTAAAAGACTTTCGTTTTACTGATAAGAATATCCGTTTCGATAGGCTTATGCAGGAAATCTACGGCACCCGCTTCATAGCCCCGGAAACGGCGTTGCTGATCGGCACTGCCGGCGGTGAGAAAAATAATCGGGATGGTGCGCGTCCGCTCCGTTCCGCGCATGAGCTCGGCCAGTTCAAAGCCGTCCATGCCCGGCATTTGCACATCAACCAATGCTAACGCCACTTCATGCTTCAACAATAATTCTAGCGCTTCCTGCCCGCTACGTGCTTTTAAAAGTACCAACCCCTCGCGGCGCAGCAACGCTTCCAGCGCAATGAGGTTTTCTTCCAGATCATCGACTAAGAGAAAATAAACCGGCTCCATCAGTAGCCTCCCTTTTTCACGGCCGCTATCAGATAGGGTGCGATCTCTTCGAGTGCCAGTTCTGTAGCGCTAGGGCAGGCTTTCAGCGCGGCTTGTGGCATGGCTGCTGCCATGGCCTCTTCCGGCTGCTGTACGATAGCACGTCCGCCCGCTTCGACAATCGCCGCTAACCCTGCTGCCCCATCGCTATTCGCGCCGGTCAGTACTATCCCTGTCAGTTGTTCTTCATAGGCATCCGCCGCGCTTTCGAACAGCAAATCAATGGAAGGGCGCGAATACATCACCGGTTCATCATTAGAGAGGGAAAGGCATTTCTCCGTCTCAACCAGCAGATGATAATTCGGCGGCGCGATATAGATATTCCCGGCTTCTAAAGGTTGCTTATCTTCTGCTTCCATGACGCCCAGCTGACAGCGCGGCGATAGTATTTCACTCAGCAAACTGTCTTTATCGGGCGGCACATGCACCACTAACATAACAGGTGCAGGAAAGTCAGCGGGCAAGGCGGGCAGTAGCACGGAAAGCGCTTCCAACGCGCCAGCCGATGCGCCAATCACCACTGCCTGTTCATGTAACTGCATTATATCGCCTTCCGTTGATAAATGCGTTCACCGGTTTTAAAGTCGCTAAATGCGTCGGCATGGGCCGAAAAATGTAAGCTTTCCTTTGAGCCAAGACCCAGAAAGCCTGCATGCGATAGTGAATCCTTAAACAGTCCAATAGCCCGGTCCTGTAACTCCCGCGTAAAATAAATCAGTACATTGCGGCAGGAGATCAATTGCATTTCTGCAAATACCGCGTCGCTTGCCAGACTGTGATCGGAAAAGACGACATGCTTGCGCAAGGATTTGTCAAAGATGCCGCCATTATAGCCTGTTGTAAAATAATCAGAGAGCGATCCCTTACCTCCGGCGGCTTGATAATTTTTGCTGAATTGCGCCATACGATCCAAACTATAAATGCCCGCCTCGGCCTTCTGTAATGCATCCGCGCTGATATCGGTCGCATAAAAAATGGTGCGGTCTTCCAGTCCCTCTTCGCGAAACAGAATGACGAGGGAATATAACTCCTCCCCCGCGCTGCATCCGGCGACCCATACTTTTAACGAAGGGTAGGTGCGCAAATGCGGCACTAGTTTTTCGCGAATCGCGCGAAAATAACTGGGATCGCGAAACATCTCGCTCACTTGTATGGTCAAAAAATTCAGCAGCTCCGGTAAAATAGCTTCATCATGCAATACTTTGTCCTGCAGTAACGAATAGCTGCGGCATTTGAAATATTCGCGTGCATGTTTCATTCGCCGACGTACCGACGCCATGGCGTAATCCCGAAAATCATAATGGTATTTCTGGTAGACGGCATTCAACAACAATTGCAGTTCAATTTCTTCGGTTTTATCCATGTTAACGGGGCATCCAAACGCGTACCAGTGAAAGCAATTTTTCAACGTCGAGCGGTTTGGCCATGTAATCATTCGCCCCGGCCGCTAAGCACCGTTCCTGATCGCCTTTCATCGCTTTCGCGGTCAGCATGATAATGGGAAGATCTTCCCAATGTTTATCTTTACGGATTTCACGCGTTGCCGTAATCCCGTCCATTTCTGGCATCATGACATCCATCAACACTAAATCGATGTTGCGCGTGTTGGTGTCGTTTCGGCTTTTCTCTAATGCCAATAACGCTTCCAGCCCATTGCGTGCGATTTGAATACTCGCGCCGCGCGGTTCAAAAATACTGGTGACGGCGTAGACATTGCGGATGTCGTCTTCCACGACAAGAATATGCCGGTCTTCGAGAATCGTATCGCGATTGCGGGCTTTTTTCAGCATGCGCTGGTGCTCAGCTGGCAGATCGGCCACCACCTGGTGGAGGAACAACGTCACTTCATCTAGCAACCGTTCTGGTGATTTCGCGCCTTTGATGATGATCGAACGCGAGTAACGACGCAGTTGCTCTTCTTCTTTCGCCGATAGGTCGCGGCCGGTATACACGATCACAGGCGGGAAGGAATACGCATCTTCATTGCTTAGGGTTTCAAGCAAGCTAAAACCACTTGCATCCGGCAGGCTTAGATCCAACACCATGCAATCAAATGTCTGGTCTTTCAGCAGGTCCAGACATTCCGCAGCGGTGCCGACTGCCACGGCTCCTACTTCGCCGGTTTGCAATAGTTTGGTCATGCTAGCTTGTTGCACTTTATCGTCTTCGACCAGTAAAACCCGCCGCATACCTTGCACTAACCGCGTCTCGAGTTGTTGCAGCGTATGCATTAATTCTTCCCGTTTTACGGGCTTGAGAAGATAGCCTACCGCACCCAGAGATAGGGCCGTTTGCATCTGATCGGTGCCGGAGACGATATGCACGGGAATATGGCGTGTGCGCGCATCTTGCTTTAAGCGATCAAGCACTGTCAGTCCGGAATGGTCCGGCAACCCGATATCCAGCAGCACCGCATGCGGC
Source organism: Alphaproteobacteria bacterium UBA3002 (assembly GCA_002346425.1). Classification (GTDB taxonomy): domain Bacteria; phylum Pseudomonadota; class Alphaproteobacteria; order Rickettsiales; family UBA3002; genus UBA3002. Next base: position 39,023 of record DDZS01000059.1, read on the forward strand.
AAATATTGCTGCGCCAGTATCAGCGCTTCATCGGCCTGATGCGCCAGCAAACAGCGGAAGTCCAATTCCCGAGCTAAATCATACATGATCCGCGCAAAGGACTCGTCATCTTCGACCACCAGCAAGACTTTATCGCCTGCGTTGATGTGATCGCGGTCATCCTGCACATGAGATGTAGGCCGTTCCGGTTTTGAATAGGCTATGGGTGTTTCGCTAGGCACGGGTGCTGCGGGCAACGCTTGCACCGATGGTATTGGCTCATGCGATATCGCCTCCGCATGGTAGGTTTCTGGCAAGACCACAGTGAAACAGCTACCCTTGCCCGGCTCGCTTTCTAACTCAATGGTGCCGCCAAGCAAGCGCGCCAATTGACGGGTGATCGACAGCCCTAACCCCGTCCC
>DDZS01000059.1:39730-68129 GCA_002346425.1 Alphaproteobacteria bacterium UBA3002
CTAACCCCGTCCCGCCATATTTGCGGTTGGTGGTGCTGTCTGCCTGACGGAAGGCTTCGAAGATGGCCTCGTGTTGTGCTTTGGGGATGCCGATGCCGCTATCCGTGACGCTAATAGCAATGCCGCATTTGTCATGCCGATCAAACCGTAACGCGACTTCTCCCTGCGCAGTGAATTTAAGCGCGTTGGACAGTAAGTTTTTCAAGATCTGCTCAAGTCGTTTGGAATCGGTAAAAATCGCAGGCGGGCAATCGGCACTGATCTCTGTGCTGAACGTGATTTCTTTCTGATCTGCCAGGGGCGCAAAGAGACGGCTTAAAGTATCCGACACCTGTTTCAGTGATGTGGTAGCCGGTTGGATTTCGATATGCCCCGCTTCAATTTTTGATAGATCGAGAATGTCGTTGATCAACTCAAGCAAATCATTGCCGGAAGAGTAAATGGTTGTCGCATATCCGACTTGCTCTTCGGTCAGATTCTCTTCGGGATTGTCAGATAATAATTTCGCTAGAATCAGTGTCGAGTTCAGCGGGGTGCGCAATTCGTGGCTCATATTGGCCAAAAAGTCGCTCTTATATTGGCTAGCCTGTTCTAACTCTTTAGCGCGCTGCTGTAATTCTTCTTTTGCGCGCGATAGTTCATCGCGCTGGCTTTCCAATAACTGCGTTTGTTCTTCTAATTGCGAGTTCGTTTGCTCTAACTCGGCTTGTTGCAGTTCCAAACTCGATTGCGATTCTTGCAAGGCACGGCTTTGCTCTTCCAATTCTTCATTCGAGACGCGCAACTCTTCGCTTTGTGTTTGCAACTCTTCCGATTGGCGCTGCGTTTCTTCCAGATAATTTTGCAGATTTACTCGGTAATTAGCGGAACGAATAGCAATACCAATTGCATCCGCAATCCGATTGAGAAACTCCTGTACATTGCCATCGACTTTATGCATGAAACCCAGTTCCAATACGGCATTCACTCTGCCATCCGCGAGGGCGGGCATCACAATTAAATGCCGCGGCTTGGTCTGGCCAAAGGCAGAGCCGACGGCCAGATAACCATCCGGAATATCGGTCAGATGGAAGGCTTTTTTATTCTTCATCGCCTGGGCAAGTAGACCGTCGGTAGCTGCAAACTGTTCTGGCGCGGCATCTTTCGGCACGCCAAAGGTTGCGATGCGCTCAAATCCGCCATTATTTTGCATATAAATCACGGCTGCTTGCGCTTGAACATAGTCACAAATAAAGCTCAGAACATTATCGCCCAATTCGCGGAAATTTTGTTCGCCATTAATCTCTTCCGAAAGCTGCACCTGTCCGCGTTGCAGCCATTCCTGATCACGCACGCGCAGTTTGTTGCGAATGAAAAAATAGCCGACTGCCGCCATCACCCACAAACTTACCAAGCCCATTCCGCGGTTGAGTTGCGCCATGCCAGGCTGCATCCCTTCCGCATCGGTAAAGAAATTGATGATGATAAACGCTGTCGCTAGCGCTGCCACCGCGATCGGAACTATTGGTCGCCACACCAGCAATGCAAGCGTGAGCGGCACTAAATACACCACCCAAACCGCAACCCCTAATGGGGTAAGACTATCTGCGAGGAAGACCCCTAATAAACTCACACCGATGGCGGTATAGATTAGTGCCACGGTGAGTGGCGGAGAGGTAGTATCTTCGGATGTATGCATATGACTGCTGCGTTTCATGCTGCGAATATGCTCTAAACTGACCCGAAATGTAAAACGAATTGGTTAAAAAAACGCCGCAAATCTCCAGTCAGATATCTGGCACGATTTCCTTATGGAGTATTTATGCGCAATCCCTTATCAAGGCTGCTTCTATTTTACATGCACGGCGTATTCCGTGTCGTTGAATCCCGAAGTTATAGCGTGAGCAGGCGCTAATGGCGGCACCCTGCCCCATGCACATGTGGCGGATGCTCTTTCTGATATTTCTGCGTCTTCTTGATCAGCATGTCGCGCTTCATTTTGGAGAGGTAATCTAAAAAGGTCACCCCGCGCAAATAATCGACTTCATGCTGAATCACGCAGGCAAAATAACCTTCTGCCTCCAGCTCGGCAGGATTGCCATCATAATCAAGGTAACGCAGTTTGATGGCTTTCGGGCGCTGAATGGTCGCGGCAATTCCTGGAAAACAAATCGAGGCTTCTTCTTGTTCCTGCATTTCCTCCGATGCCCAGTAAATGTCCGGATTGATAAATGTATAGGGCGAGGATACCCCATCGGGATGCAAATCGACGATGGCGATCTGTTTCAATAGCCCAACCATATTGCCGCCCATGCCGACCGCTTGTTCATATTCCAACGTGTCAAACATCGCATCGATGGTGGCGCGCACCGTATCATCAACGGTTTCGACCGGTGTGGCTTGTTGCTTGAAGATCGGATTGGGAGCGTAGACTAATGATAAAACAGGCATCAAACTTCCTCTAATGGCGGTGAAAAGCGGCGACCACTTCCAAATGGTGGCTCCAGGTAAATTGGTCAATCGGGGTGACTTCGGTAAGCGTATAACCTGCGGCCAGCAACGCGCTCGCATCGCGTTTAAAGGTTGATGGATCGCAGGAGACCATCACCACCTGACGTATCTTACTCTTACCAATTTGCTTCACTTGCGGCAGAGCGCCATTGCGTGGCGGGTTAATGACCACGCCATCAAATGCGTTTAATTCTTCCGCACTAAGGGGGTCGGAAAATAAATCCCGCACGGTGGTTTGCATGCGCTCGTCTAACCCGTGACGCACGCAGGCATTATTCATCGCCGCGGCCATCTCGCTGACACCTTCATAGGCCGAAACGCGATTCGCGTGCTGTATCAGTGGGAAGCTATAGGTTCCGCAACCCGAATACAGATCGGCGATCATGTCGCGGTGTTGCAAATGTTTTACCACTTGCGCCGTAATCGCTTCCTGCCCTGCTCGTGTGGCTTGCAAAAACGCGCCAGGCGGCAACATGACTTCAACATCGGCAAAAGTAATTGTCGCTTGATCGGTATCGTATAACGTGACCGGGTCTTCGGCCTGCGGCACACGCCGCGAGACACGTTTGGGCTGCACTTGAATGGTCAAGCGCACTAAAGGGCTGGCTTCTGCAAAGGCGATCAGCGTTTCTTTGTCTTTCGTGCCAAGCGCAGCATTCAAGGTCAGCACCGCATCTATGCCATGCTCCAGCGCCGTCAGCCCGATAGAGGAGACCCGCCCCGGCTTTTTTAAACCACCCAGACAAGCCCGCCAATCGGGCAGCATTGCCGCCAAAGCAGGTTCGCTGACCGGGCATTCTTGCACATCAATCAGACGATGGCTACCAGCCTCCATAAATCCAATCTGAATGCTATCTCTATGCGTGACCACCGTAAAAGTCACCCGGCGCCGGCTATGTGCGCCACTCTCCTGAAGCGGCTGGATGATAGAAGTATCTAGCCCTAGCCCTGCAATGAATTGCGTGAGCACGCTGTGTTTAAATTGCCGATAAAGATCAGTCTTCACATGCTGCAACTTACATCCGCCGCAGCGTCCGAAGTGCTGACAAGGTGGAGTTTGCCGCTCTGGTGATGGGGCAATAATCTGTTGCAGTCGGGCGCGCAGTTCATGCTTCGTTTCGCGTGTGACGAGTGCCTGCACTTTGTCACCGGGACAGGTGAAGGGCACGTAAACCGGCTTTTCCTGCGCGGTTGCCACACCGTCAGCCATCGCACCAAGACCGGTAATCTCTATTTCTAATGCCTGTGCTGGCCTGTTCATTCGATATCCTTACAGCTTCGCTGATTGTTTCCCCGCTTATAGTTCTTTATAACGGCACGGCAACCTTTAACCACTGAGACCCTATGCAGTATGACGTCATCATTATCGGAGCCGGCGCCGCTGGGTTAATGTGCGCCATCGAAGCAGGCAAACGTGGCCGCCGCGTTTTGTTACTCGATAAGGCCGCTGCGGTGGGCGAAAAAATCCGTATCTCGGGCGGTGGACGCTGTAATTTTACTAATATTCATACCACACCCGCCAATTACCTGTCGCAAAACCCGCATTTCTGCATCTCGGCGTTACGGCGCTACACCCCGGCGCATTTTATCGCATTGGTAGAAAAACATAGGATTGCCTATCATGAGAAAACATTGGGGCAGCTTTTTTGCGATGGATCATCGAAGCAAATCATCGCCATGCTGCTTTCGGAATGCGAAGCGGCGGGTGTCGGGATTCGCCTGCGCACAGACATTATAGCCGTCTCTAAAACGGAAAGCGGATTTGCAGTGACGTTACAGGGCGACACCGTGCAGGCCACATCATTAGTTATCGCCACCGGCGGGCCATCGATTCCTAAAATGGGTGCGACCGGCTGGGGCTATGACATCGCTCGCCAATTCGGACTCGCTGTGATTCCGCCGCGCGCCGCATTGGTACCTTTCACCTTAGCGGATGAGCTATTGCAGTATCTGCGTCCCCTATCCGGCATCGCGGTCGATGCCATCGTTCGTTGCCATGACACGTCGTTTCGTGAGGGCATGCTATTCACCCATCGCGGCTTAAGCGGGCCTTCCATCCTCCAGCTCTCATCTTATTGGCAGGAGGGCGAACCGATCCAACTCAATCTCTTGCCCGAATTGCATGTGTTGCCCCTTTTAAAAACCGCTCGCGATCAGACACCGAAACTCGAAATTGCGACGATTCTTTCCAAACACCTGCCCAAAAAGCTAGTGCAGACCCTATGTGAGATGGGAACGTATCAGGGTCGCATCGGTGAATGTGGGAATGCCACGATGGAGCGCCTCTCCAAGCACGTGCATGCGTGGTCCATTGTGCCGAATGGCACCGAAGGCTATCGCACCGCTGAAGTGACCCTTGGCGGGGTGGATACGCAGGCACTATCCTCAAAAACCTTTGAGGCGACTACCGTACCCGGCTTGTATTTTATTGGCGAAGTGGTCGACGTCACCGGCCATTTGGGCGGGTTTAACTTTCAATGGGCCTGGGCTTCCGGCTTCGCCGCCGGGCAGGCCGTTTGAAAAATAATCTGCTCTATTTTCTTTAAGAATCCCGGTTTCGCATTATTCTATTTTAAAAATAGCACTATTCAGACTATCCTCGGTTTCTTTGACCCATAGATGTCATTGCAAAAGAAAGGCTATCACTATGCATTTATTGCATACGATCAAAAACGTTATGCTCGTGCCCATCCACCCGAAGGGCAAGCCATTCATTGCCATCGCAGCGGTGGTCGCATTACTATTGTTTTTTGTCTCAGGCTACGCCGGTCTGGCAGGATTGGTGATTTTAGCATTTGTGACCTATTTTTTCCGCAACCCGGATCGCATGGTGCCACAAGGCGATGGATTTGTGCTGGCGACAGGCGATGGTGTAGTCAGCCATGTGTCCCAATCAACGCTGCCAAAAGAATTAGAGGCGGATGAAACGCTTTATCATAAGATTTCTATTTTTCTGAATGTCTTCAACGTGCATGTCAACCGCGTGCCTGCCAGCGGGACGATTGAAAAACACATCTATATACCCGGAAAATTTTTGAATGCCGAACTCGATAAAGCGAGTGAAGACAATGAGCGCACGGTCAGCCTGATGAGAACGCCACAGGGGCAACCTATCGGATTTGCGCAGATAGCGGGCTTTGTCGCGCGTCGCATTATTCATGATTTATTTCCGCAGCAGCAGGTTGAGCAAGGCGCACGCTACGGCATCATTCGCTTCGGTAGCCGCTGCGATATCTACATTCCACTGCATTACCAGTTAATGGTAGAGGTGGGGAGTATCTGTATGGGTGGCGAAACCATGCTAGCTATCGATCCTGCGGTTTTTCGCGCTGACACCTTAACCTGGAAGACCGTCTGATGATCAAACCGCTTATTAACTTTATTCCGAACGCCGTCACCCTGACTTCGATGTGTTTGGGGTTAACCGCGCTACGTTTGAGTTATATTCGCGAAGATATTTATTACTCGCTCGTATTATTGCTTATTGCCGCCATTCTTGATGGGGTCGATGGCAAAATTGCTCGCAAACTAAAGGTAGAAAGCCCCACAGGCGCACAATTAGATTCACTCGCGGATTTTCTGAATTTTTGTGTGACGCCCGCCTTAATGGCGTATGAATGGCATCTGAAAGAGCTCTATTTTTTCGGCTGGTTGGCCACCTTGCTATTTCTCGTAGGCGGTGCGTATCGCTTGGCACGTTTCAATGTCATGTATTCCAAAGGCATCGAGAATATTTCTTCCAATTATTTTATCGGGGTGCCGACCCCGGCCGGGGCTGTGCTGCTATTCTTACCCATTGTTCTAGAATTGAAAGACTATATTGATACCACGTCTTCTATCTATACCTCGCTTTATATGACCTTCCTGTCATTCCTGATGATCAGTCATATTAAAACGCCCTCGAACCGATTGTTATTCATCACACGTCGCTATATTCCCATTGCTATACCCCTGCTAGGGTGTGTGATCGCTGGGTTTTTCTATGCGCCGCTTGATATGTATTTAGGCGGGGTGGCCATTTATCTCACAGTCACCTTTTATCTATTCTGTAAAGATGACCTGTACCGCAAGAAATCCTAAGCTCGTCGCACGCGCTATTTTCCATTAGCCGCCTATAGCATATCGGTATACACCTAGGTCTCATGACTCAGGATGCGGATATTATTATCGCCGGGGCCGGGCTGGCAGGCTTGTTACTCGCCGCAGCGCTGCGCGAACGCCATCCACACCTTTCCTTGTTACTAATCGAGCCAGATGAGCCAGGTGGCAACCATACCTGGTGTTTTCATGAAGGTGATGTCAGCGCCTCCCAATTCGCGATGCTAAAGCCTATGCTGGCCGCATCCTGGCCAGGTTATGACGTTATATTTCCCGATCATCATCGGCACCTTTCTTCTGCCTATCATTGCTTAACTGCTGAAACGATGCGGCACGCATTGCTGCCCAGCTTAGAGAGCTGCCTACGGCGCGGTCATGTTACAGCGGTGAATGCGCGCAGCGTTACCCTTCATACCGGAGCGACGCTAAGCGCGACACAGCTATTCGATGCGCGCGGCTGGCAGGCAACAGACATGGTTGTGGCCTGGCAAATCTTCACCGGCATTGAAGTAGAGACCACCGAGCCGCACGGATTAACACAACCGATTATTATGGACGCGACCGTCCCGCAATGTGGAGGGTATCGCTTCTTTTATTCGCTGCCGCTGAGTCCAACACGTCTGTTGATCGAAGATACGCGCTATGTAGAAACGCCGCATTTTGATATGGATGCGATGATTCGCGAATGTGAAGCATATGCAGACAGCAAAGGCTGGCAGATTGCTACTATCATCCGTAGCGAAAAAGGCGCATTACCTTTAGTGCTGGATGGCCAATTGCCGGAAACGCAATCGAATGCAATACCATTGGGGATGCGTGCTGGTCTATTTCACCCCGTGACTGGGTATTCTTTGCCCGATACCATGCGGATGATCGAACAGATCGTTACCGCGCCGGATCTGTTGAAGCCCTCCTTGCCACGCAGCATGACGACTTATCGGCAGCACCGCTGGCAAGGCCATTGGTTTTACCGTCTGTTGAACCGGCTGCTTTTCCTCGCTGGCGCGCCGGATATGCGCTGGAAAATATTGTCGCGCTTCTATACATTGCCGGAAAGCCTGATTGCGCGGTTTTATGCGGGAAACAACACCCCGTTTGACATGCTGCGGATTCTGGCCGGCAAACCGCCTGTTCCGGTGATGGGTGCGCTGCGAAGCCTGCCGCCGTCAGCCGCCGGGCAATTGAAAGGAACACAGCCATCGTGAAGATGCAGCAAAAAGCCGCCGTGATCGGCGCCGGATTTGGCGGGCTGGCATTAGCCATTCGCCTGCAACAGGCAGGGTATAAAACCACACTGTTCGAGGCGCGCGATAAGTTAGGCGGTCGTGCCTATGTGTATGAGGATAAAGGCTACCGCTTCGATGCCGGGCCTACTGTCATTACCGACCCCACAGCACTTGAGGAATTATTTACCCTATGCGGAAAACGCATGGAAGACTATGTGCAGCTCGTGCCGGTAAATCCTTTCTACCGCCTGCAATGGCGCGATGGCAGCTGTTTCGATTACGTCAATGATCAGGCAGAATTGGAAGCGCAGATTGCAGCGTTCAATCCGGACGATGTGAAGGGCTATCACCGCTTACATGCCTATGCAAAACAGACCTTTGCCGAAGGTTATGTAAAATTAGCCGCCGTTCCTTTCTTAGATTTTCGTTCCATGCTGCGCGCTGGCCCGCAATTGCTCAAACTGCAAAGCTGGCGCAGCGTCTATTCTATGGTGGCATCCTTTATCAAAGATGAACGGCTGCGTCAGGCGTTTAGTTTTCACACCCTGCTGGTGGGTGGCAGCCCGTTTAATACCTCATCGATTTATACGTTGATTCATGCGCTGGAACGCGAGTGGGGCGTGCATTTTCCGCTTGGTGGCACTGGCGCGCTGGTAGAAGGACTAGGAAGGCTCTTTACCGATATGGGCGGCACCATATGTCTGAATGCCAAAGTGCAGGAAATCAGTATGGAAGATAATCGCGCGACGGGGGTGACATTGCAAAACGGCGAAGCACAAGCGTTTGACGCCGTCGCCTCTAATGCCGATTTAATGCATACCTATGGCAACTTATTGCGGTCACATACCGTGGGTAAAAAACAAGCGAAGCGTTTAGACAAACGCCGCTTTTCGATGTCACTCTTTGTCATCTATTTCGGCGTGCGCAAATCTTACCCGGATGTGGCGCATCACACCGTGTTGTTTGGCCCCCGCTACCGTGAGTTGGTGAAAGAAATTTTCAAAGGCTCCGAATTGCCGGAGGATTTTTCGATGTATCTGCACAATCCTTGCGTGACCGATACTTCGATGGCGCCTGATGGTTGCAGTAGTTTTTACGTACTTTCGCCCGTGCCGCATCTGGGCAACGCGCCCATCGATTGGGAAGTGGAAGGCCCTAAATATCGCGACCGCATTCTGGCCGATTTGGATGCACATTATTTACCCGGCATGTTGGACAATCTGGAGACATGCCGCATTTTTACGCCGCAGAATTTCAAAGATGAACTCGGCGCGCATCATGGCTCGGCGTTCTCATTGGAGCCGGTGTTATGGCAAAGTGCCTGGTTCCGGGCGCATAATCGCGACGATCAGATTAACAATCTCTACATGGTCGGCGCGGGTACGCATCCGGGTGCGGGCATTCCGGGTGTTGTTGCTTCGGCCAAAGCCACTGCCGGATTGATGATCGAAGACGGGCTACGTCGCAGCAGGGATGCCGCGTGAACAATCTGCACGAACACAGCGCGCAAACCATTAAAGCCGGATCGAAAAGTTTCGCGATTGCGTCACTTCTGTTTGGCCGCGAAATGCGACACGATGCGCAAATGCTCTATGCCTGGTGCCGCTATGCGGACGATGTAATCGATGGGCAGGAAATGGGCTATGCGCAACAGGAGTATGACGGCACCCCGGAAGAACGGTTAAAAGCTTTGCGGCGCGATACGCAAGCCGCCATTCGCGGCGATGCCATGGATGATCCGGCATTTGCTGCCTTAGGGGAAGTGGTACGCCGCCACGCTATTCCGCCGCGCTATCCAATGGAATTGCTCGACGGGTTTTATATGGATGTCACGCAGCACCGCTACCAGCATTTTTCCGAAACGCTGGAATATTGTTATTATGTGGCGGGCGTGGTCGGCATCATGATGGCGCTGATTATGGGCGTGAAGCCAGAGGAGGAACTGGTGCTACACCGTGCCTGTGATCTGGGCATGGCGTTTCAACTGACCAATATCGCCCGCGATGTGATTGAAGATGCCGAAAACGGCCGTATCTATCTGCCCGCCGATTGGTTGCAAGAAGTGGGATTGCCTCAGCAGCCAGAAGCCTTGCTGCAACCGGAATATCGCGCCAAACTGCACGGCCTCGCCTTGCGGCTGGTCCATCATGCCGAACCGTATTACGCGTCGGCCGCGCTGGGCATGCGTGCGCTTCCGCCACGAGCGGCGATGGCCATTGGCGCGGCGCGCAGCGTGTATCGTCGTATCGGCACACGCCTGGAACAGCAGCGCCCTGCTGAATGGAATGGACGCATTGTGATACCAAAGCACGAAAAGCAGGCGCTGGCGATCACCGCCGGGTTACAAGGGCTAGTGCTGTCATTGTTGCCACCCACGAATGCATCGCGTCAGGGATTATGGACGCGGCCCGCCTGATTGTAATTCCCGACGTTTAGCTGGCAGTGCCCACCATGGCGTGCGCGGGCTAAGATGATGTTCATGATGGTAGCCGAAGTGAAAACAGCTGATGAGCGACCACCACCAACCATAGGCATTACTCCGCGCGTGGTGATGGTCGGCAAACGCGTCCTCCTGATGCCGATGCGGCAGCCAGGTCCCGAAGTAGAATAATTGCATGGAAGAGACAATTCCCGGCAGGGCGAAAAACACTAAAATCGCTGGAATCGATGCGCCCATTAACCAGTACAGGGTTACGCGCACTTGCATAATGATAACTTCGCGCCAACCGAAATAGGTACGCATGAATTGCCAGTACCACGGCAACAGCGCTTTTGGATTGGCGGCATGAAAATCCGGGTCATCTGCAGTGCCAGCATGGTCATGATGTCGATGATGTTGTGGCAACAAACGTGCATAGGTAAATCCTGCATAGAGTGCCAGCGCCACTGCCCCTAAAGCGTGGCCCAAAGCAGGTTTTTCCGGCGCCAATGATCCATGCATGGCATCATGCGCGAGTATAAACAGGCCGACGGACAACCATGTCAGCGCTATCATTAGAATCAGGGAACCAGCCCAATGAGACAGCGGATGAAAAAACAAGGCATAGACATGTAGCCCGGACCATGCCGTCAAAATAAGCGCCGACAATACGAGCCCTGTGCAGCTTTGCCGCGTCATACGCGATACTCATCCCGCTGGTTGGCGCGATGTTTCAATTCCTGCCGCAATCGTTCGGGCGGCGGCGCGTATAAAAATCCGAAGGAGACCGCGCCTTGACGCCCCTGCACCGCGTGATGCAGATGATGCGCATTGACCAATCGATCAAGATAGGCCGAACGCGGGATATGCTGACGGCACCAACGGCCAATCCATCCGCGCCGATGCACCACTAAATCGTGAAACACCATATAGAGCAGGCCATACGCACTGATGCCCAGCGCCACCCACCACATTGTGTATTCTGGACCGGGCCATACGATGAAGAGCACCGCCGCGGGCAGCGCAAATATCAGTGCGTAACGATCATTGCGTTCTAACAGGCCGAGACTGGGTTGATGGTGGTCACGATGCCAATGCCAACCGGGCCCATGCATGATAAATCGATGCACCAGATAGGCCGTCGCTTCCATAGCGATAAACGAAGCAATCGCCACAAAAAGATGAAGAGCTATGGACATACCGGGAATTTAGCGTAAATGACACGACTTATACAATGCTTTCTCACAAATAGTGATTGCCTGAACCGCACTTAAATCATAGCTTCACTTTATGAAGATTTATTCATCACCGGCATTGGCCGGCTCTGCATCGCATGGTTCACCCGCGACATCAATGGTAACCGGCGTTCAAAGCGATGTGCTGCGCGCTCAGGTGGACGAGCGGTTGGATCAGTTACTGAGCGAGAAGGAGGCACAAATCAGCGCCCCGCAGGAAGCCATGCGCTATATGGCGCTTGCTCCGGGAAAACGCCTGCGCCCTTTATTAACGCTAGCGGCTACGCAGCAATTTTGCGGTGAGCCATCGGCCGCTTTGAACGCGGCATGCGCCACGGAAATGGTGCATGCTGCATCACTGATCTTGGATGATTTACCGTGTATGGATGATGCGAAAATGCGCCGCAATCAACCTACCGTGCATCGCCATTTCGGAGAGAGTATCGCCATATTAGCCGCGATTTCATTGCTGGCACGCGCCTTTGAATGTATCGCGCAGGATGATGACTTAAGCGACGCGACCCGCAATCAGTTAAATGCATGCCTTAGCGGGGCAGTTGGCACTGCCGGGCTGGCACTTGGGCAAGCGGAAGACTTATTTGCCGGTGACACAGCAGCGCAATCGTATGTCGAAACTATGTATCATCGTAAAACTGCCGTATTATTCATTGCCAGCGCGGAAATGGGCGCCATCATCGCCGGGGCAGATGGAACAGAACGGCGCAGAGTGCAGAACTTTGCGCGACATGTGGGGCTTGCCTATCAGATTATCGACGATCTGGCCGATGGCGTTCCAGCGCATGCGCTGGATAAAGATACTGGACAGGATATTGGAAAACCCACCCTGGTCGCATTGATGGGGCCAGACGCCGCACGCGTGAAAGTCAAACAACATCTCGATCACGCGATGGAACTCGCCGCGCAGACTGGCCGTGGCACCACTTTACAGGATTTTGTGCACCAACATTTTATCTCTACTTTTTAAACGTTGCGCAACTGCGTTTCGATATGGTCGCAGGCCACCTCAACCCCCGATTCATTTTCTAATAGCTCCTGAGCATTGCCTGCCTTTGCCGCATAACTTGGATCATTGATCAACGCGGCAATAGAGTGCGCGGCGCGTCTTGGGGAATACTGATTTCGTCGTAGCGCAATACCCGCACCCGCGGCCTGCATTCGGCGGGCATTGTCATGCTGATCATGCGCATAGGTCACCGCAAGCTGTGGTACTCCCGCGGCCAGCGCCGCCATGATAGAGCCCATGCCTCCGCCGTGAATCACCGCTGCGGCATAGGGAAAAACATCCGGATACGGAGCATACGCGTGCCATGTCGCCCATTCTGGTAACATCTCTGGCAGATCCGCCGGGCGCTGCGTACTCCCGGTTAAAAACACGGCGCGGCGCGCAAGCTTTTCTGCGCTCGTAAGGCTTTTTGAAAAAAAGCGCTGCGCGTCTTTGGCCGACGACGAGCCTAACGTAAACACCAGCGGCGGTTCGCCATGTTTTAGGAAGTCTGAAAGTCCCTCCGGCACGCTCACATTCGGTTGCCGATATAAAATCATGCCGGTTTGGGTGACCGGTTGCGGCCAGTCCGGTTGCGGCGTGCCTAGCAGCGGGGAAAACAAAGCCAGCACCCCGTGCGGTGAATGCTGCCCTTCGTATATCGGATGCCCACCTTCCGGTAATTGAAGCGTGCGACGCGCTTCATCCACCGGCGCGACCCACCGCCGTGTCCAGTTACGGCTATAGTCTAAAATCCGTTCATTCCACGCCACCGCTTCGCGACTTCCCCCGCGCCGCAACGGTAGCGGCGGTAGTAAAGGTGGATCATAGGCGGAGAATAACGTGAATGGCTGAAACACACAGGACAGCCATTTCAACCGCTGTGCTTCTGCCACCAACGGTGCTGCCAGCGCCATCGACTGGCTAATCAGCAGGTCTGCATCTTTGCAAGCGGCATACAGATCGGCATAGCTATCGTGAATCGCGGGCGCAAGATATTCACGGAAAGCAAATTTCGCTCCATGTTTGGGATGCATGAAACGCTCGTGAAAGGCTGGGTCATCCGGCGGGTCTGGCCGCATCGGCGTAAAATCCAACCCTGCCTGCTGCACCGGTGAAGCATAGCGCTGCGTGGTCGCCACACTTACTGTGTGGCCGCGATGTGCAAGCGCCATACCGATCGCTAAAAAAGGATGCAAATCACCTAACGAGCCGGTTGTGGCCAACACGATCTTTGCTCCGCGTGGCGATTCAGACATATACCAACTGCGAAAAAGTCATCTGGCTGCTTAAGGCAATCACGGTTAAGGTAGCGGACATGCGTGCAACATTTCTTGCCATTTGGGCATCACTGGGGGTTCCGTTCAGCGGACATGCGGCTGAACTTACAGTCTGGGTGACAAATGTCCAGTCAGATGCCGGTCAGATTATTTGCAGCCTCTATAGTGATGCAAGCAACTTTCTGGATACCCCTGCTCCGGGCTTAAAACAGTCCGCGACAGCGCAAACAAATACTTCGCGTTGTTATTATCCCGATCTGCCAGATGGCACCTATGCGGCCGTCGTGATGCATGATGAAAACAGCGATGGCGAATTGGAAAGCAACCTGATCGGCTATCCACTCGAAAGCTGGGGCATGTCAAACGATCCGCTCGCTTTGTTCGGCCCGCCCACCTTCGAAGAAGCCGCATTCACGCTGGAAGATAGCACCGAAATTACTGTGAAGTTAAGCGATTGAGCCGCGATGACTGACACAGACTCACATATAGGTTGGCAGTTCGACACGCATTACACGCAGCTGCCGGAACCCTTTTATACACGTATCGATCCCGTGCCGGTACAAAACCCGCAGCTTGTTATGTTGAACCATGCGTTAGCCGACACGCTAGGTTTAACGCTGAACAACGTACCGGATGCCTCGTTAGCACAATTATTCGCCGGGAATCGTTTACCTCAAGCGGCTAGTCCGTTGGCGCAAGCCTATGCCGGTCATCAGTTCGGACATTTTAGCATGTTGGGGGACGGACGTGCGCATCTTCTCGGCGAACATCGCACCCCTCAGGGCGAGCGTGTCGATATCCAGCTAAAGGGATCGGGCAGAACCCCTTATGCCCGCCGCGGTGACGGACGAGCCGCATTGGGGCCCATGCTGCGTGAATATATCATCAGCGAGGCGATGCATGCGCTTGGCGTGCCAACCACACGCAGTCTTGCAGTGGTCACGACAGGTGAAATCGTACTGCGCGAAACCGCGTTGCCCGGCGCCGTGCTGACCCGCGTGGCGGCCAGTCATGTACGCGTGGGCACATTTGAATATGCGGCCCAACTACAAGATATTACTGCCTTACAAGCACTCGCGGATTATGCCATCGCGCGGCACTTTCCGCATCTGGCCGAATCCACCGAACCTTATGCCGACTTATTGGAAACCGTCATGGACCGGCAGATCACACTCGTGACCCATTGGTTACGCATTGGATTTATTCATGGCGTGATGAATACGGACAATATGGCGATATCCGGAGAGACCATTGACTATGGTCCGTGTGCTTTCATGGATGCGTATGATCCGGCCACGGTTTTTAGTTCGATCGATCGCGGAGGCCGCTATGCGTATGCGAACCAACCGCATATAGCAGGGTGGAATCTCGCACGGTTGGCCGAAGCCCTCCTACCTCTGCTCCACCCGGATCAGACGCAGGCCATCAAACAAGCGGAAGAGATTCTGGGACAGTTTAATAGTCGTTTTCAGACAAACTGGCTGGGTATGATGCGCTGTAAATTGGGTTTGCTGAGCGATGAACCCGAAGACGCGCCCTTAATCGGAGAGTTGCTGCAATGGATGCAAAAAAACGGCGCGGATTATACCAATACGTTTCGCGCGCTTAGTATGGGTGAGGCCAATGAAGAAGATCCAGAGTTTGCTGAGTGGCATACCCGCTGGCAAAAGCGGCTGTCTGGAAACCCCAAGCCGCAACACGAAGCCTACGCAAAAATGCTGCGCACCAATCCTGCCATTATTCCGCGCAACCATCAGGTAGAAAAGGCACTACGCGCTGCCGAAAATGATGGCGACTTTAGTGTGTTCAACGCATTGGTAGAAACGCTTGCGACACCCTATGACACGCCGGCCTCATCCGCCTATACCACTCCCCCTAAACCTGAAGAGCGGGTATATCAAACATTTTGCGGAACCTAACCGCCTATTTGCCATTCATACTTAGCACGTCGATCATATCGATTACTTTACAAAATCGTAAGGTCGCAGAAAAGGTCTCGCAAATAGAACATCTCTATAAGGGGGATCAGGCATTGGCCTGAACTGTAACAACCAAAAGGAGAATCATGATGAAAAAATCCCTCACTGTATCACTGGCCGCGCTAGCGGCTACATTGGGCGCAACCCATGCTTTGGCAGACACGCAAGAGGCCACGGCTGTAGAACAAGCAAAGGTTTCACTAGTAGAGGCTATTCAAGCCGCTGAAAAAAAGGTCGGCGGCGTAGCCTATAGCGCCAGTTATGATGACGACAGCTTTCAAAAGGCGTATGAAGTGGACGTGATTGCCGATTCGAAACCGTATGATGTACAAGTAAGCGCGGAAAATGGAGAGGTCTTGAGTTCACGTGAAGATCTGGACGATTAATAGAAAAGCACTTACGATAAGGGGTGGCCACACGGTCACCCCTTAATAGGTTAGCAACAGGCCATGCTGAAAATACTCGTAATCGAAGATGATCGCCTTACAGCAGACTATATCGCCAAAGGTTTTAAAGAGCGGCAGCATTGTGTGGATCTGGCTGCCGATGGACATGAAGGATTAATGCTGGCAACCGGCAGCGAATATGATGTGCTGATTATCGATCGCATGTTGCCGAAACTAGATGGACTAAGCTTGCTTAAAACGCTGCGCGAAAGCGGGGTTCAAACACCTGCTTTATTTCTGACCGCGCTTGATAGCACGGAAAACAAAGTAAAGGGATTTGACGCTGGCGGCGATGACTATCTGGTAAAACCATTCGCCTTTGCCGAGCTGCTGGCCCGCGTTCAATCTCTCGCTAAACGCCCTGCCGCTAAAACAGAAGAAACCATTCTACATAGCGGCGATTTAACCATGGATCTGGTGCGACGCGAAGTCACCCGCACGCACGACACAATAGAATTGCAACCTACCGAATTTAAGCTTTTGGAGTTCATGCTCCGCCATAAAGGGCAATTGGTCACCCGTACCATGCTCCTTGAGTCGGTATGGGGGTTTCACTTTGAGCCGAAGACAAGCATCATCGAAACGCATATCAGCCGCCTGCGCGCTAAAATAGACAAAGGCCGGAATCAGGAACTTATACAAACCGTGCGCGGTGCAGGATATCGGCTGGATGATTACTAAATTACTTAAAACCACCAGTTTTAAACTAACACTGGTCGCTGCGGCGTTGTTTAGCCTATGCGTTTTGGCGCTGATGGGGCTCCTATTCGTGCATATGCAGCGCACCATTGAAAATCAGCTGCGACAGCGCATCAATGCCGAAGTCGAGCAGTTAAGCATAGACTATCAGCAAGACGGGCTTGATGAACTGCGCCATGATATTCGCGAGCGCGTGGAAGCGAATACCTATGGCCGCTTGCTTTATTTCATTCAAGGACCGGATGGACGCGTGATCTTCGACCCCATCGCTGCATTACCGAACAGGGATGGCTGGCATCAGGTGAAAACCTCTCACACCCGTCTGATGATCTACACAGTTTCACTGGAAAATGGGTATCGCTTTGCCGTAGCATCTGACATGCATGAAATTAGCACTTTAAAGCGCGCCATGTTCAATCGTGCGGGTGCTGCATTAGCCATCATATTAGTGCTCAGCCTTTTGGTAGGACTATTCGTCAGCCGCCTTTTTTTGCGGCAGGTTGATAAAATCGCAAAAGCCGCAGAAGCGATTGGCGAAGGCCATATTGACCAGCGCTTACCTATGCGTGGCACGGGTGATGACCTCGACCGTCTCACACAGATCATCAATCAGATGCTCGACCGCATCGAACAATTGGTAGAGGATGTGCGTCAGGTAAGCAGTAACATCGCACATGATTTGCGCACACCGCTCGGGCATTTGCGTCAAACGCTGGAAAGATTGAAAGAACAGGGCGATGCCAGAAGCGCAATTATAGCCGAAGAAGCAATCCTTCAACTCGATACGGTATTGGAAACCTTTGCCGCGCTGCTGCGAATAGCCGAAATTGAGTCAGGCTTGCGCCGCACGGGCTTTACCCCCGTTCATCTTTCCGAGTTGCTGCGGCAGCTAGCCGAAAGCTATCAATCGGTTGCGGAAGAAAATGGGCAGTGCTTGTCAGCGGAGATTATGCCGGATGCTACCCTTCTTGGCGACGCGCATTTACTAACGCAGCTTTTCGTTAATGTGATCGAGAATGCTATTTGCTATGCAGGAGCTTCCGCCTCCATCAAAATTACGCTACATCATGATACGGAGAGACTGAAGATTACGGTCTCCGATACTGGCCGCGGCATTGACGATCTTGAGCGTGAGCATGTGCTAAAACCTTTTTACAGGGTCGATAAAAGCCGAACCTCGGAAGGAACCGGATTGGGCTTAAGTTTGGTCGCAGCGATTGCTAAATTACACGGGTTTCAGCTTCACCTGTCCGATAATCATCCGGGTCTGGCAGTCATCTTAACGCAGCTAAAAGCGCATTGAGGACGTATGGTGCAGTGGCTTACCGATGTCATCGACCAGTTGGGATATCTCGGCATTTTCTTTCTGATGCTGCTTGAAAATGTGTTTCCACCCATTCCGTCTGAAATCATTTTACCCTTTGCCGGTTTTGCCGTGTCGCAAGGCACGCTTCACCCTTTGCTGACACTTTTGGCAGCATCCGCCGGCAGTCTGGCCGGCGCCTATTTCTGGTATCTTGCGGGCAAATATATCGGTCAGACCCGGCTGGAAAAGTGCATTGACCGGTATGGCAAATGGATGGGGCTCTCGCGGAAAGAATATCAGAATGCCAGTCGGTTTTTTGAAAAACATGCGAATAAAGCGGTCTTGATTGCGCGGATGATCCCCGGCCTGAGAACGCTCATCTCCGTCCCGGCTGGACTGGTTCGCATGCCGACAGGGCGGTTTCTACTTTATTCCGCCATCGGCACCTTCCTATGGTCCGCATTACTAATCTATGCCGGTTATGCGTTGGAATCGCATTATCAGCGGGTCGCGCCGTATGTCGATGGGTTCACCTGGCTGATTTTTGTACTTATGGGCGGAGTCTATGTATATAAAGTAATCCGCCGCTAATGGCTGCACTTGGTTAGCTCTCTTCCGTTCCCATCGCCTCAAATAAAGCGGCGATTTCGGTGGCATATTGGGTGCGCTCGCTGGCCAGTGCCTGGCGCGCATCGGCTAGCGTACGCTGCGCATCGACCACATCCAAAAAGCTAATAAGCCCTTGCTGATAAAGAGTCTCGGCCTGCATGAAACTACGCTCGCTCGCTGTCACCGCGAGCGACAAGGATTGTTGGCGCATGGTGGAAGCGCGAATCGCCGCCAACGATTGTTCGACATCGTATATCGCATCGCGTAAGGCCTGCTGATAGAGCGCCAACGCTTCGCGCGCTTCGGCTTCGGCAATGGCCAACCCGGCCCGGCGCGCACCGCCATCGGTTAGGAATTGTTCGAGCAATCCCCCCAGCGACGCAATGAACACATCACTACCCGGCACAGTGCCACCGGACGCGCCAATGGCAATGCTGCCCGTCAGTGTCATTGCCGGGTAAAACTGCGCTTCGGCCACACCGATACGCGCGACCGCTTCCTGCAAGACTGCTTCGGCGCGGCGCACATCTGGCCGCGCACGCAAAATATCTAAGGGCAACACTGCGGGTAATGGCGTCGCGTAATCCGGCAACGGCTTCACCGGTGTCAGCTGGGCTTCATACGCACCCGGATAGGCGCCCGTTAGCACAGCGAGTCGGTTGCGCGAATCCTGCAATTGCTGCAAAAGCGGCGGAATGCGCGCACGCAGATTTTCCACCGTCGTGGTCGCGCGCTGCACATCCAATTCCGGTGATAGCCCTGCGTCATAGCGTGTGCGCACAATGGAAAGCGTTTGTTCCTGCAACTCCACCGATTCTTCCAACAATTCCAACTGACGCTGATTACCGCGCAAATTCAAATATTCCGAAGCGACCTCGCTGCTGGTGCTAAGCACTAGTCCGCGCAACTCCTGCTCGGTGCGAGTATATTGAGCGCGGGCGGCTTCGACCTCGCGCTGAGTGCGACCAAAAAGATCGAGTGGTAAGGCTGCGCCGATCGAGCCAAATAGTTGCTCGCTGCGAATACGATCCCCGCCATTTAACGACCGTTGCTCATCCACTGATCCATCCAGCGCGGCCGACGCGTTTAGCGCATCGCCGCTATCCGCCAGCGCAATCACCGCTTCGGCACGCTCCAGCCGCGCATAGGCCGCTGCGAGATTATGGTTCTTCTCCAACCCCGCCTTCACCAGATCATTCAGAAACGCATCATTGAACCCTTCCCACCAATTCGCAGCAATCGCGCTGTTATCCTGTGGTTGCGCCAGCGCGTCGAGCACCTGTTGCGACACGAAGGCCGGGGGCGGGTCTATGGCGGGCGGAGTGTAATCCGGCCCAACGCTGCAAGCGGAAAGCAGCAAGGCGCCAAGCATCAGTCGTTTCATGAAGACTGCCCCTCTTCCAAATGCTGCTGGTGCGCATGCGCTAACTGACGCGACAATTCTTCTCCGGTATGCGCGCGCGGTTTCGTCCATGGGGCAATCAACGCATAACCCAGCGGCGCCAGATACAGCGTGAATAAGGTCGATAGACCAAGCCCGCCGAAAATGACCCAACCGATGGCATTACGGGCTTCGGCACCCGGACCAGCGCTTAATATCAATGGCAATGCGCCCATCACGGTTGAGAGTACCGTCATAATCACCGGACGCAACCGCACCTGCACCGCATCCATCACCGCATCATGCACGCTTAAGCCTTCATCGCGGCGTTGATCCATAAACTCTACCAGCAAAATCGCATTTTTGGTCATCAGCCCGATCAGCATCACCAGCCCAATCTGGCTGTAGAGGTTCAATGTCTGTCCGGTGAGCCACAGTGCCAGCGCCGCCGCTGCCAGACCGAACGGCACGGTAAACATCACAATCGCTGCGCTACCGATGCTTTCAAACTGCGCCGTGAGCACGAGAAATACGACCACGAGCGCAATCAAAAATGTAATCGCTGTTTCGGAGGATGCTTGTTCCAAGGTGGCCGCCTCGCCCAGCAATTGCAGCGCCATATTTTCGGGCAACTGCTCGGCGGCTAGCGCTTCGATCTGACGGACCACTTCCCCGAGTGGTGCGCCGGGTGCCGTGCCGATATCGAGTTCGATGGCGCGGCGTTGCGAATGCCGGTCAAGCTCTGCCGCCACGCCGCTTTCTTTCACCGTGATAAAACTACTCAGCGGCACTAATTCGCCTGCCTCGCTGGTCACATACACATTCAGCAGATCGCTCGGATTTTCGATGCTTCCCTCTAACGCACCTATCATCACCGGCACCGCCTGATCTTCGATGCTTAAATCCAGCAGATCGAGCCGGTCCACCATCACCCGCAACGTTTCGGCGATGCGTGTAACCGGCACGCCAAGATCATTGGCGCGCTCACGATCGATCGTAAACGACAATTCGGGCTGCGAGCTATCAAACTGCACGCGTACATCATTGATTTGTGGCACTTCTTGTTGCAGTGTGCGAGCGAAGCGATTGGCTTCCTGATAAATGGCTTCGTAATTACTGCCCAGAATAGCGATCTCCATCCCGCCGCCGCCACTGCCGCGCATACTAAGGCTGCTTTGCTGCACCAGCCTCGCCTGCCCACCGGGCAAATCGCTTATAGGTTTGCTAAGATGCGCGCTTAGCGCGCTTTGGCTGATGTCGCGCTCTTCCCAGTCTTGCAGGCGAGCGATCACAAATACCCGGTTTGGGTCGCGCCAGCCGACCACCGTAAACACGTCGTTGATTAGTCCCTGTTGGCGATAGGGTTCCAATATCGCCTCCAACTTTTGCGCTTGTGCATCGGCATAGTTCAGCGATGCGCCATCCGGACCGGTCAGATTGATTTGCAATTGCCCGCGATCTTCTTCGGGCAGCAATTCCTGATTCAGTTGCAAAAAGCTGAACACCCCCAACGCCGCAACGCCCGCTGCCAGCCCCAACGCCAAGGCGCGGCGAGCCATCAATGCGTCGAGGGTTTTAAAATAAAACCCGGCGCTTTGCTGTCCCATACGATCTAACCGTAGGCGCAACGCAGCCAGCCATGGCGTCGATTGCGACAAATGCGGCAAACGCGATGCCATCATCGGGCATAAGGTCACCGCGACAAAGGAACTGATAATGACGGCAATGGCCAGCACCAGTCCGAATTCACGAAACAGTTTTCCGGTTTCGCCGGGTAGAAAAGCGATCGGCAGAAACACCGAAACCAAGGTAATCGTCGTAGCGATGACCGCGAAAAAGACCTGACGGGTGCCTAACACCGCCGCTGCCATCTTATCCAGCCCAAGACCGCGTCGCCGCTGGATATTTTCAAGCACGACAATCGCATCGTCGACAATTAGTCCCGTGGCCAGCACCAATGCCAGCAGGGTCAGCAAATTGATGGAAAAGCCGAATAGCCAGATCGTGGCTAGTGTCCCGATCAGCGAAATTGGCATGGTCACTGCCGGAATAAAAATAGCGCGCCACTGGCCAAGAAATACCGCGATAACAATCAGTACAATAAGAATGGAAAATATCAGCGTATACGCCACATCTTTCAACGCGCCTTTAATATAGACCGCATTGTCAGAAGTTTTCACCAAGGTTAGATCGCGCGCGCGTTCATTGATATTCGCAAGCCGGGCTTCCACCTCTTCGGCAATCGCAATCGTATTGGCCCCGGCTTGGCGCACGATACTTAAGCCCACAATCATCCGCCCGTTGAGCAACGCATAGGCTTCGGCATCGTCGGGACCGAAAAACACTTCGCCGACATCGCCAAGGCGCACACCATCCCCGATAAAGAGTTTCTCAATCTGTTCCGGTTCTATGACCGATGCCTGCGCGCGTACCAATAAATCCTGCGCGTCCGATTCGTAGCTACCTGCCGGCACGTCGAGATCAACCGAGCGCAGGGTTTCCACTACATCGGAGACCGAAAGCCGATAACCCGCCAGCCGCGCCGGATCGAG
This sequence comes from Alphaproteobacteria bacterium UBA3002, assembly GCA_002346425.1. Taxonomy (GTDB): domain Bacteria; phylum Pseudomonadota; class Alphaproteobacteria; order Rickettsiales; family UBA3002; genus UBA3002. The sequence goes on from DDZS01000059.1 coordinate 62,454, forward strand.
CATGACACGCAATACACGCGGTTGGCTTCCATAGAGCAGCACGTCCGCCACACCGGGAATCGAAAGGAATTGTGGGGCGATATCTTTATCAATTCGCTCGGCCAGTTCGTAATTGGTCAGACTGGTACTATAAGCTGCGAGATTCACGATCGGCTGCGCCTCGTCATCGGCTTTCAGCACCACGATTTGATCCACATCTTCCGGCAATTCGCGTTCAATCTGACTGACCGCCTCACGCACGTCATTCGCCGCGGTATTGATGTCAATCCCCGGCTGAAACTCAACATTGATACGGGTACTACTCTCTTCGCTCGACGATTCGATCGCGCGCACACCGGCGACCCGGGCAATCGCCCCTTCGATAATGCCGGTCACTTCGGCATCCATGGTTTCGGGCGACGCGCCATCGTAAGTAGCGCGCACATTAACCACCGGCCGATCGACATCCGGCAATTCGCGCACGTCGATGGCAAGCAGGCTCGCCAGCCCCGCCAGCAATATAAGCAAATTAACGACAATAATCAGCAACGGACGGCGCACGGATAGCGCGGTCAATCCGGTCGCATCGCTCATGATGCGGGCTGCTCCAACTGCTCGACCGCCACGCCGGGCCTTAGCCGTTGCACGCCTTCGACCACGACCGGCTCATTTTCCTTTAACGCACCATCCAATAAAACGCGACCCGCTATGCGCGCGACGACCTGTACTATCACTTTCTCGGCTTTGCCTTCGCGAATCACCCAAAGATAGGCGCCGTCGCGTCCCCATTGCAGCGCGATTTCTGGCACGGTCGCATAACTATCGCCGGAAATATCCCACCGAATGGTAAAGGACATGCCGGGTCGCAACATGTCATCCGCATTGGCGATACTCGCGCGCACCTGCAGCGTCCGCCGCTCTGGCGCAATCCGATTTTCTGAGGCGATGATACGCCCTTCAAAAATTCGGTTGGGAAAGGATGGCGTCGTTGCCTGAACCGTCGGTTGCTCGCGTTGCTGAAGCGTCCCAGCGAGCGCTTCAGGTATATCGAAATCGACATAGATATGTTCGCGATTATCCAGACCGGTTATCAGCGTGTCCGTGGCCACACGGTCCCCCGGATCCACTTGCGCAATACCGACCACACCAGCAAAAGGTGCGCGAATCTGCCGCTCCGCCAAAGCTAGCTTCGCCTGATCAAGCGCCACTTTCGCGGCTTCAAAATCCGCTCGCGCCGTATCCACCTCGCTTTGCGGCACCGCACCTTTTTTGACCGCTTGCTCAAAGCGCTGCAGCATCGCTTCGGCTTGCTGCAATCGCACCTGCGCCAACTCTACCGCTAGCGTTTCTTCCCGATCATCCAGCTGCACCAATAACGCGTTAGCTTCTACCCGCTGCTGCGAAGTAAACAATACGTCGCTCACCTCTTCGGCAACGGCGGGATAGATATCGACCGAATGTTGCGCGCGACCGGTACCGACCGTTTCATACCGCTGCGCATTTTCAGAAAATGACAATGGCTGCGTAATCACTTTCACGGCCACTTCTGATGGGGTTTTGGAGACATCCGGTAAAGGAGAGGAAGAATGACAGCCGCGTAACACAAGCACGATCGCGACAATCACGATGATTCCGATAACTATCCGACGATCAATGCGCATTAAGCATTTCGTTCCATTTTGTCTATTTCCTTTAGCGCGACTATAGCAAAGGTTTTCATGCGCTCCTAATCATACGGTACAAAGATGCCAAACCCTTCTTTTTTTTGCTGTCCTTGCTTTGGTGAAGCCTTATTCAACTCTGCTTTCACGCTGATCACGTAATTTCAGCAAGAATTCCGCTAGTTTTGTAGCGATTATTTGCGCGCCTTTTGCATTGGGATGGATGCCGTCCGGCTGCATCAAATCTGCTTTGCCATACGTATCTTCTAGAAAGAACGGATACAGAGATATATCGAAATGGCTCGCCGCATCTGGATAGATTGCATCAAATTCTTTTTGATACGATTCTCCGGCACTCCTCGGCGCACGCACGGCGCTTAAAACGGTGTCATACTCGCCCTCTTGCAATATCTCCAACATCGCAAAGATATTCTCTCGCGTGACCTTGGGCGGCACACCGCGTAATATGTCGTTCCCGCCGAGCGCCAATAGCACCTGATCAGGTTGATGTTTCTTTAGCATCCATGCCAACCTGCTGCGACCACCGGCGGTAGTATCGCCGGACACTCCACCATTGATGACCTTTACGTCCCAGCCTTTTTCTTGAAGCGCTTCTTCTAATTGTGATGGAAGCGAATCCGCATGTTCTACTCCATATCCGGCAACCAGACTATCTCCAAAGAGTAGAAGCGTGCTTGTTTCCTGTGCATTTGCACTTACATTCATAGTGAAAAACAACAGAAATCCTAAACTGAATTTGATGCACCATCTTCCCAAAACATTACTCTCCTTAGAAAAAGTCTCACTTGCTTATTCCATAGGAAATAAGCAGCTTCTAACGGTTTTACAAGAGATCGACCTTGAGGTGACACGCGGTGAAACGCTTAGTATCGTCGGTCCATCAGGCTCAGGTAAAACCTCGTTGCTGATGTTAATTGCCGGGCTGGAACCGGTGACAGCTGGTACGTTGAAAGTGGCGGATTCTTTGCTTTCCGCTATGGATGAAGATGCGCTGGCCACCTTTCGCAGAAAACATGTGGGAATTGTGTTTCAGAATTTCCACCTGATCCCCACTATGACCGCACAGGAAAACGTCGCGATCGCGCTCGAATTTTCGGGTTTTGATCATAGCGCGCAGCGTGCGGCTGACTGGCTGGATAAAGTAGGACTTGGGGAACGTTTGCACCATTACCCGCAGCAACTCTCGGGCGGTGAACAACAACGCGTTGCGTTGGCACGCGCTTTTTCTACCGAGCCGGATCTGCTGTTAGCAGATGAGCCCACCGGCAATCTCGATAGCGAAAATGGCAAGAATATCGCACAGCTTCTGATGTCACTGCGGGAGCAATTTGGCACCACGCTTCTCCTCATTACGCATGACCCCGCGCTTGCCCATCAGGCCGAACGACAATTAGCGCTTCAGGATGGGAAACTGGTTCATGCGTGAAGCCGCTATCGCTTTGCGGCTAGCCAGCAATGAGTTACGCTACGGCTGGCGACATTTCAAAACACTGATGGCCTGCTTGATACTGGGTGTCACCGTCATGGCCAGCGTCAATAGCGTCGGGGCCGTCATCGAAAATACGCTGCGCGATGAGGCGAAAAGCCTGCTCGGAGGCGATGTGGAAGTGCGATTGCGCGGGCTTGCCGCGACGGAGGAGCAAGAGCAATTTTTAGAGCAATATGGCGCGCTATCCTTTGTCAGCACATTACGCACGATGCTCTATGTCGACGACGAAGCAACTCTGGTAGAAATTAAAGCTGTGGATGCGGCCTACCCGTTAGTGGGTGAACTCGTATTCAATACGGATCTGCCCCGCGAATCCCTCTTTGAAGATAATGGTGTTGCGGTGGACGAAGGACTACTCACGCAGCTGGATCTGAAAATTGGCGATACGGTCAGGTTGGGGCAATCGGAATTTGTTATTCGCGGGACTATCCGCAAAGAACCGGATCGTGCCGTGCAGATTCTCAGCTTTGGTCCGCGGGTGATGATGAGCCATGCTTCACTGGACGCGTCCGGCCTCGCTAGCAGCGTCGGCCTGACAGATCATCGCTATCGCATCCTTAGTTCTACCAGCAAATATATCGACAGCAGCGCGCAGAAAAAATTGCAACAGGCGCTTGATGAAGCTTTTCCGCAGCAATCCTGGCGCGTCTCGGGCGGTGACGATAATAACCGCATGGTGCGCCGTTTTATCGATCAACTGCTCTCTTTTATAACGCTGTCCGGATTGGCCACATTTCTAATTGCGGGTATTGGCATCGCTAGTAGCGCGCGCAATTACCTTTCTAAGAAGCTCGAGACGATTGCGATTGTCAAAACACTTGGCGCATCGCAGCGTCAGGTGGCGTATGGGTACACCCTAACGCTCGCTGCGGTGGCGGTTATTAGCGGCATCATCGGCGTCAGCATCGCCGCGATTATCGTTTTAAGCCTGATCCCGCTACTCGCTCCTGTGCTGCCAGTGTTGAAGGGGCAAACCGGCCTGCCGCTTTTCCCTATGCTTCTTGCCCTGTGGTACGGAGTTCTAATAACCTTTTTATTCTCTATCCCGGCACTGTATAGCGCGTTACGTATCAAGCCTTCTTTATTATTCCGCGCCCGAAGTGGCACGTTACTCGTCCAACACAATAAGGTGGTCTGGGTGTTGATTGCCCTTTTCAGCACCTTACTCATTCTGACATTATTAAACACCGCGCAGGACCCAACCTTCATGTTAGGGGCCATTTTAGTAATCATGGTTGCTTTTGCCGTGTTCACCCTTTGCCATGCAGTTGTAAGAAAGATAGCGCAACATATTCGGCCGCGCCGCCCGTGGTTAAAATTGGCCATTCGGAATTTGCACCGCCCCGGCTCAACGGCGGGAACGGTCATTTATGCCATCGGCATCAGCCTGATGGTATTGATTACCCTCTTGCTTACCGAAGCCAATATGCAAAAGCGCATCACCACATTGGTAGAAGACAAAGCGCCGTCACTTTTCCTGATTGATATTCAACCCTATCAGAAAGAAGCGCTGGAGCAATTGCTGCACGAATATACCTCTGCGGAAAACATTATGATCTATCCAATGATACGTGGGATGATTACTCAGATTAACGGCGAGCCGGTAGACATCAATCAGATTGCGCCGGATATTCGTTGGGCCGTCCGCGGAGATCGCGGGGTAAGCTATGCGCGATCCTTACCGGAAAATGCCACCATCGTGGAAGGGGAATGGTGGCCGCAGGATTACAATGGACCGCCCCTGATCTCTGTTGATGAGCGCTTCATGGAAGGAATGGGGCTGGACATTGGCAGCACCCTCACGCTAACGATTTTGGGCGAAGACATCACCGCCACAGTCGCCAGCGCGCGCGATATTGATTACACCACCTTTCAAATGAATTTCTCGCTCATGCTCACTCCTGGTGTGTTAGAGGATTTTCCGAGTACAGCGCTAGCGACAGCCTATCTGGACGGCGGCGAAGATGTATTGGTGAAACGGATCGCCAGCGAGCTGCCGGGCATTACCATTATCCGCACCGGCGAAGTGCTGGATTTAGTGTTAGACGTTATTCAGACCATTTCTCTGGCTCTAAGGGTCACCGTATGCATCAGCCTGTTCGCGGGGTTATTAGTATTAATTTCCGCGTTAAATGCCACCGTCCAGCAGCGACTATATGATACGGCCGTGCTAAAAGTCTTAGGGGCCAGCAAAGGCGATATTCTAAAATCCTGCACCACCGAATGGTTGCTACTTGCTGCGGTCACGGCAGTAATCGCATCTGGTTTGGGCACCTTTTGTGCTTGGCTCATCAACGATCATTTTCGCGCAACCAGTTTCGATGCCATGCCAGAACTCACGCTGCTCACCCTTGTAGGCTGCGGAATCGTCATTTTGATCACTGGATATGCCAGCAATAATCGGTTGTTTAACTTCCGTCCCAGCAGCATGCTGCGCAATGATTAGTATCACGCGATAAACGTAGAAAAATGATACAATAGCGAAGAATATTTCTTAAGGACTGGCTGGGGCGGGAGGATTCGAAC
>DDZS01000059.1:68425-96259 GCA_002346425.1 Alphaproteobacteria bacterium UBA3002
CTGGGGCGGGAGGATTCGAACCTCCGGTACACGATACCAAAAACCGATGCCTTACCACTTGGCCACGCCCCAACCGTGACACCGCTTATAATGCAAATGCGGCACGCGAATCAACCAGTTTCTGCGTCGCTGGTTTCTAGGCCGATCCAATCGAGAAATGGGATATGGCCATCCGCGATCTCGAACGTCAAAATAGCAGGAACTTCATATGAATGGCAGCGCAGGACCTCTGTCTGAATGGCTTTTTGAAGCGCTTTTGGTGCTTTCAAAAGGAGTACGGTTTCTTCTGCGGAAGTGATTTTGCCATCCCAACGGAAAAAAGAACGCATACCAGGAAGACAATTTGCGCATGCAATCCATCTCTTCTCTAATAAAACTGTGGCGATAGTTTCTGCTTCCGTCTGATTGGCGCAGACGACATAAGTTAATTGATACATTATGCACCTCTATAAAAAAAGGCCGCGGTTAAGCGGCCTTTTTAAGCATTGAATATGTTACTTAGAAACTAGCGCGGATAGATAAGCGACAGTTGATGTTTGAGATAGCATCATCTGACACGTTATACAGACCGGTATTGTCAACAAAGCAATCTTGCGCCTCATCGAATGCTGCGGTACCGGCTGCGCCTGTATCTTCGGCATTATTGGTAATGGCTTGAACTGCCGTAATGATCCCTGCGTCACCATCACCATCGTCGAGCTTTTCGTCAATGGATAGTGCTTCTTGGGGGGTTACACCATAATCAAGCGCTAGAACACCGGTAGCTGCCACGGGGTTGGATGCGGCTAAACCACCAAGATAATAGTAATTGCGTCCATTATAAGAATAGACGTGCACGAACGCGCTATCACGCAGGCGTGAAACCGGAATGATGTTGGCAGTACGCAATAAAGGCGTGGTGGTATAGGCAGCAGGTGCTGGTGCTGTTGGCGTCGTCGAAGTAGCGATCATGTCCGCCTGTGTTAAATCTGACCAAAACAGAAGCGTTTCGTTACCTAAACCCTGTTTGTTTGTCGCGCCATTTTCGATTAGCCCGTCTGAGTCACCTTGCCCATCAGCTCCGGGGCGCGCTGTGGTGGTGCTATTTGCTAAACCAAATTGAGCGGCTTTCGTTTGAAGCAAATCACCTGGATAGCCGCTATATTTATCGCGGAAGGTAGTGGATGCCGCGTTGAATTTTTCCAAATCCGATACAGTAGCGCGAATTTCTGCTGCTTTAATCAAATCCTGGCCAACGAGTACACCACCGACGATCAAGCCGATGATGACGAGTACAATGGCCAATTCCACCAGTGTAAAACCGGATTCCTTGTGTGTTACATGTGTAGTCATTGTAATAGCTCCCTATGTTTATAACAGTAGACTGTTAACGGCAGTATACGCAATTTTTACGCTAAAAAATAGTCTGCCCTACAGTTATGAGACGATTCTACTTAATTTGAGTAGGTTGCACTTATCATACACCGCATGCTACCGAATTTGATTAGTTATTATATTCGGGAGAACTCTTAATACTATTCATATAATATAGAGACTTATAATTTTCCTAAAATTTGTTCATTTCTCAAAACAATCCCATGTGCTTTTTGAGCAACTATTTTAGGATTTTTGGGCACGCTGCAATATCTGTGTCGTGCTATATCCTTCACGTAAGGGAAGCAGGGAGATTCGCCCGCCATAACTCAAGACAATATCGCGTCCTACAACTTGCTCCTCAGTATAATCCGCGCCCTTCATTAACACATCGGGCTGTAGCCGAGCGATAATCTGTTCTGGCGTATCTTCGCGAAAAATAACGACCATATCCACTGGATCTAATCCGCTAAGCAAACCTGCACGGTCCATTTCCGCGTTGATTGGACGTCCTTCGCCCTTCAAACGGGTCACCGAAGCATCGGCATTCACCGCCACAATCAGCCGGTCGCATTGGCTTTTGGCATCTTGCAGCGATTGCAAATGCCCGACATGCAGCACATCGAAACAACCATTGGTAAAGCCGACGGTCAGTCCATCTTCTTTCCATTGCTTGACCTGCGCATGCGCAAGGTCTTGCGGAAAAATTTTGCGTCCACTGCCGATTGTCTGTTGCTGCCATAATGCGGTTTTCAAATCTGTACGGAAAATCGTCGCGGTGCCGATGCGTCCCACGACAATTCCACCTGCCACATTGGCTAAGGCCATGGCATCCGGCAACGCAAGCCCTGCGGCAGTCGCGACCGCTAACGTAGCGATTACTGTATCGCCCGCACCGGAGACATCAAACACTTCGCGCGCATTAGCGGGGATGTGATGTGCATTATCGTGCGTGATGAAGCTCATGCCCTGCGCGCCGCGCGTCACCAGCATGTGTTGTATTGCATGCATGTCGCACTGGTGGCGGGCCGCTTCCGTGATCTCTGTGTCCTGCGTCGGTTTTGCACCGCAGGCTTGCTGCAGTTCCAGTAAATTCGGGCTAAGCAATGTCGCTCCTGCATATATTGCCCAGTTGGTGCGTTTAGGATCGACAAAGACGGGGACATTCGCCGCGTTAGCCGCATCGATTAACCCGCGGATCACGCGGTCGCTCAACACGCCTTTGCCATAATCCGAAAGCACCAGCAGCGCCGATTCAGATAGAGACTGCGTCGCTAGTTCCAATATTTGTGTTTCGCTTTGCTCGCTGATGGCTTGTTGCGATTCATCGTCACAGCGCAATAATTGCTGCGATCCGGCGACAAAGCGGCTTTTTTCCGTACTTAAACGTCCTGTTTCGGTAATGAGATACGGCTCTACCCGCTCTTCTTCTCCTAATTTAGCCGTCAATGTGTGGCCGGTCAGGTCATCGCCGATCACGGTAATAAAATGGCAAGAGGCGCCGAGGGATAGAATATTGCGAACCACATTGCCCGCGCCGCCAAGCATCACCTGCTCGGACTGCTTATGCATCACCGGAATCGGCGCTTCGGGGGAAATACGACTTACCGTGCCATAGACAAAGCGGTCCAGCATCAGATCGCCCACCACCAGAATGCGCGCCTCGTCGAAGCGCTCAATGGCGGCAGTCAGCTTCGCACCCTGATCTGGCGTCACGGAAGAATCGCGTTACGCGCTTTGTTGCGCGTCGCTCTCATCGGCATCGTCGCGTGCTGGGCGGTATTTATCGACCAGCTGGTCAAGCGCCGTTTGCGAACATAAACCCAGCAATACCGGGTCTTTGCCTTTCAGATTCTGTGCATTCCAGTGACTACGGTCGCGGATTGACTCGATGGTCTTCTTGGTCGTACCAATCAGCTTAACGATTTTAGAATCCGGAATATAGGGATGATGTTTCAGGATATAAGCAATCGCTTCTGGTTTATCCTGACGACGGGCTACGGGCGTGTAACGCGCGCCTTTCATCTTTTGATTCATATGTTTGCGCGCTTGTGCCGACAATTGCATCCGGTAATTCTCATCGGCTTCCGCTTTTTCAATCTCTTCTTTATTGATCTGCTCAGCGGTAATCGGGTCATGCCCGATGATGCCAACGGCAACTTCACCATCGGCAATGCCTTGGATTTCCAGCGCATGCATGCCGCAGAAATCGCCAATTTGTTCAAAAGTCAGTCCCGTATTTTCGACCAGCCATACTGCCGTGGCTTTCGGCATGATGGGTAATGCCATAGTTATTACCTGTTGTTTGTGGTTGATGAAGGGCCGAGTTCTAACAGAAGCTTACCCATATGCAAGTAATTCCGCATGTGTTCATGCGCTTTAGCCGCAGCTTCTAATGGATAGACCGCTTCTATATGAGGCGCAACGCGGCCCTCCACGATCCATGGCCAGACCAATTCGCGCGCGCGGGCAACATATGCCGCTTTTTCTGCATTGCTGCGACTGCGCAGCGTGCACCCGCTCCAGCGCAACTGCTTGAGCAATAAGCCGCCGGCTTGTATTTCAACCTTTGACCCTTGTAGGAATGCCAGGCTGACCAATCGTCCGTTGCGGCGCATGCATTTCATATTTCGGCTGATATAGTCACAACCGACCATATCCAACACCACATCGACCCCGCCTTGCGCTTTAATCCAGTCCACGAAATCGCCGCTGTTATAATTAATGGCGGTGGCACCCAAACTCTCACAAAAGGCGACTTTGGCGTCTGTCCCTGCGGTGGAGAACACCGTACAGCCATAGGCAATGAGCATTTGAATAGCCATATGGCCGATGCCGCCGGACCCGCCGTGAATCAACACTACTTCGCCTGGGGCAACCTCGCCCACATCCCAGAGCGCCATCAAATTGGTCAGCACCGCTTCGGGTAGCGCCGCTGCCTGCCGCAAATCATAGCCTTCGGGAATCGGCAGTAGATGATCTTCGTGAACGCTGACTACCTCTGCATAGCCCGCGCCCGGCAGTAACGCACATACGGCTTCGCCCGTGTCCATTCGTGTGCCGGCAATTTCCAACCCTGGAATGTTGGGCACCCCTTCCGGCGGCGGATAGGTGCCTTCAACCTGCATCAGATCGGCACGGTTGATCCCGGCATAGTGCACCTTTACCAGCACCTCGCCCGCATTGGGCTCCGGCTTTGCGACCGATTGCAGACGCATCACGCCGTCTTCGATTCGCTGGGCTTGCATCTTTGCGTCCATGGCATATCTATAAAGCACAACGAAAGGCAGCGCACCATGTTTGATGAAGACGGCCGCAAGATCGACCTCGACACTCCCCGCCCGCGGAATCTGGAAGGCAAATCCGTCGAAGACATGCAGGCCTATATTGGCTGGCTGGAAACCGAAATCGCGCGCGTTAAAGAAACCATCGCCGAACGCGATGCGACCAAATCCGCCGCCGATGCATTTTTTAATTAGGAGAATAGTATGACTACACTTAAAGGAAAAAGCGCTGTTATCACCGGGTCCACCAGCGGTATTGGCGAGGGCATCGCGAAGCGGTTAGCCGCCGAAGGATGTAACATCACACTGAATGGGTTCGGCGATGCGGATGAGATTGAAAAACTGCGTGCGGGCATCGCCAAAGAGCATGGCGTGGAGGTCATCTATAACGGGGCTGATCTGACCAAGCATGATGAAATTGATGGCCTGATGAAAGCCACGCGCGACGCCTTCGGGCAGATCGATATTTTAGTGAATAATGCGGGTATTCAGCATGTCGCCAATGTCGAAGATTTCCCCCCGGAGAAATGGGAAAAAATCATCGCGCTGAATTTGTCAGCGGCGTTTTACACCACGCGTCTGGTCGCCAAAGAAATGAAGGACCGCGGCTATGGGCGTATCATCAACATTGCCTCGGCTCATGGACTGCGCGCCTCAAAAGGCAAAGCCGCCTATGTGGCCGCGAAACACGGAATCGTCGGATTGACGAAAGTCGTAGGTTTGGAAATGGCGGGAACTGGTGCGACGTGCAATGCTATTTGCCCGGGCTGGGTGTTAACCCCCTTGGTACAGCAACAAATTGACGCGAATGCAAAGCGCGACAATCTGAGTGGTGAAGAAGCTGAAAAAGAATTGCTCGGCGAAAAGCAGCCTTCCCTGCAATTCGTGACCCCCGAACAAATTGGTGGCCTAGCGATCTTCTTATGCTCTGACGATGCCGCACAAATCACTGGCACGACGCAGTCGATCGACGGCGGCTGGACCGCGAAGTAACCCGTGGCCACTGCGAAATCGCCGCGCCCCGTTAATCTTGCTTTGCAGGGGGGCGGGGCGCATGGGGCCTTTACTTGGGGCGTGTTGGATCGTTTACTGGACGAGGATTCAATCGCCATCGAAGCGGTCAGCGGCACATCCGCCGGCGCTATGAATGGTTTGATTCTGGCGCAAGGGTTAATGGAAGGGGGGCGCCCACGCGCCAAAGAATTACTGGAAAGTTTTTGGAAGAAAATATCTACCGCCGCCAGTTTTTCGCCACTGCAGCCCACCCCCATCGAGAAATTTTTTGGGCAGCGCGATGTTACCTATTCCCCCAGTTTTTACGCGATGGAAATTTTCACGCGCATCTTCTCGCCCTACCAATATAATTTTTTCGATTTGAATCCCTTACGCAATATCGTCACCGAGTTGGTCGATTTTAAAAAGCTGCGCAAGAAATCGCCGATCAAATTATTCGTGAATGCAACGCATGTGACCAGCGGTAAAATCCGCGTTTTCAAAACCGAAGAGCTGACGATGGACATGCTGATGGCAACCGCCTGCCTGCCCTTCCTATTCAAAACGGTGTATGTGGACGGCGAACCTTATTGGGATGGCGGCTATTCAGGCAACCCGGCACTTTACCCATTATTTTACAACTGCGCCGCCGAAGATATTATCATTGTACAGGTCAATCCGGTTTTTACGGACGATATCCCGACAACGGCCATGGAAATTCTCGACCGCGTCAATGATATCAGCTTCAACGCCACGCTCATGCGAGAAATGCGCGCGATCTATTTCGTGAAACAGTTGTTGCATGATAACAAGGTGCCGCACAGCAGTTACAAAGACGTGCGCCCGCATTTAATCGAAGCGACGGAAGTGATGAATCAGATTGGCGCGGCAAGTAAATTCAACGCGGATATCGACTTTTTAAATTACATGCGACAGGTCGGCTACGATGCTGCCGAAAACTGGCTCGCGGAACATAGCGACGCCATCGGCAAACATACCACGCTGGATATTGAAAGTATGTATTTGTAGCGAAAAGCTACGAACGCAATTACTCGGCTTTTTTGCTGCCGAAATTCAGATCGCCAAAGCGGTTCGAGAATTTCTCCATACGACCGGTTTTGCGCAGGTTCACACCACCAACCCAAGCCGGGTGGGTTTTGGGATCCACATCAAGTTGCAGACGGTCGCCTTCTTTGCCGTATGTTGAACGGGTTTTGAATTCGCTACCATCGGTCATCACTACCGTGATTTCATGATAATCGGGATGAATATCTGCTTTCATAATCAGTGTCTCCTCAAGTCGTCAGACGTGGTTCTATAGACGCAAAGTTGGGCAGTGACAAGTAAAAGATATAGGAATTTTATGTTTGAGCAGCGAATCTTCTTGCGTTTTTAGTGTAGTTCGATAATACCGAGCTATTCATACGACTATAGAATAGGAGAATTAGTTATGAATTTTCGTACCTTAGCGCTGATTTCAGCACTCGCTTTGGCTGCTTGTGAAACCCCTCCAACCGACGGTGATGTTGACGGATCTGGCGGCTTCGGTGCGGGCGGCGCAGGCAATGGCGGCGTAGTTGCAGGCACCCAGTCTGATCTGGAACAAAATGTCGGCGATCGCGTGTTCTTTGCTTACGACAGCTCTGTCTTAAGCTCGGCAGCTCAATCAACTTTACAACGTCAGTCTAGCTGGCTGAACGAATACCCGAACGTAAACGTGGCAATTGAAGGCCATGCGGACGAACGCGGTACACGTGAATACAACTTGGCGCTGGGTGAGCGTCGTGCAAATGCTGCACGTAACTACCTTGAGAGCCTGGGTGTTAACCCATCACGTATGCGTGTAGTCAGCTACGGTAAAGAACGTCCGGCAGTGCTTGGCTCTGATGAGCAAGCATGGGCGCAAAACCGTCGTGCTGTCACTGTTATCAGCTACTAATCGTAAGCTGGTAACGTAACACAATGCAGAGGGCGCAGTCATCGATGAGATATTTCTCACCCTGGCTGCGCCTTTTCTGTATCAGCAGTGTGCTCGCCACCCCGGCAGTCGCTGCACCCGGCATCGGCGCTACGGTCGATCGCTTATCCAGTCAGGTGGCCCGCATGGAAGCCCGCCTGCAGCAAATGGAAACACAAAAAGGCAGCCCAACACAGGCAGCCAATCTACAAGTCGAGATGGATGCATTGCGCGAAGAAATGAGCAATATGCGCGGCCGTATCGAACAAGTCGAATATTCGCAAAAACAATTAGCCGAAACGATGAACCGTCTGGAAAAAGACGTTGATGCGCGTTTGGGGCTGCTTGAACAAAATGCCGTAAGCGGCGCAGCTCCCGTTATTGGCGACGAGATGGGCGGCGCGCCGGTGATTGACGATGAAGCGGCAGACGAAGCCTTCGCCGCACCGGTCATCGAAGAAGAAGTAACCGTAGAAGAGCCCACGCCAGAACCGACGCGGGAAACCGAAACCACGCCGGTCGTGGAAGAATCTGTTCCCGAAGAGCCACAAACGCCAGTGGTACTGGATGAACCGGGAGACCTTACCCAGCAAGCCGGGGAGTTACCCCCCTCCCCTTTTCCGAGCTCGCGGGAACAATATAACGCCGCATTCACCGCGCTCAATCAAGGCAGTTTCGCAGAAGCGGAGAATCTGTTTCGCGATTTTACCCGCCGCTATCCCGATAGCAGCCTGATTGGTAACGCGTGGTATTGGCTCGGCGAAAGTTATTATGCGCGCAGCCAGTATGATGATGCGATTCGCCAATTCCGTCAGGGATTCCAGATTATGCCGAAAGGCCCGAAAGCGCCGGATAACCTGCTAAAAATGGGCATGGCGCTGGCTCGCACGGATCAAACCGCAGAAGCCTGTACCGTTTTTAAGCAATTGCTGACGAATTATGCGCAATTTAGCAGCGTGGTCAAACAAACCGCGCTGAAAGAACAAGCCAAGCTGAACTGCCAGTGATCGATCTAGCGGCCTATCTAAACCGCGCATTACCTGAACTTTTCTTAACCAGCCCTTCGCAACTTGCCGTTGCCTGCTCCGGCGGTGCGGATAGTTTGGCATTAGCGTGTTTGCTGCATGACTGGGGCACACGCCATGCGGTTTCTGTGACCGCGCTGATATGCAATCACGGGTTGCGCCCCACTTCTGCGGCAGAAGCAGACCAAACCCGACGGGCCTTAGCGGCGCGCGGCATCGATACTGCCCTCCTCTCCTTAGTGCTACACGAAGGCCCCGCGCTCCAAGCGCGCGCGCGCGATGCGCGCTACGCGGCAATGGCGCACTGGTGCCAGCACCACGAGGTGAAGCATCTATTTACGGCGCATCATGCCGATGACCAAATGGAAACCTTTCTGTTCCGCTTGTTACGCCACAGCGGCCCGCTAGGCCTTGCCGGAATGAGTGCGGTGCACTCTCTGGGTGGCGTCCACCACGTGCGCCCCCTTTTGGCAATCCGCAAAGCATCGCTCGTCGATTATCTTCGCAATGCTAGTATCCAATGGGTAGAGGATCCGTCGAATCAAAACCCGCGTTTCACACGGGTGCGCATCCGCCGCTGGCTAGCCCATCAACCCGAGACCACGCATCAACGACTGCAAGCCGTAATTCGCCGCTATGGGGAGCACCGCATCGCGGTAGAATCCGCCATGCGCGACCTAATGACGCAGCGGGTAGGTGTGACGCCTGAGCGTCTGCACCTCCCCGCCGATCTGCTCGCGCACCCGCTGGCCACGGAGATTTTGCAGCGTTGTCTCATGCATCTGGGTGGCGGTCGCACGCCGCCCCGTGGGCCAGAGCTGGCACGCCTTCTCGCTCATCTACAAAGCGGTAATACTGATAAGCGCACCCTGCATCATTGCCAGTTGCAGCCCCGCGGGGATGGCTGGGACATCACACCCCAGCCCGGCCTTGAAGCAACGTCCGGCCTTTCCCATATAAAAGGTGTTGAAAACCCGCAGCCTTTGCTGCACGCTACACGCGCCTACCCCTTGCTTCCCGAGCGTTTCGTGTTGCCAGTGGAGGCTTAACGAGGAGACGCATGTCCAGCATGACGAAAAATATTCTGATCTGGGTCGGTATTTTTATCGGCTTGATGATCATTTACCAAATGCTTGCCGGGTCGATGGAACCGGAAAATCAGCAACAATTGGTCTATTCTGACTTTCTGAACAAAGTCGAAAGCGGCGACATTTCCGATGTCACGATCCGCCAATCCGCAGATGAAGGCACGAAAATTACTGGCCACTTCTCTGACCAGACTCCGTTTAAGACGCAAGGACTGGAAGACCCGAATCTGGTGAAAATGCTGAACGATAACAATGTGCGCATCGCAGCGGCACCGGCGGATACCTCCGGTAGCTTCTGGGGCATTCTGCTTTCTTCCTGGCTCCCTTTCCTGATTTTGATCGGCGTCTATATTTTCTTCATGCGTCAGATGCAGGGCGGTGGTGGTCGCGGTGGTGCGATGGGTTTTGGCAAATCGCGCGCGCGCATGCTGACCGAAATGAGCGAAAAGGTCACCTTTGAAAATGTTGCAGGCGTCGACGAGGCCAAAGAAGAACTGGTCGAAATTGTCGATTTCCTGAAAGACCCACAAAAGTTTCAAAAGCTCGGCGGGAAAATCCCTAAAGGCTGTTTGCTTGTGGGCCCTCCGGGAACTGGTAAAACCTTGCTGGCGCGTGCCATTGCGGGCGAAGCGGGTGTGCCATTCTTTACCATTTCCGGCTCGGACTTTGTCGAAATGTTTGTCGGTGTCGGTGCCAGCCGTGTACGCGATATGTTTGAACAGGGTAAGAAAAACGCACCCTGCATCATCTTCATCGACGAGATCGATGCGGTCGGTCGTCACCGTGGCGCCGGTATGGGCGGCGGTAATGACGAGCGCGAACAAACACTCAACCAGTTACTGGTCGAGATGGATGGGTTTGAAGCCAATGAAGGGGTGATTCTGATCGCCGCGACCAACCGTCCCGACGTGCTCGACCCTGCCTTGTTACGCCCGGGACGTTTCGATCGCCAAATCGTCGTGCCAAACCCCGATATCGAGGGCCGCACCAAGATTCTATCCGTGCATCTGAAAAAAGTGCCGAAGGCGCCTGATGTCGATGCCGAGATTATCGCCCGCGGCACACCCGGTTTCTCCGGAGCCGATCTCGCCAATCTGGTCAATGAAGCGGCACTTCTTGCTGCGCGACGTGACAAAAAAGTCGTCACTATGGCCGAGCTGGAAGATGCCAAGGACAAAGTGATGATGGGCGCGGAACGCAAATCCATGGTCATGAAAGACGAAGAGAAAAAAATGACCGCCTATCACGAAGCCGGTCACGCGCTCGTGGGTCTAGCCTGCCCCGCATCCGACCCGATTCACAAAGCCACCATCATTCCGCGTGGGCGTGCGCTGGGTATGGTGATGCGCCTGCCGGAATCGGATAAAATTTCGTATAAACGCGATAAAATGTACGCCGATTTGGCAGTCGCGATGGGCGGACGTGTGGCTGAAGAATTGATTTTCGGTTACGATCAGGTCTCTTCCGGCGCCTCTTCCGACATTCAATATGCCACACGCCTGGCACGCGCCATGGTTTCTGAATGGGGTATGAGCGACAAGCTCGGGCCCGTGCATTATTCCGATGAAACCTCTGAGCCTTTCTTAGGTCAGGCGATGGGACGTGGCGGCTCGCATATCTCTTCCGAAACCATGCGTATCGTCGAAGACGAAATTCGCGCGCTGGTCGATGGGGCGCATGAAAAAGCTAAACGCATTTTAACCGAGCGAAATGACGACCTGCATAAATTAGCGCAGGCGTTGCTGGATTACGAAACACTGAGCGGTCAGGAAATTCAGGACCTGCTGGATGGTAAGGAAATCGAGCGGCCGGATTTGCATACGATTAAAAAGCCGGCGCGAAAATCTTCCCTGCCTTCGCGACGTAAAAAAATCGACGACGAAGAGACGAAAGAGCAGGATGACTAAGCTTTTCGGTACGGATGGGATTCGTGGGCTGGCGAACAGCTCACCCATGACTGCGGAACTGGCGCTAAAAGTCGGTATGGCCGCTGGTCACGCCTTTAACCGCGGTAAACATCGCCATCGCGTGGTGATTGCCAAGGATACCCGGCTGTCTGGTTATATGGTCGAGAATGCGCTGACTGCAGGCTTTCTCTCCGTTGGCATGCATGTGTATCTGGTCGGCCCCCTACCCACTCCCGGTGTTGGCATGCTAACCCGCTCCATGCGCGCTGATCTGGGCGTCATGATTTCCGCGTCGCATAACCCCTATCACGATAACGGGATCAAACTGTTTGGACCGGACGGCGAAAAACTCTCTGATGACATTCAACAACAAATTGAGGATCTCATCGCGGGGGATTTAACCGCGTGCCTCGCCGAGCCCGAACGCATCGGCCGCGCCCGTCGTATTGACGATGCGAAAGGCCGCTATATCGAATTCGTGAAAGCCACGTTCCCTAAAGAACTTACCCTCAAAGGGCTCAAAATTGTGATCGATTGCGCGAATGGGGCGGGCTATGAAGTCGGCCCAACTATCCTGTGGGAACTGGGCGCAGAAGTGATTCAAATGGGCGTTGACCCCGATGGGTTTAACGTCAACGAAGCCTGCGGTTCGACACATCCGGAAGCGCTGTGTGCGCGCGTGATTACCGAAGGGGCAGATCTGGGCATCGCGCTCGATGGCGATGCCGATCGGGTGATTATGTGCGATGAAAAAGGGCAATTGATCGATGGCGACCATCTGATGGCGATGATTGCTGCGCGCTGGCATCAGACCGGAGAGCTGCAAGGCGGCGGCATCGTTTCGACCCAGATGGCGAATCTCGGTTTAACCAATTATTTAAAACGGCTGGGACTGGAATTGCACCGCGCGAAAGTCGGTGACCGCTACGTGGTCGAAATGATGAAAGAAAAGGGCTGCAATCTCGGTGGCGAACCGTCCGGCCATGTGATCTTAAGCGATTATTCCACCACGGGCGATGCTTTGATTGCCGCATTGCAGGTGCTGGCCCTAATGCTGACCGATGGGCGCAGTTTAAGCAAAGCTTCACGCCTGTTCGACCCGGTACCGCAAGTGCTGGTTAATGTCCGGTATGCGAGTGGCGAGCCTTTGGAAGACGCCAATGTAAAAGACGCCATTGCCAATGCCGAATCAACCTTGGGCGAAAAGGGTCGCGTCTTTATCCGCAAATCAGGCACCGAACCGCTGATTCGCGTCATGATTGAAGGTGAAAGCGAAAGCCGGATTCGCGAATTGGCGAATGGCATTGCCGAAGCTGTCAGCGCCACGCAGAAACCGAAACTGGCCACGGGCTAATGCTACCGCGCATTTTGGTCATCGCCGGGTCGGATTCGAGCGGCGGCGCGGGCATTCAGGCCGATATCAAAACCATTACGATGCTCGGGGGGTATGCGATGACCGCGATCACCGCTCTCACCGCCCAAAATACCTGCGGTGTGCAGCACATCACTATTACCGAACCCGACATGTTAAGTGCGCAAATCGATGCATGCGTTGAAGATATTGGCGTCGACGTGATCAAAACCGGAATGATTCCCGATGCGGCCAGTTTAAGCATCGTGCGCGATACGATTAGCCGCCTCCAGCGCCCTGTTGTGTTCGATCCGGTGATGGTTGCCAGTAGTGGCGCGACCTTACAGCAGGCCGGGTTGCAGGAAGCCTTGTTGGACATGTTGCCTTTGTTAGAAGTTATCACACCTAACATCCCCGAAGCACAGACACTTACTGGCCTACCCATTTCAACGCGAGAGGGTATGGAAACCGCCGCGCAGGCATTGCGTGCGAAAGGTGCGCGTGCGGTGGTATTGAAGGGTGGGCATTTACCGGGAGAATCAGTCGTTGATCTGCTTCTCACGACGGAGGGGCCCACTTGGTTAGAGCAACCCCGCATCGAGACGCGCCATACCCATGGCACAGGCTGTACGCTTGCTTCCGCGATTGCGACGTATCTGGGCCTTGGTCATACGCTAGAGCAAGCCGTGCGTCATGCTCAAGCTTATGTGTATCAGGCTATTGCGGACGCGCCGGGTCTGGGCGAGGGATATGGGCCGCTGCATCACGCGCATCCCCTACATGCGTCTGGATAAACTGATCGATATCATCGACCAGCGGCGAATCTGATAATCCAAACGCGGCGAAAGGCCGCATGATGCCATAATGCCCGGTATCGGGATAGAAAATCACCCGATTCGGTATCGTGTTACTATCCAAGGCATCGGCTAGTTTCGTAGTATTTAACGGCATAACTGTCGTGTCATCCGTCCCATGGAGCAATAATGTGGTGGGCATATTGTGTGTTACATACGTTCCTACATGCATTTCTGCGATTGGGTCGGCACTCGCAAAAATCCGTTTGTATTTTTCTTCCTTGGGAATAAACGCATACGGCCCGGCAAGGCCGATTGCCAGATCGGCGGGCGCGCCCTGCGCCACGGCCATTAATGCATTATAGGCACCGGCAGAATGCCCCATTGCAATGAGTGGTACATCGGTTTGTTTCCGTAGCCAATGTAGTGCAAGTTTGCTGTCTTCGACGAAAACGGGAAACGCAACTTCGGGCGATAATCGGTAATCGATCACCGCGACCTGATAGCCGCGCTTTACCAATGTATCGGCGACGAAGGCATAGTCTGATTTATCACCGAATGTCCAGCCGCCGCCATAAAAGAAGGCAATCAGCGGTCTGTCCTCGGCTTCACCATACCAATCTAACCGTTGCCGCGATTCTGGGCCATAGGCGACATCATCGCGGCTTTTCTCAACCGAGACGGGCTGGTTGGCTAACCACAATGCCGCATCGGTGCATGCCGTCGCCAGCCCAAGCGATAGAGCCAGTAGCGCGGTGCGGGTTACATAGGCAATAGCGGTGACCAAGCCGGATCAGACGCGTCAGTTGGGGTCGGCACTTCACGCAGATTCTGCCCGGTGACATCCACCGAGTAGAGACGCGAACGCCCCACTTGGCGCGATGAAGACGGCCATTGGCGCGAGAAGATGATCACGCGGCCATTCGGGGCCCAAGTTGGGCCTTCATCTAGCCAGCTTTCAGTGAGCAGGCGCTCGCCCGAGCCGTCGGTGCGCATCACGCCGATATAGAATTTGCCACGCAGCATTTTAGTGAACGCAATCAGATCACCGCGCGGTGACCATACGGGCGTCCCGTAGCGGCCTTCACCGAAGCTGATGCGTTTGGCACCGCCACCACCAGCGCTCATAATGTAAATCTGCTGACTGCCACCACGATCGGATTCAAAGGCAATCTCACGGCCATCCGGTGAGTAGCTTGGAGATGTATCAATACCCGGGCTGTTGGTCAGCTGGTTTTGGCCGCCATTGCGCAGATTCACTTCGACGATTTCGGTATTCCCGCCATCGGCAATCGACATCACCATTTTGCTGCCATCCGGGCTGAAGCGCGGCGCGAAGCTCATACCGCGGAAAGTTCCGAGCGATTGCTCACGGCCGGTTTGCAGATTCCGCAAATACACACGCGGTGTTTTATTTTTGTAGGACATGTATAAAATATCCTGGCTGCTAGGCGAGAAACGCGGCGTCAGCACAAGGTCAGCACCATCGGTCAGGAATTTATGGTTTTCACTATCCTGATCCATAATTGCCAGACGTTTGACACGTTTCGTTGCCGGGCCACTTTCTGCCACATAGACAATACGCGAATCAAAATAGCCATCTTCGCCAGTTAAGCGTTTATAGATTTCATCGGCGATCAGATGCGCCGTGCGGCGCCAGTTGCGGTCAAAGGTGTTGAATTCTTTCCCGGCTACTTGCTGTTCAATCGCGGTATCCCACAGGCGGAAATTCACCACCATTTTATCGCCATTCACCTGCACACCGCCGGTCACCAGCGCTTGCGCACTGATCTGCCGCCAATCGGCGAAGCGTGGCACGGTGGCACCGTCGGTAATTTGTTGAATGAAGGCTTGCTTATCGATCGCGCGGAACAGGCCAGAGCGTTCCAGATCGGCTTTAATGACATTGGCAATCTCACGACCGCGTTGGGTATCGCCCAGATCGGTAATGGCCACCGGCACCGGCTCCATATGGCCGCGGGTGATGTCGATGCGCAACTGCGCCGAAGCGGCGGAAGCGACGAGAATTAAACTAACAAAGGCTACAAAAGCGCGCATGCATATCTCCTGCGGTTAAAGCGTCGTGGGTAATGTAAGGCATTGCCATAAAAAGTCTAGTAGAGCATCTCGCGCGGATCGAAATTCAGCTCCAAATCTTTCCATGTCTGGTATTTATCTGCCGGTAGGTTTTTAAGCGGACTACATAATTGTACCGCGCGTAGGGCACTATCCGCCGCTGCGCGGAAAATCGGGTCTGAGGTATAGCGCCCGGCCTGCGCCTTAGTGATGCCCGCCTGTTTCACCGAACCATCCGCATTCATCAACACGCGCACAATCACGCTTAATGTGTAATCGCCCCGTACTCCCGCTGGCATGCGCCAGCATTTGGCGAACTGACTGCGAATCGCATCTTTCTCGCTGATCGATAGCGGTTTACCCGGATCGTAATTATCCGACTTGCTTTTGGTACTGGCAGGCTCTTCTTTTTCCGGCTTCTTTTCCGTCTCTTCCGTTTTTTCTGCCTCTTTCGGGGTCAGGTCTTTCAACACTTCTTCCGGTTTCGGCTCAGGTTTTTTCGGCTTCGGCTCTTCTTTTTTGGGCTCTGGCTTCGGTTCATCTTTCGGTTTTTCCGGCAGCGGCTCGGGTTCCGGTTCCGGCTCGTCAGGCATAGGCGCCGGTTTTGGTTGCGCTTTCGGCTTCTCCTGCTCGACGGGTTTCGGCTTCACCTCTTCCTTATCGCGGACCGGCAATTGCGATTTCTTTAAATTACTGACGTCGGAAATCGGTACCATTTCGACCGAGAGCGCCATAGGCGTGGGCTCCTCGTCCCATTTCGAAAGCAATGGGAAGCCAAAGGCCATGATTAACAGCATGGCCAGATGCAGTAGGATAGAAAAGGTCAGGCCGCGTTGCATGCGGATCGTTATCCCTGCACTTCGCTGATGAGTGCCACTTTCAGCAGACCGGCTTTGTTAATCTCACCAATGACTTTCATGACCAGTCCGTAATCGATGCCTTTATCGCCGCGAATGAAAATGCGTGTCTCGGTTTTTTCACCGGTGATCGCTTGCAGTTTAGCGCCCAAATCTTCCAAGTCAGTCGGGGTTTCCTGAATGAAAATATCGCCCGCTTTATTGACTGATACTGTTAGCGGCTCATCATTCCCCGGAACAGGTTTCGCCGCTGATTGCGGCAGGTCGACCACGACTCCGGCGGTTAACATCGGTGCGGTCACCATGAAGATGATCAGCAGCACGAGCATCACATCGACAAAAGGCGTCACGTTGATTTCGGTAAATTGCTGTCCACGATAGCCGCGACCGGTATTGCGATGCGAAGCTCCGCCCCCGCCGACACCCATTCCCATCTTAACGGCCCCGACCCTGACGGCTTAACAAAGCGACAAATTCAACGCTGAAATCGTCCAGACGGCCCGTAAAACGGCCCAGACTTTGCGAATATTTGTTATACGCAAGCACCGCCGGAATGGCGACAAACAGGCCAATCGCCGTAGCAAACAGCGCTTCGGCAATCCCCGGCGCCACGACAGCAAGCGACGTATTGTTATTGCCCGCGATCGAGGTGAAACTATTCATAATCCCGATTACCGTACCGAACAGACCGATAAAGGGTGCGGACGAACCCGCCGAGCCCAAAAAGCCCAGACCTTTTTCGACCTTATCCAGTTCACGATTGCGGGTCACCATCATCATCTGCTGTATGCGTTGCATGGTTTCCGCTGAGATCGCGTCGTCACTAGCGGTACCGGTGCGGCGCACATTTTTCTGCGATTTTTGAAACTCTTCCATGGCGGTCGTAAACATCGCCGCAATCGGGTGACTGCCGCCTTTTTTCGTTACGCGCGCATAGAAATTATCCAGCGACTCCGCCGACCAGAAATCTTCTTCGAATTTGCTGGTCTTATGGTTCAGCAATTTGAAGGTATATTGTTTATCGATAATAATCGCCCAGCTAAGCAGCGACATCAGGATCAGCAGGACCATGATGAGCATCACCAGCGGGTCTGCATTCATAAACAGCCCGATCAGCGAGAGATCGTGGTTCACATTGCCCGCTAATTCGGTCGCGGTGACGGGGCTGACTGCAGTATTGGCCATGGTTACTCCTTCATCATATGGCTACGTAGACAGGCGGTAATATCCTGCGGTATGCGCACGGCTTTCCTGTTCGCCCCCACACATACTATCTGGATATGCATCCGCGCAAGTTCAATGTCATCGCGCCACACCACTTGCAACATCTTCATCGAGCTATTGCCGATATGTGTGACTTCGGTGGTGACGCGCAGCAGGTCGTCGAGGATTGCCGAGGCCTTATATTCAATCTCTGCATGGCGCACAACGAAAATACAGCCGGTGCTTTCTCGGAATTCGGTCTGGTTAATATGCATTTCGCGCAGGGCGTCGGTGCGTGCGCGTTCGGCAAAATTCAGATAATTGGCGTGATAGACGATACCGCCCGCGTCGGTGTCTTCGTAATAAACGCGATATTCAGTATGATGAACTTGATCGAGAAACGGCATTATTCGTCCAATAAATCAAATTGATTCGGATTGAGCGTTTTTGGCATGGTCAGGCCGATATGGGCGTAAGCGGTTTGCGTTAACATGCGCCCGCGCGGGGTGCGGGCGATAAAGCCCTGCTGGATGAGAAACGGCTCAATGGTTTCCTCCAGCGAGTCGCGCTGTTCAGAAAGACCGGCGGCGATGGTTTCAATCCCCCCCGGGCCGCCGCCATAATGTTCAGCGATGAAGTGGAGGTAGCGCCGATCGGAATGATCCAGCCCTTTTTCATCGACATCCAAGCGCTTCAGCGAGGTGTCTGCCAGCGCGGCATTAACGATGACAGTGTCTTCAGCATCCGCAAAGTCGCGCACGCGGCGTAATAGGCGAATGGCGATGCGCGGGGTCCCGCGGGAACGTTTGGCGATTTCCTGAGCCCCGTCCTCGGCTAAGCGCAATGCCAGTTTATCTGACGCACGCAGGATGACCTTTTGCAAGTCATCGGCAGAGTAAAATTGTAATTTGAGCGGAATGCCGAATCGGTCACGCAAAGGATTCGACAACAGTCCTAGTCGGGTCGTCGCACCCACCAATGTGAATTTCGGCAGGTCGATGCGCATGCTGCGCGCCGCCGGGCCTTCCCCAATAATTAGGTCGAGCTTGAAGTCCTCCATCGCCGGATAGAGCACTTCTTCCACGGCTGCGTTCAGGCGATGAATTTCGTCGATAAATAATACATCACCTTCGGACAGATTGGTCAGCAGCGCCGCCAGATCCCCTGCCTTGGTCAGCAGCGGGCCGGAGGTGGCGCGGAAATTCACGCCCATTTCTTTTGCCACGATTTGTGCCAGCGTGGTTTTCCCTAATCCCGGAGGTCCATAAAACAATGTATGGTCCAGCGCATCACCGCGTTTGCGCGCGGCGGTAATGAATATCTGTAAATTTTCCCGGACCTGCGGCTGGCCGGTAAAATCCGCTAAACTAAGCGGACGTAGCGAGGCATCGGGTGCATCTTCTTCTAATATTTCGGGCGTGGTAAGCGGCTGATTCATGCCAGCTCTTTCAACGCTAAACGAATCAAGGCCCCGGTATCGGAGGTACCATCGGCCACTTTATTCACCGCCGTATAGGCTTCGCTGCGTCCATAGCCGAGATTGACCAACGCGGAAACGGCATCTCCCGTTGCCCCGCCCTCACTACGGCCCGGAGCCGGTGCGACGATGGGGCCGGTTTGCGCTACGGGTGTAAAACTTAAGAGCGCATCGCTTTTGCCTTTTAGCTCGGTCACGATGCGGGTGGCCACTTTTGGGCCGACGCCATTGACCGCGGTCATCTGCTTCTGATCCTGCGCGGCAATGATGGTGTGTAACTGGTCTGGTGTAAACATGCCCAAAATGGCCAGCCCTACTTTTGCGCCGACACCCTGGACCGTGGTGAGCAGGCGAAACCAGTCGCGCTCGGCTTTATTGGCAAAGCCGTAAAGATGGATATGGTCTTCACGCACATGGGTTTCGATGGTGAGCGCCACAGCGGTCCCAGTCTCCGTTTTCGATAACATGCGCGGATGGGTAAACACCAGATAACCAACACCATTCACATCCACCACCAGATGATCGGGGCCGATTTCTTCCACCCGTCCTTTTAATGAGCCAATCATGCGGCGAAGGGTACATGGTTTCACCCCGTCTGTAAGCAAAAAGCTGTGCGTTACTCCCGAGAGATCCGCGTGCATCTTATTTTTATGAAAAACACACTATTTTAGCCCCTTAACCTCATAGCGTGCTGAAGAAAGGTTGAAGTATGATTCCCGATACTATCACAACAACCATGACAATATGGAGATTTACCCATGGCAACCTTTGCTGAAAAAGCCCAAGAAATGATCGGTATGACACCGACCTATGACGACCATCAACGCGCTGCTATACGTGCCGAAGCCAAGCGCCATGCCACAAGCACGTGGTTTAAAACCATTCTCGACCACCATGAAGCTATCGAAGCCGCTTTTCAAGCAGTGAAAGAAGCATCGAACGCTACCCAACGCGCGCGCCTGCAAACGGAACTGGCGGGATTACTGACTGGCCATTCGATCGCCGAAGAAGCGATTATTTACCCGTTCATGAAACTGGAAGATTCAGCGTCCGATGCTAAACATGCTTACGCGGAACAAGCCTTGGCCAAAATGCAAATGGTCGCGCTCGATCAAATCAAAGATAAAATGAGCGAGGAATATACCAATAAGCTTGAAGAAATTCATGACGCCGTGTTGCATCACATGATTGAGGAAGAGCGCGATTTCTTCCCGAAACTACAAGAGAAAGCTACGCCAGCACAGAATCGCAAAATGACGCAGCATTATGCCGATGAATTTTCGCGCTATATGAAGGGCGAAGCCGTCGTCGCTTAGACGGTTTACATAGAGAACGGTTGCGCTTTGCGGCTAACGCAAGCGTAACCTTTTTCATTTTAAGGAGCTAAATGCCGCATGCGTCAATGCGACGGCCAATGCATCACGTGCATCTTCACCTGCTTTTTCAATATCTGCCCGGCCTTGCGGCAATAATGTCATGACCATCATTGCCACCTGATCTTTACTGCCTTTGCCTTGGCCAGTAACGGTTTTTTTGATGGTGTTGGGTGCATATTCGCCCACGCTTAAGCCAGCAATTTGCAGCGATAATAATAAGGCGCCGCGCGCCTGCCCCAGTTTCAGCGTGGAAGATCCACTGACATTGACAAAGGTTTCTTCCAGCCCAGCGCTGGCGGGTTGATATGTAGCAATAATTTTCTGTAATTCGGTATGCAATTGCTGCAGCCGTTCGGCGAGCGATGCTTTGGTGTCCGGGCGAATAATCCCACAGGCTACAAATTGCGCGCTATTTTGGGTTGCTTCAATAATGCCCCAGCCGGTTTTGACGAGGCCGGGATCGACGCCTAATATGCGTTGTGATGCCACCCTAAGAAGCCAGCTTCTCGGCCACCTCGTCGCTGATCTCGAAATTGCCGACGACATTTTGCACGTCGTCATTGTCTTCGAGCACTTCGATCAATTTCATCAGTGATCCGGCTTTGTCCTCATCAATCGGATTGGTATTTTGCGGCTCCCAGATCAATTTAGCGCTACGCGCTTCGCCGTGACTTTGCTCCAGCGCTTCGCGGACGGTGCCGAAATCTTCCTGCGCGCAGGTGATGCGATGAATTTTTTGTTCATCGTCTTTATCATCGATATAGGTATCGATTTCGCAATTATCCGCGCCCGCTTCCAGCGCCGCTTCGAACATCGCTTCTTCCGACGCTGTCTCATACGGATAGGTAATTTCCGCTAACCGATCGAACATGAAATTGACTGACCCGGTTTCGCCCAGATTCCCACCATATTTGGTAAAGGCTGCACGCACTTCCGACGCGCTGCGGTTTTTATTGTCGGTCATCACCTCAACCAGTAACGCCGTCCCGCCGGGCCCATAACCTTCATAGCGGATTTCTTCGTAATTCTCGCCATCCGTCGCGCCCATGCCTTTTTTAATCGCATTCTCGATTTTGTCTTTCGGCATGTTTTCGGCGCGCGCATTTTGTAGCGCCAGCCGCAGCCGCGGATTCATCGACGGATCGTCTCCGCTGGCTTTCACCGCGACAATAATTTCGCGCGCGCAACGGTTGAAAATCTTGGCGCGTTTTTTGTCCTGCGCGCCTTTGCGATGCATGATGTTTTTAAACTTACTATGGCCTGCCATGGTGTCCTACCTGATAAAAAAAATTAGTTACCTGTTACCGAGCCGAGCGGCATGTCGCGCGTGTCGCTGCCTTTTTCGGTCTCGCCGTTTTTCACTTCGATCGTAAAGGTGAGCTGCTCAGTTGCGGCTTTCGGGATAAACTGAAACTGCACAGGCGTGACCGAGCCGGTCGGAATTGCGTCGATGCGTAAATGCCACGGCTTAATATCGCCCTCAACTTCCGTCATCTCATAACTTTGATATGGATTTTGTCGCGTGATCTCAATCGGCGCAGAAGGCCAGATTTCGATTTCGGTATCAGCCAACGGAATATCACCGCAATTCGCGATATAGAACTGCACGCGCTCCATCGAGTTTACGCGCATGACCTCTTGCTGCCGTGATAAAATCAACAGCGGCGGTGACACATCGACCGGGCGCTCTAACCCCTGATCTTCAACCAAGGTCGGATAGAACCACAATTCATGACGAGGCCGGGCTTTCTCGCGCTGGAATTCGAATACATAACGCGACGGTTCCCCAGCCTTCAATGGCGACAAGGCAATGCGGCCTTCCATCACGCCGGTTTGCGCCATCGTCAGCGTATCGCTCCAATAACCCAGTTGCGGCGCTTCTACGTCTTTT
The DNA here is from genome assembly GCA_002346425.1 of Alphaproteobacteria bacterium UBA3002. Classification (GTDB taxonomy): domain Bacteria; phylum Pseudomonadota; class Alphaproteobacteria; order Rickettsiales; family UBA3002; genus UBA3002. The sequence goes on from DDZS01000059.1 coordinate 91,058, forward strand.
TCTGAAGTAACAATAACATCGAGCGGGAAGCGGGAAGATCGACAATAATTCACGCCCGGCTGATAGCCGATTTGCACATCATACACCACATCACCCCGACCCAGATATGGCACTTCCAACCGAGGATCGGGCTTTAATTGCGTGTAGGCCACGGCGACGATGATCAACATCACCGCCACGCCACCAATGATCGGCAGCAAACTGGCTTTTTTCTTAATCCGTTTTCCGGGGCGTTGGGGCGGAGTCTTCGTCATGAATCAGGATGTATCGCAGTCGGTTAGAAATTACAAGCCGCGAGCGCCGCCCCCGGATGTGCCTGCAAAACGGTTCCAGCGTTCCTTGGCTTTGGTGCGTTTGCCGGTAATCCGGTTGCGCACCATTTGGGTTTTGGCACTCCAGACTTCCTTGTCTTCCGCCCGCTGTTCCGTGGTTTTGCCATCGTCTTGCGACAGCCGCGCCATCAATTCGTCTTCTACTATCCGGTTATGTTCCGCCTGATGGATGCGCGCATGCTGAAAAATCATCTGATTCCGCTTGTTGCGCATGCGGATCATCTGGCGTTTGGTTAGCTTGGGATGATGGCTCAAGCCGCAGGTTCCTGCTTCGGAGGCGCCTTACGTCGCCGCAGATTCTGCCGCAACGCCTTTTCCAGCCGCTGTTGCTTGTCGTCTTTGTGCTCGGAAGGTTTCTCGGCCATGGTTTAAATTAGCATAAGCGTCCAAGGTCTAGCAAGAACGCGTTGGCATGCATATCGGCGCTTGATAAGCCTTTGATGATTTAGTATGACCCCTGTTACTGAACCTGTGCCGATGTAGCTCAGTGGTAGAGCGCGTCATTGGTAATGACGAGGTCGGGAGTTCAATTCTCCCCATCGGCACCATCAGTTTCCTGGTCAATTATACAATAAATCGCCCGCGGCTAGCGTTATTTGCCCGGCCAGCACAATTTCCAGATCCACCAGCGTATCGCCATTTGCATCCAGATGCGCCACCGTATTAGTGCCGGAAGCATATTGGCGCATTTCGGCCTGCCCCGTGTTGCCGGAGAATGCACTCCCGCCAATCAACGCAATCCCTGTGGCAATCGCGCTGAGATCCAGCTTATCGGTTCCGGAGACGAAATCGTAAATCCAGTCGCCGTTCCATAGGGTTGATTCCGCTGCATCCGTAAACAGAAATACATCGACGCCGCTACCGCCGGTCAGGCCATCGGTGCCCATGCCGCCATGTAGAAAATCATTGCCCGCGCCAGCATCCAGCCAGTCATTGCCTGCCTGACCATAGAGCACGTCATTGCCATCGCCACCATAGACGCCGTCTGCCCCGGCCCCTCCATCGACATAATCATCGTCGGCTTCGCCCTGCAATGTATCGTTACCGTCTTGCCCGAACAGAGAATCATTGCCGCTATTGCCGTAGATTTGATCGTCGCCAAGGCCGCCTAACGCATAATCTGCGCCCGCATCGGCGGTAACTAAATCCGCGCCGGTGCCACCATCGACCGTGTCATCGCCATCCCCACCATAGAGCGTATCATTGGCATCGCCGCCCGTGACCAGATCGGCCCCCTCGTCTCCCCAGACGGTGTCACGTCCGGCATCGCCGGCAACCGTGTCATTGCCTGCGCCGCCGTTGAGGGCATCATCGCCCTCCCCGCCATACATCGCATCATTTCCGGCGAGGCCGTATAAAGTATCGTCGCCGCCATTGCCCCATAAGGTGTCATTGCCAGCGCCACCGCTGAAACTATTGCTTCCGCCGTCCCCAGCCGTCGATTCGCCGGGTGGCGCATCGTCACGCTCAAAATCGAATATTAACCGCGTGTGATCAGTGGGATCGATGGTGATGTTGCTGTTATACACCCCATTTGACGAAGTAAGGCCCATGATGGTGATAGTGAAAGTTTGGTACTCATAAGTTGGCATCCAGCCTGATGGGGGAGGGTTATCGTAATCAATCGGAACATACTCAAAGATTGCATTATTATTGTTTAAGTTTAACTTTATTTGGAAATGGCTACCGTTACTGTTTGGAAAGAGATTAGAAAAATATGCGAGATTTTGGTCCCATGGTGCAACATAAAAACTTTCATCAAATACTTCTTCTACAGCATCTTCAAAATCAACTATAAACCGCCCATCGATATCGTCGATGACAAGGTTATCTTGTAGTTTGTAAGTCCCTAGTCCGTTACCATCCAAATGCACTTGATACACATCCATCCCTTCACCGCCCATTAGCGTATCTTCGCCGAGACTGCTGACCAGCGTATCATCGCCCAGTCCTCCATCGAGGATATCGTCCCCATCACCGCCGGTCAGAGAATCATCTCCATCGCCGCCATGCATCAATTTATCGTCACCATTATCGGCAGCGAGCGTGTCATCTTCCATGGAACCGAGGATTAGGTCATTAGTTACAATAAATTCAGACAAGGATGTTTTGCCGATTTCGTAATGCTCGTCCAGCATGGTGTTGATGCTATCAATTGCGGCACTGATGACAGGAGCCGATTGAGAGGCGATGGTGGAATAACCTGCACCAAACAGTAATTGCCCTGCATCGGTTCCCCAGAAGCCGCCAGTGACCAACCCAATATAATCCGACATCCCGAAGTTCGAAATGCCAACATCGAGGAAGGTCTCATACATAATCTGCGACATCGCCAATAAGTCATAGGTATCGCTGCCATCGCCGATGATGTTGTTGTTGAAGGAAGCGTCATGCCCCAGAAACAAAAACAGCGGATTTCCCGCCCACCCACCTAAATTATCTTCGCCAAATAAAACCCGTGCTGCAGGTTCTGCATCCGTATTTGCAATGGTATCAATAGCTGGCAAACTGTTGTTTAAAATTATATCGTCCGCTACATCATAAGCGATTTCATCAGATACCCTATTCATCTCGGCATCTGATACTCCCGAGCCTTCTCTGAGCTGTTTCTGCGCATTATTATATTTTCGAATAAAATCTGATTGCAGGCTGTTTTCGGTATTAACACCAAGCGCCCCTTCAATCCACAACTTGCTTTGCACCTCACTCAGGGTTAAATCATTTCCAGAAATTGCATCCCAAGCATCCATATAACTGAGAATCTTTACATAGAGTTGCGCGTATCCGGATCTGTCACTCGTGTTATAACTAACTTCAGGGTCATTCAAGCTATCATGCAAGGATTCTAATTCTGTCTTTTGCGCTGAGGTCAAAGTAAATGGCATTCGCTTCTCCTATTGCTTGGCTTTGTTTAAATAGCTTTTTACAGGTGACAATATCTCTTCATTGAGTTTAATTTCGTCATCAGACGTTAAGCCATAATTGGCTATTCTGAATTGCACCATTGTCATTATATTGCCGTACTGAAAATGGTAGCGACCCTTGTTGCCAGTACTATTCCTTCGTTTCACTTCAGAATCCGCATCAGCAATATCTAAGCTATCCATGTCTTGTAAAATAATCTGAATTATTTTGCCGCCACATGCTGCGTATGATTTTTTTTTAGGGTCACAACCATCCGGTGTTATTTCTACCATGAAGGATGTTAATTCCAGGGAGCCATCTGTCGGCTTTTGGCACATGGTTTTCCCAGTAGCGCTTCCGGGTGTTGTATTAGGGATATTTTCCCCTTCTATTGTTGTGATCTTATTCCGTGGAAAGGCGAATTTCTCACCGCCTATCTCCACGCGCAGCTTATCGCTGGCAAAGCATTCGGGATCGGGCGCGGGTGGACGATCGCCCATAGCATACGCCATATTTACATAACCGCCTAAGCATAGAAATAAAATGAACACTCGCATATTCTCTCCTTCTAACAACCGGGCGTTGAGGATGGGGCATAGGCTGACAACCAAGACTAAGTTTGTCAAGTCTAGTGGTTTTGGCTTTCGTAAAACTCTTTAGGTTCGGCGTGACGCGGGGAATGCGTGTGCTATGCTTCGGATATGGAGTTTATGCATGATCAGGCGCAGCGGTATGCGCGGCAGATGATTTTGCCCGGTTTCGGGGACACGGCGCAGGCGCGATTGCGTACGGCGAAGGTCGCCGTGGTCGGTGCTGGCGGGCTAGGTTCACCGGTGCTCTATTACCTCGCCGCCGCGGGTGTGGGTCACATCACTCTTATCGATGGCGACCGGGTGGCGCTTTCTAATTTGCATCGGCAGATATTGTTTGAGACAGCTGACGTGACACACTTTAAAGCGGAAGCGGCGCAACAAAGCCTGAACGATCTAAACCCCGATTGTGAAGTATCGTCCATCACGCAGATGCTGGATGACAAGAACGCGACGGCCTTATTACAGGGACATGATCTGGTGCTTGATACCTCGGATCGGGTTGCCACGCGGCTGGCGGTGAATCGGGCGTGCGTGACGCTCTCCCTACCACTGGTCTCCGCAGCCGTCGCAGGGTGGCATGGACAGGTTTATTATTTCACCGGTCAACCATGTTACGCCTGTTTGTACCCGGATATTGAGCCCGGCACGGATGATACCGCGTGCAGCGAAGCAGGTATTCTTGGCAGCACCGCAGGCATCGTTGGAAGTTGGCAAGCACTATGGGCCTTACAATTATTGGCGCAAGTTGGCACAGTTTCTCCGGGCAACATGCTCATCCTAGACGCAAATGCTGCGCAGATGAGACACGTAAAAATTGAGCGAAATCCGTCATGTAGCGTGTGTTCTTAACACATTATGGCGGCAGTTTTGTCACAACGGCAAAGGTTCTGCTGCTTTTACCAATGCCGGAAAGCTGTTACACCTAAAATACATTGAGCGCGATTGGCGGATAGCGCATAGATGAAATCAATAACAATTCGATATCGCAGGGTGAAAAATGAGAAATATTCTAGATTTTAAACATGTAAAAATTGCGTGGAAAGTGCCCGCTCAGATTATTCTGTCGGCCCTGCTTATTTGTATCATCGTGAGTTACATCGGTATCTCTTATTCGGAAGAGGCATTAACTCAGGAAGAGTTCTCAACGTTAGAAGCAGTAGCAAACGGCCAGCAACGCGATTTGGAAACCTATCTGGAAGATATTCAGTCTGATCTGCGTTTCACGGCAAATAATCCTGCTACCATTACCGCTACGCAAGCCTTCGATGCTGCATGGGATGATATTAACGGCGATCCTACTGAAGTGCTGCAACAGTTATACATCACCGATAATCCCAACCCGACGGGTGAAAAACAATTGCTGAATTATGCGA
>DDZS01000073.1 GCA_002346425.1 Alphaproteobacteria bacterium UBA3002
ATTCCTATGTTTGTTGACGTTTTGCTCAATGCGGTATGACAGATGTGTGATGTATTAAAATCGGGAGCGCGCAACAGAGCAACCACCTAGTGAGCCGAGAAAAATCGACTCCAGGCTCAATGACATACCGATATTATTGACTTTGCGTCTATACCGTTTATCACAGTTATAACTGTTTATGATAATCAGTTAACCATTTCAGATAAATAAATATGCGAGGCATAAGGCATGGATGATTTTGAACAGCAGCCATTTAGTGATGCAGAATTTGCAGAAAACCCGGAACAACGCTGTCCGGTTATTTTGTTACTGGACACATCATATTCGATGAGCGGGGCTCCAATATCTCAACTAAATGAGGGGCTAGCTACGCTGCGGAAAGAATTGTTGGGCGATTCTATGGCATCCAAAAGGGTTGAGCTGGCAATGGTGACATTCGGCCCTGTAGAGAGGCGATCCGATTTTGCTACGGTGGATCACTTCTATCCTGAGGCGCTAGAGGCTAATGGCGCCACTCCAATGGGAGATGCAATTTTAACGGGCTTGGATATGCTACGGGAACGCAAAGACCGCTATCGTGAAAATGGGGTGAAGTATTACAGACCTTGGGTATTTTTAATTACCGATGGCGCTCCAACGGATGACTGGGAGCAGGCAAAAAAGCGCGTTCATGAAGGTGAAGAGCGTAAAGAGTTCATGTTTTATGCTGTCGGAGTCGAGGATGCGGATATGAATATATTGTCGGAAATTGCGACTCGACAACCGCTTAAACTCAAAGGGCTGGCATTTAAAGAGCTCTTTCAATGGTTATCTAGTTCGCTTAGCGCGGTTTCCCAATCAAATCCGGGAGATCATGTGCAACTAGAGAATCCTGCCGCGCCTGACGGCTGGGCTATGGCTGGATAGAGCTTTGGCTTGGCGTTGGGCGTCCGCATCTGACATTGGTACGTCGCACATACAATCAGACGATAAGTTGCAGGATGCCTATGTCGTATCACTCGTAAAAGAAAAATACATTTTTGCTTTAGTTTCAGATGGGGCTGGCAGCGCGCTCTATGGAAGAAACGGGGCTTGGATTGTTAGCCGTACATTTGCCGTTTTGTTTCGAGAATGGATAAATAATAACGACTGCCTACCTAACGAAAACGTAGTAGCTGATTGGATTGACAGCATAAGAGATCGAATCGGAGCCATAGCAACTAATCGAGATACGACACCGAGACAGTTTGCAGCAACCTTAGCTGTATTAATGGTTTCTCCGAGCGAAATCATTACCGCGCATATTGGAGATAGTGCGATTGTTGGTCGCCGTGATTCTGAGTGGGAAGTGCTATGCTGGCCGGAAAACGGCGAATATGCCTCCACAACTTACTTTATAACCGATGAGCCTGAGCCTCGATTAAACGTGGCGCGCTCCCCTATGGAATTTGACGCATTTGCATTGTTTTCGGATGGAGTTGGTGAATTGGCGCTCTCGCATACTGAAAACAAGGCACATACGCCTTTTTTTGTGCCAATGATACGCCCGATAGATTCGGTTGAAACTCTTGGGCACTTAACCGACTTGTCTAGAAAATTGAAAACATATCTCGCCAGTCCTGCAGTTTGCGAGCGTACGGATGATGATAAAACATTAATTCTTATATCTGGAATCTAACTGTGAAGGAAATCGTTATCGACGGCAAACCAACTATGGTTGGCAAGTCTATCGGCAAAGGCGGTGAAGGCGAGGTTTTTGAGATAAAGGGCAATAGCGGCTTAGTCGTTAAAATTTACAACCCCAAGCTACGATCCGCCCGTGAAGATAAAGTATGTGCGATGGTTAAAGAAGGCCTTGCATCTAAAACTGAACTTATCGCATATCCTAGTGATATTGCTTTTGATAAGCACGGAAGTTTTGTTGGCTTTCTGATGCGCCTTGTGTCGGGCTATCGTCCGATTCATGAACTTTATAGCCCTAAATCGAGGCAAACACATTTTCAAAAGGCCGACTATCGCTTCATTATTCGTTCAGCGCTAAATGTAGCGCGTGCCATCGCTAACTCGATACGAATCGCTATTGCCTTTTTGACAGCACTCATTAATGAACTCTTCAACATTATCCATTTGGGAGCGGTAAGTTTGGGTCGCAGAAGTCACGCTTTTCGGTGGCATTAAACCTTTATCATACCACACTCGTGCACCAGCTAGAATCCAATTAAGTATTCCAGGCCATTCTGCGGTTAGCTTGTCTTTAAGGTGAGGGTCTTTTTCATCTTCGCTTATTTTAACATTAAATGGCACAACATGAACGCGACGCCATATCCCATGATCTATGCCAGATATTTCGGGTAAATAGTTCATTAAAAATACGATCTTACATATCGGCAAGAACTCACGATTTTTCTCATGTAAGTTCCGCTCCCGCATCCTGTCTCCACCAGTAATTTGCTTTACGATTGCTTCATCAAGTTTCTCAGCTTTCTCAATCTCAGTCGTAACAACCAAGCGATTACGATCTAGCTCAACAAGATCATTGGATTTGTTGCTATGCGTTTTAAGAAACGCTTTTTTATTGGCTTGGATAGCATAGGTACCCATCATGTCTTGAATGGTTCGAATCAGTGTAGACTTTCCATTCGATCAGTCGCCATGGAACATAAAGACACCTTGCTCACTCGTATGCCCAGTCAAACAATATCCGAAGATGCGCGTTAGCTAAATCAGTGAATGGGTCAATGCCTTTAGGTAAATCCCATTGCTCGGCAATACATCCATGGCTGTGCGCAGTTATGGCGTCGGTAATATCAAGAAATTCAGTAAACTTAGTTACCACATCACGCCCAAGCTTTTGCTCTAGGCTAGGCAGTCCCGTGCAAGGTTCCCCTGACGCTACTTTATCATAGGTAGCTTTCACTGAAGCAATTCGCTCAGAAACGTTATTATCTTTTGCAGCCTTGCAAATAGCTTTAACGAATAGTTCTGTCTCAGCTAAAGCCCAATTTCGACGTGCCAAAATTCCAGCGATATCCATTATTATTAATTGCCGGCAGCCTAAGCGCGTTTGCTTTGGGAATTCGTTACGATTGATAAGGTAATAAATTGTGGAGGTGGGAAGGCCGGTACGGTCTCTCACCTCTGGAAGTCGTAGGATTTTATCAGACATATTTAACTCCATTAGTTGCTAATGAAGTCAGCTTAACTCTACGTTGAGCTTGCCCCTAGGATAAGAAAAAAGGGCTTATTTTTATTTTTCTTAGTCAGACAAATACTTTTTCAACTCAGTTTCCATGCAGAGTTCAGTTAAGTATGCCATATAGTCGCCTAACGAGACTGGACCGCTAGCGCTCTGATTCTTGAGAGCAATAAAATACTCCACCTCATCACAGAAGTCCTTACGTTTACTTAGCTTTGAAATATTCTTGTCGTGGTGTTCTGTAATGTCCGTTTCACAATTTGCTTTTAGCTGTTCTTTTACGTGCCTTCCACATTCCGCGATTAATCCATCATTTTCGTCGTTTGGAAGTCGTCCTGCTTCTACAAAAAAGCGCAACGCTATTGACCAACGTAATCCGTCGATATTTCTCCCCCTGGTTTCATCCAAATCCAAAAGGTACATTAATAGTAAGAGCGTTTCTTTTGAGATTCGCTCTTTTGCAAGTATTTGGAGCAGCTTATCACGTTCGATTTTCAATGGGCGCGGAGCCTTGGTCATTTTCTTTTTGGCCTGTCGTTTTAATATGTCCTTTAGTAAAGATATTGCCGAGTAACGAGCGTCGTTTTTATCTTTAATAAATTGCTCGATAGCATCTATTTGCGCTTCATTATTCATGCCCCACCTCCAGCCCAAGCTTGTCTAAATAATTGCCCCAGTCCTGCATCATCTTCGTGCGTTGCTCAATGAACTGGGCGCGATCATACGCTTCGCCTAATGAATTTTTCTTGGCGTGTGCCAGTTGCAAATCGGCTATCTCGAACGGGTAGTTAAGACGCTCCTGCAAAGCGGTAAGCGCCAAGGCTCTAAAGCCGTGCCCGGTCATTTTGCCTTTATAGCCCATGCGATAAAGCGCCGCTAATATGGTATTGTTACTCATTGGCTTGCGAGGTTGAGTATGGCTGGCAAACACCCATTCACGGTGGCCGTTATATCCTTTTAGCTCTTCAAGTATCTGTAACGCCTGCTTAGATAGCGGGACGATGTGCGCCCGATTCATTTTCATGCGCTCTGCGGGTATAACCCACCGCTTGTTGTCCCACTCGATTTCATCCCAACGCATGTTAATGAGCTCACTCGTTCGTACAAAAGTGAGCATCATTAATTCAACGGCAAGGCGTGTGGGCTTATACATGCGAGCTTCGTTACGTTGAAGTGAGCAAATCAAGTCCGGCAGGTCTTTAATCTCAATCGCTGCGTGGTGCTCAGTCTTCTTATTTTTGAGAGCCCCCTGAATGTCGCGTGTTAAATCGCGCTCAGTTCTTCCAGTGATTACGGCATATCTGAAAATCTGGCTGCAATACTGGTTAATGCGTCGAGTCACTTCATAGACGCCCCGTGTTTCAATACTTCGGTATAAGCCGAGAAGCACTGGGGGAGTGATGTCACTAATCGGCAAAGAACCAATGAGTGGAAAGACATCAACCTCAAGGCGGTTTATGATGGTGAAGCTGTATTTATCCGTCCACTCAGATTGCTTATGCTCATGCCATTCGCGCGCAATAGCCTCAAACGTGTTAGCGGCATTTTCCCCGCCAACGATCTTTGCATGTTTCTTCTCAAGCATTGGGTCAAAGCCTTGCGTGACCTTCTTATGTAACTGCTTGTGGGTATCGCGTGCTTCAACGAGCGTTATCTGCGGGTATTTTCCTAGCGTATATGTCTTTTCCTTGCCGTGGATACGGTAATTATAGCGCCAACTTTTGACGCCTGTGCCTGTAACGTAGAGATAGAGCCCGTTTCCGTCTGGCAGCTTGTAAGGTTTTTCTTTAGCTTTTGCCGTCTTGCACTTTACATCTGTTAGCTTCATGAGCGGGTATTTATCCTTCCATCCTTTGCGAATACCCTTATAAATACCCGCAAACTGTTTGGCTTTCTTTGAAACTCATTAGAATTTCTTGTAAGCGAAAGCGCCTAAAACCCTTTGTATCATGAGGGGTTGCTGGAATCTATTGGAAGTTGTTGGAAGGTTAAGTGGCTCCCCGGGCCGGATTCGAACCAGCGACCAAGTGATTAACAGTCACCTGCTCTACCACTGAGCTACCGGGGAACACTCCCGCATTGGATTAGCGAAGGGGAAATGAAAATGCAACCCCTCAATGCAGCGACGTGTGTGGATAGTGGCTGTCATCAAATCTTAACGTGATTTAAGCATTGCTTCGGCTATATCCATGCCTATGAATCAGCATGTAACGCCACAATCATCCAAAGTAACATTAACCGACTCACGTCTGGAGGCCATGCTAAAGGCCGCGCAGGCTGGTGCCGAAGAAGCCCGTCGCTGGGGCGCGATCGCGCGCAGTGACGATACGTCTGCGTTGCAGGTGGAGGTTAAAGCCCTACAATTGACCGATTTGCATGAGGGCGATGATCTGGTCACCGTAGCGGATCGTTTATGCGAAGCGATTATCCTCGACAAATTAAATGCCTATCAAGAACTGCCATGCCTTGCCGAAGAAAGCGCCTCGGAAGTTAGCGATCAGATGACGCGTACTAAAAAACGTTGGGTGGTCGATCCGATTGATGGCACCAAGCCGTTCACCCAAGGCAAAGCCTATTATTCGCAAACGCTGGCCTATCAGGAAATGAATGCGAAGGGCGAATGGGAAACCAAAACCGCCGTGGTCGCGATTCCGGAATGCGATGAATATTATCTGGCCAATTCGCACGGCGCGTGGAAGGTGACGAATGGCAAGCTCTCTCCCTTGCAGAGACCTGCGTCTGAGCATAATGGCGCATTCAGCAGCATCAAGCAGGCGCTGGCGCATCATTGGGTGGAGCCGGCGATCTGGGTAAATGATAAAGAAAAAATGGCGGATATCTGGCGGCCGGCTTATGGCGAAAACATGGCCAATCTCGGCGATAAAGCATCGGCGAAATTTTCAACGGCGCATCAAATCTGCCGCCTGATCGATGGCGAAAATCAAGGCGTGGTGCTTCTGGGTGGGGCCGCGCATAACAATCCGTGGGATCATGATGCGGCGATGTTTATCGCGCAGCAGGCAGGGTGTCATCTTCTGGAAAGCAAGTTGCTGGGCGAAAAACTAGTCTCCATCGCCCGCACGCCGGAAGTTGCCCGCGCCGCGGAGATGATGACGCAGTCGACCTATCAGCAACAGCAGGCTGTTGCGCAGGGCAATACGCATTATCCGTTTTAACGATCCGCTGCCGCACGGCGCAAACGGTCGTTGATAGCCGCGCCAATGCCGGACTCCGGTATGGGCGCGACGGCAATACAGTTGTATCGCGGCTGGTCCAATTCACGCAAATAATCAAACAGGTTGGCGGCGGCTTCTGGCAGATCGCCTGAGAAGCTTAAGTTTTTGTCGCAGGGCATCTCGCCGAAGCCGAGCAGTGCTTCGCCTGCGCGTTTTTCTCGGGCGTTGAGGCGCACAGGCAGGCTAGGTGCATAATGCGAGGTGAGCAGGCCGGGGGATTTGAGTGCCGTCTCGTCACCCCGGCGCAGGCATGGGTCCATTGTTACCGTCGGCTGGATACTGGCCTTCGCCGGAGTGACAGAGACTAGTGTGTCTTCGCTAATGCTACCCGGTCGTAACACGCGTGGGGTGTCGCCGGTGCAATCGACGACGGTTGATTCCAGTCCGATCTGGCACGCGCCACCATCGAGGATTAGTAAATCGCTGTCGGCAAATTCTTCTGCCACATGAGCGGCGCGTGTTGGGGAGAGGCGGCCAGAGCGGTTGGCGCTGGGGGCGGCGAGGCCGCCGTCGAAGGCGTCGATCAGTGCGTGCGCTATCGGGTGCGCCGGGCAGCGCATGGCGAGCGTGTCGCCGCCCGCGCTCACCGAAGGAGCGATGGGACACTCGGCCCTTTTAGGCAAAATCAGCGTTAGCGCGCCGGGCCAGAAAGCCTCGCTAAGCGCTTGAGCAAGCGCGTTCCACGTCACATAACGCTGCGCCATGGCGGCATTGGCCACATGCACGATAAGCGGATTGTGCGACGGGCGGCCTTTGAGGCGGTAAATTTGTTGAACATTCGTTTCGTCACAGGCATTGGCCGCAAGGCCGTATACCGTTTCCGTCGGCATCGCAACGAGTTCGCCGCGCCTGAGGGCGGTGAGGGCATCAGCGATGGATGTGGACAGAGTGGGCATGCGTATTGACAATATATGGTTGTTTGCCGTTATGCTGCTACTAAATATAGTAACAGCTCGGAGTTCAACATGGCACATATCATCAGCATTGCGCAACAAAAAGGTGGCGCTGGAAAAACGACGGTGGCCGCACATTTGGGCGTGATGCTCAGCGAATATGGCCTGAAAGTGACGCTGATCGACGTCGATCCGCAGCAATCCTTAACGCAGTGGTTCCAGATTCGCCGGAAGCTGAAGCATGAATCTGTCACGCCGATTAACTTCGTCACCTGCGATGGCGAGGCGCTGCGCCGCGAGATTCAGCATGCGCAAAAAGATGCTGATTTCGTGATTATCGACAGCCCGCCACATGCCGACAAAGAAGCGCGCAATGCGGTGAAATATGCCGATATGGTGATTATTCCTATGCAGCCGTCACCCCTCGACCTCTGGGCGACGCAAGCGACCATTAAGATGGCGCGGCAGGAAAAAACACCCGTCAAAATGGTCCTGAACCGGGTGAACCCGCAGGCCAATCTGTCACAAAAAATGCAGGCCGAGATGAAAGACATGTCGCTGTCATTGTTCGGTAACCGCGTGGCCTATGCGACCGCATTGCTAACCGGTAAAGGTGTCAGCGAGTTAGAACCCAGTTCTGCTGCCTGCCGCGAGATGGAACTTTTCGCGGATGACATTCTGGATTACTTCGGTTACGACCTCGAAGAAGTCGACGACGAAGCCGCTTACGCGTAGGAGTACTTTTCGCTTCGGCTTCGCCTTTCGGCGGCTCTTGGCAGGCAAAGTCTCCTGACTTTGCTTCATCATGAAGGGAGGCCAGTAGGCCGACCCAGCCATGAGCCAGTGAAGCTGCAGAGCGGAGCGTTTGCAGGAGGCAAACCGAAGCGCACGTCTGGAGCGAAGCGGAAGACAGAATATCTCAGGCCACATGTGTGGCCGCACAGAAAGGACAACCTATGGCGCAGACTATCACGATTGATAGCCCGGTTGGGCGGTTGGCGATCACCGCGTCTTTGCGCGGGATTCAACAGATTTCACGCAGCGATGCGGCGGTGAGTGAGACGGTGCCAGTTCATATGCAGCCTTGGTTGCGCGCGTTATCCAATTATTTTGCCGGTCGCGGCGATCTACGCGCGATTCCGGTCGATCCCCGAGGCGGCACGGAGCTCCAGCGCAAAGTCTGGCAGGCGCTGCAAGATATCGAACATGGCGAAACCGTCACCTATTCCCAACTGGCGGAACGGGTGGGTGAGGTCGCCGCTGTGCGCGCCGTCGCTTCGGCCTGTGGCAAAAACCCGGTCGCCATCATCATCCCCTGCCACCGCGTCCTCGCCAAAGACGGCACGTTAGGTGGCTATGCCTGGGGACTACCGATGAAAGAGCAGTTGCTCGCGCTGGAGCGAGCTCCAGTCTTTCAAAAAGCGGCTTAATAGCGTCATTGCCCGAATTGCGTAGCAATTATAGGGCGATCCATCTGCCGTAAGGTTTGGCTGTATTACCCTATAATTTACTATGTAAATTCGGGTAATGACGGATGTAATTCTCCTTAAACTTCCCCCGACGTCTTCGCATCGATCTGCAGCGCATGGATCGGATCGTCCATCCATTGGTCCAGCGCGGCATAGACCATGCGGTGGCGTTGTAGACGCGACTTATCAGTGAAAGCAGCGGAGACAATCGTAATATGAAAATGCGTGTTGCCGCCAGGTTTGGCCCCCGCATGCCCTGCATGTTTGGCGGAATCATCGCGAATCTCTAACCGCTCAGGCGCGAAGGCGCGCTCTAACTGCGCGTGTAAAAAAGTGCTTAAATCATCGCTCATATTGTCTCCTTCTAGCACGGGTAGATAAAACCTGACCAACCAAACCCGGCGTTAGTGGACAGGGGGCATATGCCAGATACTTCTCTACCAGTGGTTTAGTCGGCTCTCCGACGTCCACGCAACTTTAACGAAACGAGAAGTATTATGTCGCGTAAAACCCCGCATAGTCGCGCGATCGACCTGCATGTCGGTCAGCGTATCCGCCTTTATCGCCTGCAACAAGGACTTTCCCAGCAAGAACTCGCCGACAAACTCGGCATCAGTTACCAGCAGCTGCATAAATATGAAAATGGTAGCAATAGCATCTCGGCGGGCCGTATGGCCGATGTGGCGCGGGTGCTGGGTACCGAGCCTGCCTTGTTTTTCTTAGGGTTAGGGGAGGAATCTGCCACCATCTTAAGCCAAGCGGGTGACCGGGAGGCCATGCTGTTCAGCAATTATGTGCAGGAAATTTTGCCTCTGGAGCGGCGGCAGGAATTGCAAAAATTCGTGTGTGCGCTGGCCAAGACCTTTTAAGCCCTTAGCCCTTGACTTCGCCACAATTTACCGCCATAACGGCGCTTCTTCAACGGGCCTTTCCCCCGGTGGAGCGGTGAATATAATAAAAGGCTGAGGAAAGAACGAGCCTAAAGCTCGAAGGCAGCGATCAAAAGAAGGATAAAGCAATGTCGAAACGTCATAGCGTTAAATATAAAATCTCCCGCCGTATTGGTGAGTCACTCTGGGGCCGTCCGAAGGACCCGGCGAACCGCCGCTCATACGGCCCCGGCCAACATGGTCAAGGCCGCAAGAAAAAGCTGTCGGACTTTGGTGTGCAGCTGCTCGCGAAGCAGAAACTCAAAGGCTATTACGGCAACATGACCGAGAAACAATTCCGCCGCGTCTATCAGGAAGCGACGCGTATGAAGGGCGATACGTCCGAAAATTTGGTCGGTCTGCTCGAGCGTCGTCTGGATGCGGTGATCTACCGTCTGTGTTTCGTGCCGACGGTGTTTGCGGCGCGTCAGTTCATTAACCACGGCCACATCACCGTGAATGGCAAAAAGGTAAAAATCCCGAGCTATCGCGTTAAAGAAGGCGACATCATCGAAGTACGTGAAAAATCGCGTCAGGTGCCGATGGTGCTGGAAGCCCTGCAATCGCCAGAGCGTGATGTCCCGGAATATCTGCAAATTGAACCGGCAGCGTTTAAAGGGACCTTCATGCGCACACCGACATTTGTCGAAATTCCTTATCCGGTCCACATGGAACCGAATCTGGTTATCGAATTCTACAGCCGGTAGTTTTTACGCTGCGGCTGAAACCAAACAAAAAGGCGACCCTTCGGGGCCGCCTTTTTTTATGACTGAATGGTTAGTCTTTGCGCGTATTGAGATAATAAGGGATGACGGCCAACACGGCCCAGATCACAACGAAGCCCACCAATGCCAACACATAATGTCCAAAGCCAATGATCAGGCCGAGGCCACCGGCGGCCCAGATACTGGCCCCCGTTGCGGTGCCGATAACAGTGTCTTCGTCGCGTTTAGTAATGGCGCCCGCGCCGAGAAAGCCGATACCGGTCAACACACCGGAAATGATTTTACCAAGATCGAGGCGAATGAAATCATCGCCTGTGTTGAACTGCGCGTTTAGCTCAATCGCCAACATAGCAAGCAACGCGGTAATCACCGTAATAATCACATAAGATTGATAGCCGATGGGTTTGTTATTCGAAAGCCGATCATAGCCCAAGCATAACCCAATCAACACCGCGCCCCCTAAGCGAAGGCCCAATTCCGGCCAGCTCAAGCTATCGAGCACGAAAGCCATTTATTCGGTCGCCAGCTGCTCCATAGCAACTGCCATCAGGTCGTTCATCTGTTTGCGCAGACGTTTGTCATCCATGTCGATGCCCGCCACTTCAAAATCGCGCAGTACTTTGCGCAAGACATCGTCATCACCCGGCTCGGCCATGTCGGAAATCACCACGGATTTCACATATTCATCGACTTCTTGCACTTGTTTGCCCAATTGCTGTGCCGCCCAGAGACCCAGCAATTTGTTCCGCCGCGCCATCACTTTGAACTGAAATTCCGCATCCCGCGCATATTTTTCCTCAAACACCCGGCGGCGGTCGTCCATATCGCTCATAAGTTTCTCCTATTCATTGACGCAATGCGCGATTTTTGTATGGTGCATTCATAGGCGCAAAATCGCTAAAGAATCAAGAGAGGAATCGAGTTACATGGCCGGGCGCACCCCCATTTACGAAGGTAAGGCAAAAACGCTGTATGAAGGCCCCGATCCGGGCACGTTGATTCAATATTTTAAGGACGATGCGACCGCGTTCAATAACAAGAAAAAAGACAGCATTTCCGGCAAAGGCGTCATCAATAACCGCATCAGTGAGTTTATTTTCGAACGGCTGACCGAAATCGGCATCCCGAACCATTTTATCAAACGCCTTAACATGCGTGAACAGCTGATCTATGCAGTCGAAATTATTCCGATTGAAGTCATCGTGCGCAATTATGTCGCCGGCAGTTTTGCCGAGCGTTTTAAAGCCGAAGAAGGCGAGCCGATTGGCGGCCCGTTGATCGAATTCTGCCTGAAAGACGATAAGCTTGGTGACCCGTTCATCGCGGAAGAACATATCTATGCCTTTGATCTCTGCGATCCGGTGGAGCTCGAAGAAATTCGCCTACATACGATTCGTATTAATGATTACCTGTCTGGCTTGTTCCGCGGCTGCGGCATCCGTCTGGCCGATATGAAGCTGGAATTTGGCCGTCAATATGACGAGACCGGCTATCCGATGTTGATGCTCGCCGATGAAATCAGCCCGGATAACTGCCGTTTATGGGATATCAAAACCGGCGAGAAAATGGATAAAGACCGCTTCCGCCGTGATCTGGGCGGGGTCAGCGAATATTACCGCGAAGTGGCGAACCGTCTGGGCATTTCCACCGGTATGAACACGATGGAACTGGTGGAGCCAGAAGAAGTTGATACGGATATCGAGAAAAAACCGACCGTGCGCAAAGCCCATCGCAAACCCAAACTTGCCAGCCGTAAACCGGGGAAAAAATAAGATGAAAGCCAAAGTTCTCATTACTCTGAAACCCGGTGTACACGACCCACAGGGTGCGGCCATTGCCAACGCACTCGATCACCTCGGTTTTTCCGGTGTCAATTCGGTGGGGCAGGGCAAATATATCGAGCTTGATCTGGCCGAGATGCCGAAAGACAAAGCCGAAGAGCAGGTGAAGCAGATGTGTGAAAAGCTGCTCGCTAACACCGTGATCGAACGGTACGAGGTGGAGTTGGTGGCATAATGAAATCTGCCGTCATCCGCTTCCCCGGTTCCAATTGCGAGCGTGACAGTTATACCGTCCTCGAAAAACAGGGCATGAACCCGGAATATGTCTGGCATGGCGATGGTGCGTTGCCGGAAGATATTGATCTCGTCGTGGTGCCCGGCGGTTTTTCGTATGGCGATTATTTGCGCGTTGGGGCGATGGCCGCACATTCGCCGATCATGGGCGATGTAAAACGTTTCGCCGAACGCGGCGGCCATGTACTCGGCATTTGTAATGGCTTTCAAATCCTCTGCGAAGCCAAAATGCTTCCCGGCACCTTGCGCCAGAATAATCACCTGAAATTCAATTGCGAAACGCGGCCCGTCAAAGTCGAAACCAACGCGACCGCATTCACCGAAGATTACGTCAGCGGCGACGTGCTACAGCTACCCATCGCGCATCACGAAGGCTGTTATTATGCCGATGCCGACACGCTCGCCGATTTACAAGCCAATGGTCAAATCCTGTTTCGCTATAGCGATGTCGAAGGCGATAGCAGCCGCCACGACTCCAACCCCAACGGTTCCGCCGCGCATATCGCGGGCATCATCAACGCCCAAGGCAACGTCCTTGGCCTTATGCCCCACCCCGAACGCGCCAGCGAAGCCCTGCTCGGCAGCGCCGATGGTCTGGGCGTGTTTACCTCGCTCAAAGCGCGGTTAGTATAGATTTCTGAATATTAGCGCACATTGTGCACTTTTATCGCTGAGTTTATAACTGGCGTTTAAATCATTATTTGCATGGCTCCCGTCATCGGCTGCGGCGCATGCATTGTTCCAGTAACGCGCAATCGCCTTCCCATACGCCGGTTTACCGTCATCGACTTTGGTATCGATATTCCAGGCTTCTTCAGGTGTAAGTATAGCGGCTTGAGTAGTGTGGTTGGTTTGAGAGCCACCAAATTTTAATGTATTGCCATAATTAATGGCATAGGTGGTTGACGTCCCGCCGGGATCATTGTCTGAGGTCCATCCTGCGTTACTCATTTTAGAAGCGGGGACGTTGCTCCCGATTACGCTATGATAATTGCCGCCACTTCCTACACGTCCATTATAGGTGCCTTCTATGAGGCCGGCATTCGCCAAATGCTGCCAAAAAAGGTATTGTTCTGCATATCGCCCGGCTAAACCTTCGTCTATTAGGCCATCGCCATCGCCATTACAGGTCTGCGTCCCAGTGCCGGCGGTCGCGGGGCAGTTGGCTAGGTTGTTTCCTGGAGCACCCCAAAAATCGGTAGCGTTACGCATGTCGCCGGGAAGCGCGAAATACTTGTCTTGAAACGATCTTGCCGCGGTTTGATAGCGTTGCAACTCCGTGACGATGCTACGCATCTCGGCCGCACGGATAAGGCTTTGACCTGTCAAGATGCCTCCAGTTAGGAGCCCAAGAATAACTAAAACAATGGAAAGCTCGACCAGTGAAAACGCCAGACGCATATAAAAACCCTTTTGCTATATTTCATGAGTATAGCAGAGAAAGGGTTAATTTAACGTTAAATCTATTTACTACAACGACGGCCTTGATAGACAAGGCCGCCGTTGTATATGTAATGGGAAAATTTAGTCCCAGAATCCTTCATCATCGAGTTCGTCGGCATGATCTTCGTGCTGCTTTAACGTTGGCAGCGTAGAGGAGGCGAATTTTTGTAACGCTGCATTCTCGCCATCTTCCGCATAGTCTTCGAATAATTCGACAGCGCGATCATGCGCATCTTCCTGCAGTTCGACATATTCTTCATCGAACTCTTCCCCGGACTCCTCACGCAGATCGGCCATTTTTTCTTGCTCCTTTTCGCTCAAGCTGGTCTGCGGTTGCAACCCATTAAGACCGGATTCGCTAATCGCGGCTTTTAACGCATTGCCCGCTTTGGTATGATCATCAATCATTTGTTGCGCAAAGGCTTTCACTTCGGGATCTTGCGCTTTTTCCAACGCCAATTTGCTCGATTCAATCTCTAGCAAATTGCTCATAGACGCTTTTTTCACGAATGTTTGAGCATCGCTCATCTCATCGGCATGGGCCGCGCCCGCAGCGAAAACCGCAGAAAGTAGAATTAATGATTTTTTCATGATGCGTTCCTTTTCAGTAGTTAACACACCTGAATCAGTAGAGAATTTCCCCTAAGCAAACTAGAAGGGGTGAGCGGAGAACCCATAAAAAGAAGATAAATTATGCCGCGCTGGCGACGCCTTTGTCCTTGAGGAAGGCTTCCAGTTCGCCATTTTCGTACATTTCGCGCACGATGTCGCAGCCGCCGAGGAATTCGCCCTTCACATAAAGTTGGGGGATGGTCGGCCAGTCGGAAAATTCTTTAATGCCCTGACGCAGTTCCGGATCGAGGAGAACATTCACATCCGCATAGTCTTCGACGCCTAGGCGTTCCAGCACCGCGACCACGGTGGCAGAAAACCCGCATTGCGGTAATTTGCGGCTGCCCTTCATGAAGAGCACCACGTCATGCCGGTCGAGTTCGGATTGGATGGAAGCGAATACAGGATTATCGGTCATGAGAGGAATATATGCCTATGGCGCACTTTTTACAACCGTCATTGCCTGAATTTGCCGAGCAAATTCTAGGGCAATCTACGCTCCACTAATTACCAGCAGCGATTTACGATAGAAGATCGCCCTAGAATGCTTGCGCATTCAGGCGATGACTACGCCGCGGCTTTCGCTGGTCCACGTTTCTCGCGGTCATGCGCGGCTTCGAAATCGAAATCGAATCCGCGCGCGATGATGCGGGTGGGGTTCACATGCGGGTGGCTAGTATAGTAATGCTCCTTGATCTGGTCCATCTGCACCGTGTCGGCGATGCCCGGCACTTGATACAACTCGCGCAGATAGCCCGCCAGATTCGGATAATCAGCGATGCGGCGCTTGTTGCATTTGAAATGCGTCGCATAGACCGCGTCGAAACGTACTAAAGTAACAAACAAACGCCAGTCAGCTTCGGTAAGTGTGTTCCCAACCAGATAGCGCTGCGCAGCCAATGTTTCTTCCAACCAGTCCAGCGAATCAAACAATTCGCCGTAAGCTTCGTCATAGGCGTCTTGGGTGGTGGCAAAGCCTGCTTTATAAACGCCGTTATTGACGGTGTGATAGACGCGTTCATTCACCGCATCGATGGCTTCGCGATGCTGCGGGGGATAGCAATCGGCATCATTATGCGCATGCACCGCGTTGAACAGGCGCATGATTTCAGACGACTCATTATTGACGATGGTCTGCTCTTTACTGTCCCACAATACCGGCACGGTGACGCGGCCCGTATAATCCGGGTCGGCTTGGGTATAAAGCTCATGCATATATTGCGCGCCGGTCAGTTCATCCTTGCCGTTGAAGGCCCAGCCATGCTCGCCCATATGCGGCGCGACGATGTGAACCGGAATCCATTCCTCTAGCTGCTTCAGTGCGTGCATGATCATCGTGCGATGGCACCATGGGCAGGCATGCGCGATATACAGGTGATAACGCCCTGGTTCCTGCGTCAATTCCTCGGGCGTGAGCTGATTGCGAAAACTGGTCGTGTTGCGTTTGAATTTTCCATTTTCATGCGCACCAAGTTGCGACTCGGTCTGCCATTCGCCTTTGACGAGTTGTCCCATATTCTTCTCCTTTTTTAAGGATGCTAGGACAGGGCGGATAAAAATCCTATGCGGGGGTTTTGGTGCTAATGCTCAACGCATGTAGCGTGGTGCCCATATCGTCTTTGCCGATGGCGTTCATTACGGCTTTGTGCTGCATCACGCGCGGCTTGCGGGCGAAGCTGGCGCACGTGACCGTCACCTGCCAATGATCGTTATCGCCTGCCAGATCGGTCAGTTCAATCGTTGCGCCGGGCAGGGCGGTTTGAATGCGGCGGGTGATTTCGTCAGCGGTCATCGGCATGGCGATTACTCCATATATCCGGGCATCCACATGGCATGCGCGTCTTTCAGATGGCTGATCGGAATGCGCGTCAACCCGTCGATAATTAGATTGTCGCCGCCGGTGGTGCCGAGATTGGTGACGGGGATTTCCGCCTGATTGGCGGCGAGTAGAAACTCATCGCTTAAATGTTCGGGCACGCTGACCAGATAGCGCGCCTGATCTTCACCGAAAAGATACGCCACCAGGTCATCTTTATTCAGCAACCGCAATTCACAGCCGATACCCTGCGCGAGGCACATCTCGGCGATGGCCACCAACATGCCGCCATCGGAAATATCATGGCAGGCAGAGAACAGGCCGAGCTTCATCATCTGGCGCACAAATTCACCGTTGCGGCGTTCGGCGGCGAGGTCGACTGTTGGCGGTGGGCCAGCTTCCGGTGTTTTTAAATCGCGGCCTTCGACTTCGCGCATGTAGAGCGAACAACCCAGATGGCCCTTCGTATCGCCGATGACAAAAATCGCTTCACCTTCTTTCGTAAAATACGCACCGGCAATATGTTGAATATCATCCAGCACGCCCACGCCACCGACTGACGGCGTCGGCAAAATCGCATTGCCATGCGTTTCGTTATACAGCGAGACATTGCCCGAGACGACCGGGAAGTCCAGCGCGCGGCAGGCTTCGCCCATGCCCTCCAGACACCCAACGATCTGGCCCATAATTTCAGGCTTTTCGGGGTTGCCGAAATTCAGGCAATCGGTAATCGCTAAGGGCAGCGCGCCGGTCGTGCAGATATTGCGATAGGCTTCGGCGACCGCTTGCTTGCCGCCTTCCACCGGGTCGGCATAGCAATAACGCGGCGTGACATCGGTGGTAAGTGCCAGCGCTTTTTTCGTGCCATGCACGCGCACCAGCGCCGCGTCATGCCCGGGGCGCAGCACGGTATCATTCATTACCTGATGGTCATATTGCTGCCAGATCCAGGCGCGGCTCGCCATGTCCGGGCAGGTGAGCAGCGTCTCTAACGCCAAGCCGATATCGGGCGGGTAATTCTCCAGCGGTGCCATGCCGACGCGTTTGGGTGTCGGGCGGTGGGGGCGCTCATATTCCGGTGATTGTGAGGCGATGGGTGCCACCGGCATATCGGCCACGGTTTCGCCTTTATGTTTAATAATCATATGCCCCGAATCGGTCAGCGTGCCGACGGTCGCATAATCCAACTCCCATCGCGCGAAAATCTCTGCCGCTTTGTCGACCGCTTCCGGTTTTAACACCATCAACATGCGTTCCTGCGACTCCGAAAGCATGATTTCTTCCGCCGTCATATTCGGCTCGCGCTGCGGCACGGTGTCAAGATTCAACTCGATGCCAAGCCCACCTTTATCGGCCATTTCAAAGCTCGAGCAGGTCAGCCCCGCCGCGCCCATATCCTGAATCGCGATCACGGCATCGGTCGCCATCAATTCCAGACAGGCTTCCAGCAAGCGCTTCTCGGTGAACGGATCGCCGACTTGCACGGTTGGGCGTTTGTCCTCAATCGAATCGTCGAATTCGGCGCTGGCCATCACCGCGCCATGAATCCCGTCGCGCCCGGTTTTAGACCCAACATACACCACCGGATTACCAACGCCCGAGGCTTCGGCATAGAAAATCTTATGCGCCTGCGCGGTGCCAACGCACATGGCGTTGACCAAACAATTGCCGTTATAGGCGCTATCGAAACGCGTTTCGCCGCCGACGGTCGGCACGCCCATACAGTTGCCATAAAAGCCAATACCGGAGACCACACCGCGCACCAGATGCCGCGTTTTCGGGTGACGGGTATTGCCGAAGCTCAGTGCATTCATCAATGCGACAGGCCGCGCGCCCATGGTGAAGACGTCGCGCAAAATACCGCCGACG
>DDZS01000081.1 GCA_002346425.1 Alphaproteobacteria bacterium UBA3002
GGAATGGAAGTCATCATCGTCTCGTCGGACAAGGATTTGATGCAGCTGATCACCGACGATATCTATCTGTGGGACCCGATGAAAAATAAGGCGCTGCGCGAAGAAGCGGTGATGGAGAAATTCGGTGTGACGCCGGATAAAGTGATCGAAGTGCAGGCGATGATCGGCGATTCGGTGGATAATATTCCGGGGATTCCGGGCATCGGCCCCAAGACCGCTGCGCAGTTGATTGACGAATTCGGCACGCTGGAGGAATTGCTTAAACGCGCCGAGGAAGTGCCGCAGAAAAAGCGCCGCGAATCATTGATAGAGTTCGCGGATCAGGCGCGCTTAAGTTATGAGTTAGTGAAGTTGAAAGACGATTGCGACCTGCCGCTGCCGCTGGAGGCGCTGGCGCGCAAAGAGGCGGAAGCCGAGCCGTTGCTGAAGTTTCTGGCGGAGAATCAGTTCAAATCGCTCATCGCGCGGATGGAAGAAAAGTTCGGGCAGAAGGCACCGAGCGTGCAAGTGGCGAGCGCACCGCCCGCTGCCAGTAGTGGAGATGCTCACGCCCAGCCCGTGATGGACGCGCCAGCGCTTCCATTTGACCCCGCCAATTACACCCTCGTGCAAGACGCCGCGACGTTGAAGCAATGGATCGCCGAAGCGACGGAAGCGGGGATTATTGCCATCGATACCGAAACGACCGGGCTGGACGCGACGCAGGCGCAGCTCGTTGGCATTTCGCTGTGTATTGAGCCGGGCAAGGCGTGTTATGTGCCACTGGGGCATGTGGGTGAGGGAGAAGCCGTGCAAACCGCTAACCACGCGGCAGAGCAGGCTGATATGTTTGCCGAGCCAGTGCAAAAACCGGCGCTGGTAGCCGGGCAAATCGATAAGGCGGAAGCGCTGGCGCTGCTGAAGCCGCTGCTGGAAAATCCGGCCGTGTTGAAAGTGTTTCAGAATGCCAAATATGACATGCATATGCTGGCCGGAGCAGGCGCGGTGATTGCACCGGCGGATGACACGATGCTGATGAGTTACGTGACCGCGGGTGGCTTGCGCGGGCATGGCATGGACGAATTGTCCGAAGTGCTCTTAGGCCATAAACCGATTGCGTTTAAAGAACTGGTAGGCACGGGAAAATCCGCCAAAAGTTTTGCCGAGATCACGCCGGAAGAAGCGCGCATCTATGCCTCGGAAGATGCGGATGTGACGCGGCGTCTTTACGATGTACTAAAGCCGCAATTGTTGCAGAACAAGGCGACGAAAGTCTATCAATGGATTGAGCGGCCGTTGATTCCGGTGATTGAAGAAATGGAGCGCAACGGCATTAAAGTGTCACCGGAAAAACTGCGTGAAATGTCGAATAAATTTGCCCAGGCGATGCAGCATGATGAGCAGGCGATTTACGCACTGGCGGGTCGCGAATTTGCGATTGGTTCGCCGAAGCAATTAGGCGAAATTCTGTTTGATGAATTAGCGTTGGCCAAGGGCAAGAAATCCTCCAAGTCGGGGCAATATACGACCGATGCGCAGACGCTGGAAACGCTTGCTGCTGAAGGCCACGCCATCGCGCAAAAAGTGCTCGACTGGCGGCAATTGGCAAAGCTGAAATCGACCTATACCGACGCGCTGCAAAAACAGATTCATCCCCTGACGGGTCGCGTGCATACGAGTTATTCGATGACGGGTGCGGCGACGGGGCGGCTGTCGTCAAGCGATCCGAATTTGCAAAATATTCCGATTCGCAGCGAAGAAGGCCGGCGCATTCGCGAAGCCTTTATTGCGGAGAAGGGGTGCAAACTGATCTCGGCGGATTACTCGCAGATTGAGTTACGCTTGCTGGCAGAGATTGCCGATATGCCGGTGTTGAAAGACGCGTTTCGTGAAGGCCGCGACATTCACGCGGCAACCGCCAGCCAGATGTTCGGCGTACCGTTGGAGGAAGTCGATGGCGAATTGCGGCGCAAAGCAAAGACGATCAATTTCGGAATCATTTACGGCATTTCGGCGCATGGCTTGTCGACGCGACTGGGCATCGGTCGCGCCGAAGCGGCAGACTATATCGCGACCTATTTTGAGCAATATCCGGGCATTCAGAAATATATGGAGCGCACCAAGGAATTCGCGCGCGAGCATGGTTATGTCGAGACGCTCTATGGACGGCGGGTGCATGTCAAAGACATCAATGCGAAGAACCCGAACCTGCGCGCTTTTTCCGAACGCGCGGCGATTAATGCGCCGTTGCAGGGGACGGCAGCCGATATTATCAAACGCGCGATGGTGGAGGTTTCCGCCGCGCTGCATCGCGAATTCCCCGAGGCGAAATTACTGCTGCAGGTGCATGACGAATTGATCATCGAAACGCCGGAGGCCGGGGCCGAAGCTGTGGCACGTCTGGTGGAGAAGGTCATGACCGGCGCAGCGCATTTGTCCGTGCCGCTTCTGGTCGAAGCCGGCATCGGCGACCACTGGGGCGCGATTCATTAAAAGCTGACAGTAGGTGCATTATGATGGAGCGTGGTCAGCAGACCACGCCAGCCATGAGCCGCCGAGAGGCGCAGCCGAAGCGTTTGCAGGAGGCAAACCGGAGGCCACTAGCCAGCGCAACGCGATGGCGGAAAAACTCCAAGAGGCCAGTAGGCCGAGATGTTGA
>DDZS01000053.1:0-14293 GCA_002346425.1 Alphaproteobacteria bacterium UBA3002
CCGGAGCATTATTTTTTGAATTGCGGCGTGATGCATCGCGTGGGCGAGGAAGATGTGTTTTTACACCGAATAATCGATGCGCTGGAATTCAAGGTCATTGATGCCAGCGCACCGAAAGATCAGGGCCGCGTTGGGCATGTCGATCTGGCAGTCACAGCAAGCCTGCAAAGCGTGGACAAGGCCGACTGAGGCTGGTAAACCGGGAGGGAATTAGTAACGGAGATTCTATGCCTAGCCCCTATTATCAGCCCGAATTCAAACAGCATATTCAAGAAGGCGGACACCGCGATGCCATCGGCGGTTTATGGGATGAAATGGGAAGGCTTCAGCTGGAATTCCTTAAAGCACAAGGGTTGCAGCCCTATCATCGATTGATGGATATCGGCTGCGGACCATTGCGCTTCGGATGCCTGGCGGTCGATTTCCTCGATGCGCGCAATTATTACGGCGTGGATATCTCAGAAGAGCTTCTCGATATTGGTTATAATAATGAACTGACGGATCGCCAGCGCGAGCGTTTGCCGCGTAGCCATCTCGCTGCAACGGATCAGTTTGATCTGCGGTATCTGCAGGATACAAAACTGGATATGGCGATTGCGCAGTCGGTCTTTACCCATTTGCCGATGAACCATATTCGCCACTGCCTCAAACGTCTGGCACCGCATATGAAAACGGGTTGCCCGCTATTTGCGACCTTCCTGCATTGCCCGGACCATCACGATGTGACCGAGCCGCTAACGCAGCCGGTATCACCGGACAAAGAACTGGCCGTCACCTCATACGATATCCGCGATCCCTATCATTACACATTGGAAGATCTGGAATATTGCACGCGCGATACGGCATGGCGTTTCCAGATGATTGGCGATTGGGGCCATCCACGCGGTCAGAAAATGGCCGGCTTCTTCTACGAAGGCTAAGCAGTGCTGACGCTCGCGCTCTATCTGGCATTCGTCAACATAGTGGCGGGGTTATTCATGGCCTATGACAAGTGGGCCGCGCCGTTAGGCCATCGCCGCGTACCGGAGAAAACCCTTTTTGGATTAGCATTGATCGGCGCGACGCCGACCATCTTTTATTTAATGAATCTGCTGCGTCACAAATCGAATAAAGCGAGCTTTCGCTGGCGCATGAATGTGGTCATGGCTATCCAGCTTGGCGCGTTAATTCTGTATTCGTTTATTGCGGCACTTACCGCGTAACTTAGCTTAATCGGTGCGCAATTCGTGGTCTTCTTCCACGAATTCTTCATCACCCGAGCGTGGCATCAGCTCGCGGCCCAGACGGCTTTTGCGGTAGCCATAGATCGCGTAAACCACCAGTCCCGCTAGGAAGAACCATTTCAGCTTAATGAAGATTTCCAGCGGCATCTGCGCGATCAGGTAACCGCAGCAGAGAATGCCCAGAATTGGCGTGACCGGCGCGAAGGGGACGCGGAACGGACGCTCCAGATTCGGTTCTTTCCAACGCAGATACAGCACGCTTACGGATACAATCGTAAAGGCGGAAAGTGTACCCAGAGATACCAGATCACCCAATACACTGATCGGCGTCATGCCCGCAGCAAAGGCGACGATGATGCCAACAAAGATCGTATTGATATAGGGCGTATGGAATTTTGGATGCACTTTGCAGAACAGTTGCGGCAATAGGCCATCACGCGACATGGTGTAGAAAATGCGGGTTTGGCCGTAGACCAGCACCAACATAACCGAGCTGAGGCCGGTGATCGCGCCGACTTTAATGATGAATGAGAACCATCCAAGGCCGATGGCATCTACCGCCACTGCCATTGGGTCTGCGACGTTGAGGTTGGTATAGTTGGTGACGCCCGTCAGAACAAACGACACCATGATATATAAGATCGTGCACACTACGAGCGCGCCGATAATCCCAAAGGGCATGTCTTTCTGGGGGTTTTTCGCTTCGGCCGCTGCCGTTGAAATGGACTCGAAGCCGATATAGGCAAAGAATATAATACTGGCAGCACGTAAGATACCATCAACCCCAAATTTACCGGGACCTTCGCTTTCAGGAATGAAGGGCGACCAGTTTGCAGTATCGACGTAGAAAACACCGATGGCGATAAAGGCGATAATGACGCTGACTTTGATGGCGACAATGATATTGTTCACCTTCGCCGATTCGCTGACCCCGATGGTGAGCAGGGTGGTGACCATGGCGATACCGATTGCAGCGGGAAGGTTGAAAATGCCAAGCACGACGTTGCCGGCAGCGTTCAAAATTTCGCCATCGAGATTGAAGCTATAGCCATTCGCCTCATAAAACGCGCGGGCGGATTCGGGAATGAAGACAGCGGTGTCATACGCTGCGATATATTCCGGCGCGATGAACACCCCGAAATCGCGCAGGAAGCTGACGATATAGCCAGACCAACCGACCGCTACTGTCGAAGAGGCGAGGCCATATTCGAGGATTAACAACCAGCCCATAACCCAGGCGAAGATTTCACCCAGTGTGGCATAGGCATAAGTATAGGCGCTGCCGGAAACGGGGAGGACAGAGGCCATCTCGGCGTAACATAATCCGGCAAAGGCGCAGGCTAAACCGGCTAATACAAAGGATAAGACAATGGCCGGGCCTGCGTGATTGGCGGCGGCGGTTCCGGTTAACACGAAAATCCCCGCGCCGATGATGCAACCGATACCAAGCGATAAAAGATTCCATTTCCCGAGCGTGCGTTTTAACTGTGAAGTAGCGCCTTCCTGTTGGATGCGTGCGACGGATTTCTTGAGAACTAATCGTGATAAAATACTCATATGCCTGCCTTTTTTATTTTTGCTAGCCCAATGCCTGCCTAGGTGTTAGCAGCGCGTGTCCACGGCGGCAAGGAAAAAGCCTTGCATATGCCAAACCCGCTCTATACCGTGCGTGCATGGCTTCTGCACCACCCGAGGGGTTGATCGATTTGGCGAACACCTATTTCGCGACAGTCGTGAATGCCGTGGAGAGCGTGCTCTTTTTCCCGATACCCACGCCCTTTACCAGCGAAGGCGTGCCTTTTCTCATTTTCTGGCTGCTGATCGGCGGTGTCTTTTTTACGCTGCGGTTCGGGTTTTTAAATTATCGGATGATTCCGCATGGGCTGGCGGTCATACGCGGCAAATATAAAGACGAAGAAGGTGAAGGCGAAATTTCCAGTTTTCAGGCTGTGGCGACCGTTGTCTCGGGAACGGTCGGCGTCGGCGGCAACATCGCAGGGGTGGCGATTGCCGTCTCGGTCGGTGGACCGGGCGCAGTGATTTGGATGATGCTGGCGGGCTTCTTCTGTACCGCGAATAAAATGGTTGAAGTGATTGCCGGGCATGCCTATCGCCAGAAAGACAAGAATGGTAAATTCTCCGGCGGCGCGTGGTATTATCTGAAACATGGGCTGCATGAGCTGGGCTATACGAAGCTCGGGATAGCCTTAGCGGCGGTGTTTGCGTTTTGCTGTGTTGGCGGGGCGGTTGGCGGTGGCAACATGTTCCAGTCGAATCAGGCGGTGGCGATTATGGTCGAAACCTTCCCGTCGCTGGACGGGCTGCAATGGCTGATGGCCTTGCTGATGGCGATACTGGTGGGTGTGGTGCTGATTGGTGGCATCACGCGGATTGCCAAGGTGACCGAGATTCTGGTGCCGGTGATGGCCGCGATTTATATTCTCGCTGGTCTCTATATTATCTGGGTGCATCAGGCGAATTTCACCAATGCGGTGAGCATTATGCTCGACCATGCCTTTACGCCCGAAGCGGCAGGCGGCGGTATGATGGGAGCACTACTCATGGGATTGCGCCGCGCCTTTTTCTCGAACGAAGCGGGGGTTGGTTCTGCACCGATCGCCCATGCGGCGAGCCGCAATGTGCATCCGGTGCGCGAGGGGGCGGTAGCGTGTATTGAGCCGATTATCGACAGCGTGCTCATTTGCGGGATGACAGGGCTGATTATTGTCATTACCGGCGCCTATAGCGATGTCGATGGTATTTCCGGCGTGGCGCTGACCAATACGGCGTTTGCCTCTGTGATCCCCTGGTTCCCATACGTGCTGAGCCTATGTGTGTTGCTGTTTGCCTTTTCGACTGCGCTAACCTGGAGCTATTATGGCGAACGGGCATGGCTTTATCTGACGAAAGGTCGCGGGAATAAAATTTACTATGCGCTATTTTGCGGGCTGACCTTCTGGGGCGGCGTCGGCGAATTAGGGCCGATTGTCAATCTGTCCGATCTGGCGCTGCTATCGATGGCCGTTCCGAATCTGATTGGTTTATATTTCCTGACCGGAAAGATTGGTCGGATGATCAACGAATACCGCGCGAGTATGAAAGCCTAGAGCGCAGGGATATCGCCGCCATTCCATTTCTCATGCAGTTGCGTCGCGAGGCCGTCTAAGGCACTCGCAGTAATCGCATCGCGAATCTGCTGCATCAATTGCTGATAATAGGCGATGTTATGGTGGCTGAGATAGACCGGCCCCAAAATCTCACCCGTTTTGAACAAATGATGCAAATAGGCGCGGCTATAAGTCTTACAGATATGGCACGAGCAATCCGGGTCGAGCGGGCGCGGGTCACGCCGATGCCGTGCATTTTTGATATTCACTTCGCCGCGATGCGTATAGGCCCGCGCCAACCGGCCAGAGCGCGTGGGAATGACGCAATCGAACATATCTACGCCGCGTTGCACGGCGCCCAGAATGTCGGAAGGTTTGCCTACGCCCATCAGATAACGTGGTTTGTCATGTGGCAAAGCCGGGGCGGTGTAATCGAGCACACTGAACATCACCTCTTGTCCTTCCCCTACAGCCAAGCCGCCAATGGCATAGCCATCAAAGCCGATATCGGTCAGGTTTTGAATGGACGTATAGCGAAGGTCCTCATACATGCTGCCTTGCACGATGCCGAATAGGCCATAGCCATCGCGGTCTTGGAAGCTGTCGCGACAACGTTTGGCCCAGCGCATGGAACGTTGCATCGACACGCGCGCCTGCTCATGCGTTGCAGGGTAGGGGGTGCACTCGTCGAGCACCATGGTGATATTACTATCCAACTCATACTGAATCTGCATCGCGCGTTCAGGGGAGAGGTGATGCTTGCTACCATCGATATGCGACTGGAAGACGACTTCTTCTTCGCTAATTTTACACAAGCCTGAAAGCGACATCACCTGAAAACCGCCGGAATCGGTCAGGATCGGGTGCGGCCAGTTCATGAATGTGTGCAAGCCTCCTAACTCGGCAATGAGTTCCGAGCCGGGCTGCAGCATCAAATGATACGTATTGCCAAGAATGATATCGGCACCCAGCTCACGCACAATTTCCGGGCGCATGCCTTTGACCGTGGCGCGAGTGCCGACCGGCATAAAGACCGGTGTGCGAATCGGTCCGTGGGCGGTCTCAAGCGTCCCGGTACGGGCATGACCACAAGTGGCGTGAAGCGTGAAATCTAACATGCGCGCCGATGTAGCAGGTCTTTAGCGAATTGCCAAATTACGATTAGGCGTCACTCTGCGCGTTGGAATGCCGCAGGGCGTCCTCTTCATCGATATAGGCGATGCCGGTGCCCCATTCCTGCAGTAAGTTTTCCTGAATATGTTTGAAATGATGCATGCGGCGTTCGTTGACACTCATGATCAACATTTGCGCAATTTTTGGTGCAATCGCAAAAAGCGCATATCCCATACCGGCAGAAAACCACATGATGAAGAGCACCTGCACATCTTTAATCATGTAATACATTTCAGAGGTTTGATTATGTCCAGCGATAAGCTGCATGACGAAAGGCAATACCCCGGAAAAGTTGCACGCAAAGATAGTATGAAACTGATGTTTTGATTCGGTGTTATCGATAAATAAAACCACAATGGACGGCAGCATGCCGACTAGAAAGAAAACGAATGTCATTTGAAAAAAGACAATCATTGCTAGCGATGCAAGCATCAGCAGGATGACTACGAGTGTGGAGCTCTTTTTCTTTTTCGTTTTTTCTTTTTTTTCCTTCGCCATGGGTCCTTGGTCCTAAAGATAAATATCAATCAGCGTGATAATGGTGATGGTGAGAATAATATACGCCACAAACGAGCTGATCCGTCCTCCTAAATCGCGCGACACATCTTTCAGCATGGCGCGATTGGCCAGGCTATCCATTTTTAGTTTATTATGGTGATAGACCAGCGATGCGCGGCGAAATCCGCTATAATCCTGATGGGTAAATTCATTTTCGACCAGAATCGCCAATACTTTGCCCAGAAGCCCGGTTTTTGCAGCGGCGCGCAATTGCAGCTTCATTTTTTTGCGCAATTTGCGGCTATGGATATTTTCCATCAACACTTCGAGGCGCATTGCCGCCCAGCAGGCGAGGCCCGGCAGTTTTTTTCGCATCTTTTTATCCTGCGATATTTGAATCAATCGCAAGGCTTGTAATTCTGGATGCCCATGCAAACGCGGTAATTTAGAAAGGCGCGCAAAGTTAGCTTCTTTGGAGATCGCCGTTTTACTGGCTAAAAAGGCACCCAAATGTTTGTCATTCAGTTTCGTATCCGGCGCTAAACGTTTGGATAACGTATCCATAACTTGCAAACAATTATCAATTTCCATCACATGAAACGGCATCAGCCATTCGCAATGACATGGCAGGGTGGGGTTAAAGTCGTAAAGCATGCGCTCTAATCCGAAGCCCATTTGCTGTTGCTTGGCATAGACTTTATTGCGCTGCATCCGGTAAAGCAGATCGCGCGTGCTCTGTGTTTTTTCTATGGTCGATAAATCCGCCCAGATACTTGGCATATCCGATGCGATAATTTCACGAAGGTAACCAATGTCACGTTGGTTATTTTCAAAATAATAATGCGCTAGTGCCATGCCGATGCCATCGACATTGACGGAAATGCCGCGATATCGAATCGGCCCCATCGGGTCCAGCGTGACAATTAAGCGCATCAGCATTTCGCTGCTCATCGCTTCTGAGCGCGCGTAGGATGTGCCGAAAGACCGTAACACGCGACGCACTTCTTCGGCCAGATCGCCTTTGTGAGCGCTCATCTCCAACCAACGGTCGAGCTTGGCTTCGCTAATTTCAGCAACGGAGGCCGACCAATGCCGGTATAACCCATGCGCCAAGGCTCGGATGCTGAAATATTCTTTCCCGTGCATCTCAAAGGGGCGGGTGGCATCGTTAGGGCTGGAAGGTAACACGAGATTGAAACGACGCCCATTCAGCCAACTATTCAGGCTATCTAAGGTCCAGCGCTCGGCCTTGTTATCAACAAACACACCGCGGAAGAAATCGAGCAGTAGGTCCGAAATGTCGCGTTCGCCAACGAATAAATTATACGCGCCTTTATCGAGTAATAAGGCGGTGAATTCATCGCGGCTTAGATTGCGAAATTTATCTAATCCATAGAGACTTTCGACGGCTAACACCCCCATGGCATAGACATCGCTCTGTTCGGTTGCGGAGCCTTTGGCGATGGGATCGGTAAGCAAGCGTTCAATTGGTTCGTAGAGGAAATCCTGCGTTAAGCCATGCGGTTCTGACACGCATTCGGATAGCCGGACCGTGTTTCCTTCGACGAAAATATCACGCGGATTGATCCGACCATGACTGCCACCTTTTTCCCGCAAAATTTGCAGCACCCCGGCAATCGGGCGTAGTACCAATTCATACAGATCTTGCTCGGAAAAGCGCTGGCGCTTGTCGAAATAATCCGACATGCGCGTGCCTACCGGGCGATCAAATACCATTGTAAGACGATTGGCGCGTGCCTCCGAAATGCGGGCTACGCCATAATCGTGGCAGGTCAGAAGGTTGCGTGATCCCGCGCCATGCAGGCCTTCAATGGCGGCCATGCGGTACGGAATTTTAGGGTCGCACACCATGGCATAGAGCTGCGCATCCGGATGCTGACTATCGTTTGCCGCATAAGCTTTACCACCCCCGGTATCAAGCTCAGGCAAGGGGTGATCGAGATGAATATTATAGCGATTGTGGAGTAAATCCGGGGTGGGGTTTTCAATATGAAAAGAGGGCTCATATTCATTAAGAAACGCCTGCAACCCAGACTCAATACGCTCTTCGATGAGTTTAAAATCGGCAATATCCGGGTCTTCCCCGAACAGTACGTCGGAGCGATCATCCTCCATCGGATCGTCGAGCCAGCTACGCTGCGTCTCGGCCATACCACACTCCCTATTGTTTTTTTAGGTAGTATAGCGCGGTTTCGCCGCAATAATCAATCCTCTAGCGCGAAATGTTAGCCAATCGCAAACGGATCGCGCACCAGAATGGTATCTTCGCGCTTCGGGCTGGTAGATAAGAGCGCCACCGGGCATTCGATCAGTTCTTCGACACGACGGATATATTTCACTGCGCGAGCCGGTAAGTCAGCCCAGCTGCGTGCGCCGAAGGTGCTATCGCTCCAACCGGGCAGGGTTTCATAAATCGGTTCGACTTCGGTTTGCGCTTTTTCGGAAGCTGGCAAATAGTCGAGCACTTCGCCATTCAAGCGATAACCGACACAGATTTTTAGCTCTTCAAAGCCATCGAGGACATCCAGCTTGGTGAAAGCGATGCCGTGGATGCCGGAAATTTTGATAGCCTGACGGACCATCACCGCATCGAACCAACCACAACGCCGTTTGCGACCGGTATTGGTGCCAAACTCGTGGCCACGCTCACCTAACCGCTGGCCCACTTCGTCCTGTAATTCCGTAGGGAACGGGCCGCTACCGACGCGCGTGGTGTAGGCTTTGGTGATGCCAAGAATATAATTCAGCGCATTGGGGCCAAGGCCCGCGCCGCTCGCCGCAGTGCCGGAATGCGTGTTGGAAGACGTGACGTAGGGATAGGTGCCGAAGTCATTGTCGAGCATCGCCCCTTGTGCGCCTTCAAATAGAATGCGTTTGCCGGATTGTTTATATTCTTGCAGTAAGCGCCAGACGGGCTGTGCAAAGGGAAGAATTTTTGGCGCAACATCGCGTAAGACGTCTAACAATGCCTCAGCGGTAAAAGGCTCAAGCCCAGAGGCTTCAAGCAACGCATTATGATGCGAGAGCATGCGGTTGATTTTATACTTTAATACATCTTCGTCTTCGAGATCGCAGACGCGGATTGCGCGGCGTGCGATTTTATCTTCGTAAGCCGGGCCAATCCCCCGCCCGGTGGTGCCGATTTTTTCCGATCCGCGCAGGGCTTCTGCTGCGGCATCGAGTTGCGGATGGACAGGGAGAATCAGGCACGCATTCTCGGCGATTTTCAAATTATCCGGCGTGACTTTTACCCCGAGTTTTTCGACTGCTTCGATTTCACGCAAAAGCGCCTGCGGATCGACGACTACGCCATTACCGATGACGGAGATTTTATCTTCGCGAACAATACCGGAAGGCAAAAGCGCCAGTTTATAGGTCACACCATCGATCACGAGTGTGTGCCCGGCATTGTGGCCACCTTGGAAACGTACCACCACATCGGCGCGGTCGCTTAACCAATCGACAATTTTGCCTTTTCCTTCATCGCCCCATTGCGATCCGATTACGACGACATGCTGCATAGGTCCCTCGCGGCTAATAAATCTTCACTATATAAGGTAATCCCGCAGCCCGGTTTATTATCAAATGGGTTGCGATAATGCCCCCCTCGACCGATGAGTCGGCCCGAGGTGCGGTCATAAATATGGTAGCTGATGCCAGTGTAATAACGACGCTGCGCCTGATCCAGCGGATCGAGCGTGATCGGCGTTTCCGGTAATTCGGCGGCAATCGCTTCGGCCTGATTCAGTAAGGCCTGCATCGCCTCTGCTGCGGCGTCAGGTAGATTCAATGCTTGCAGGGCGTCGCGCTGCTCTTCCCACGCGCCGTTGATACGGCACAATTTGGCGAGTAATGGCTGGTCTAATGCCGTTAGCGCCGCGCTATCTTTACGCGTGACGGCATGCGTCAGTTCTTCCGATTGGCTGATGTCGAGCGCTTTCCACAAAGCGGGCGAAGCAAGATCAATTGAGAGTTGGGTGATGCCATATGCATTCAATGCGTCGCGCACCACGCGCAATACGCGCAAATCATCGATTTCTCCGCAACATTCCACGCCGATCTGACGGAGCTGGCGGGTCTGATGCATCGGGTGCGGCAAAGTGCGGATCACTTGACCAGAGTAACATAAGAGTGATTTCTCGCCCATGCTGGCCGCCATGCGCGCGACTTGCGGTGTCATGTCCGAACGCAGCGTCATCATGCGCTGGGTCATCGGGTCCATCACCTTGAAACTACTGTCGTCAAGGTGGCCTTGTGTATCGGTATATTCCAGAAGCGGCGGCTGAACGAGCTGAAAACCGGCCTGTTCAAACACGTCGAGCAAGGTATGGGTGCACATAGCCTCCGCCTGCGCCATTTCGGGCGGCAAGTCATAAAAACCGGCGGGGAGCAGGGTAGGTTTCGTCATACGCTCGCGAGAATTAACCAAGTTGGCTGGTATTGTCCACACTTTGCTGAATTTAAGCAGGCGGATGGCACAGCTTGCGCTACTGCTGACGCATGCGTATCACCAGTTTCAACATTAATTCGGTGCGGATTCGACTGCATCTGATTGAGCAAATCGTCCAGCAGGTCAATCCGGATATTCTGTGCCTACAGGAAACAAAGGTCGATAATCCGCTGTTTCCATATGACGAATTGCGGGCCATGGGCTTCCCTTATATCGAAATTCACGGGCAAAAAGGCTATCATGGCGTGGCGATTCTTTCGAAAGTGCCGGTGACCGAAGTGCAAAGCCTGACACTGGCCGAAAAACCCGATGCGAGGCATATCGCGGTACGCCTGCCAGATGGGACGGAGTTGCATAATTTCTACGTGCCCGCGGGGGGCGATATTCCGGACCCGGAGGCTAATCCGAAGTTTCGTCACAAGCTTGACTATTACGATGACCTGCTGCGCTGGAGTAAGGCGCTGGACCCCAAAAAGCCAGTGGTCATGCTGGGGGATATGAATGTCGCGCCGTTGGAGCATGATGTCTGGTCGCATAAACAAATGCTGAAGATTGTTAGTCATACGCCCATAGAAATTGAAAAGATGACGGCTTTGCGCGAAAGCGCCAACTGGCTGGATTGCGCGCGGCTGTCGACCTCGCCGGAAGAAAAGCTGTATAGCTGGTGGAGTTACCGCGCGAAAGACTGGGAAGCGTCTGACCGCGGGCGACGGCTGGACCATATCTGGGTCACCCCGGCTTTGACCGATCGGGTAGGGGAAACGCGTATTCTTAAGGCCGCCCGCGGATGGGAGAAGCCTTCCGATCATGTGCCGGTTACGCTGGAGTTGCGTGCGTGATCACTTTTTTCGGGCTTGTCGGCTTCGCGCTGATCCTGTTAGTAGGGATCATGATGTTTTTACCGATGGCCGCCAGTGTCTTACTATTTTCGCAACCCGTTGAGTGCCGGTTAGGCGAGGAATGCTTTATCCAGAATTACGTCGATGTCGACCCGAGCGAAGAATGGAAAGATTATCGCTGCGGCTCGCTCAGCTATGACGGCCACAAGGGTACGGATTTTCGCGTGCCCAGTCTGAAAGCGATGCAGGACGGTGTGCGCGTGTTAGCGGCGGCAGAAGGCGAAGTGGTACGCCTGCGCGATGGGATGGCGGATATTTCGTTTCGTGATCAGGCAGACGCGCAAGTGGCCGATCGCGAATGCGGTAACGGGATTGTGATTAAACATCGTGGCGGCTTTGAGACGCAGTATTGCCATTTGAAGCAGGGCAGTTTGCTGGTAAAGCAAGGGGATAAAGTCACGCGTGAACAGCCCATTGCCGAAATAGGCCTATCAGGCAAAACCGAATTCCCACATGTGCATTTTGAAATCCGTAATGCGAAGGGCGAGATTGTCGACCCCTTCTTAGGCGTGCGCGACACGGTGCAATGCAATGAGGATGAGCCGGACGATACGCTTTGGACCGCTACCAGCAAACCTGCGATGCGTTATATCCGAACCGCCGTGCTCGATAGCGGCTTCTATACGAAGCAGATTACGGCACCGGAAGCCTATACGGGCGAGATGCGCGTGACGGAGGAAGTGCCGTATAATGCCCCGGCTCTGGTGTTCTGGGCCACTTTCATGGGTGCGCAGGATCAGGACGCGCTGGTGATGCAATTGGTCGGGCCGGATGGCAAACCGCTCGTCAATTACTCGACCAAAGTGGAGGGCAATAAAGCACAGATGTTCCAACTGGTGGGAAAGAAAGCGCCGCGCAGTCGCATTTGGCCAGCCGGAGAATATAAAGCCCTGGGGCAGTTATTGCGTGGGCCGGATCTGGTGCAACAGGTAGTGGCCGAAACTGAATTATCCATTCAAGTGCCCGAAGCGCCGGAGACTTCGCAATAACCTATGCGCACGCATCACGACACTAAGCGTTACCCCTATACGCCCGAACAATTGTTCGATCTGGTGGCGGATGTCGGCTCATACCCTGAATTTATTCCGTGGGTAAAGGGCGCGCGCATCACGGAACACACCGAAACGCGGTTTGTGGCGGAGCTTATTGTACGGTTTAAAGGCATCACCGAAACCTACGCATCCGAAGTTGTGCTAAATCGTCCGAAAAGCGTCGATGTAGCATTGGTGCGCGGACCGTTTAATCATCTGGAGAATCACTGGCGATTTACGCCGACGGAAGATGGTGGCTGCGAAATTGATTTTAAGGTGGCGTTTGAGTTTAAAAATATCGTACTCGATACGCTCATCGGCGCGCTATTCGCGCGGGCAACGGAAAAAATGATCGATGCGTTTTCTGAGCGAGCGGAGCAGCTCTACGGCACTCCTAAATAGCGATTTTCTGAACCGGTTCTGGATGTAACGGTTCGCGCCCACCAATCGGGCTGTGGACCGATGGGCTAGGCATGCCAGCCAATAATGGGCTATCAGTTTGCTCTAATAGTTGTGGGTCTTCCTGATCTTGCAGAATAAAGGGCGCGCCTTTTTCATCTGCACCGACTTTATGGCGAATATTTTGTCGCCGGGCGGATTTGTCGATCAGATTGCCATCGGCGTCACGCTCGGCACCGCCAATAATAAAGGACACAAAGTTTTTCGCCTGAAACAGGCTGGCACCACCGGCATACCAATGCGCGCCCGCATCGTGTTTGCGGTATTTTTTCATGATACTTTGGGGAAGAATCGCTAAGCGTAAAAATTGCGTCGCCCCATAATTCTGCCAGCTTTGCTGATTGTCGACGCCGAACATCAGTTGTGCGCCCGCTACGGCTGTCACCAGCCCGCCAAAGCTGTGGGCGCTATTAAAGAAGTAGCGCTGAGTATTGCCAATGGTGGAGACGTTGCGGAATCCGGAGAGGAAAGAGCATAAGCCAGCGCCAAGCATGCCAAGCCCGGCAAACTGGGTTTTATGTGTTCCCCATCCGGGAAAATAGACGGCCTGTCCTAGGCGTGTGCCAAAATATTGAAGCGGCGAGTCATTAAATAATGCCGTCATACGTTCGGTTTCTTTGGGGTCGTCCTTGGCGTTCGGCAGTAATGTTGCCACTGTCATCCCTGCAATCCCGCAAAAGCCTGAACGTGCCTGCCAGCGGTTAATTAGCTTGGGATGGTGGGCGAGATCAAATTTGGTCGCTGCTTCGAGGTTAGTGTAATTTAATACGGTATCTTTGTAAAAAGAGGGGCGCAGCAAATCCGCCGCGCTCATATCAAATTTGCCGGTGGCGGTGAGGGATTTCAAGACATTGCGTGGCGGATCAATCAGGTAATAGAGCGGATTGTCGCGATGTTCTGGCGAAATGAGATTAGCGCCAGTGGATTTGAAGGCCATGCCTTCTGCGACCAGCTGAATGCTACCAATAATATTTGTTGAATTATTGAGCACGAAGTCCGGCATTTGCGGTAAAATAACGCCGCGAACGTTTTGGCCGAGCTCGCTTAAATCCTGACGTGCACGGGCCACAAAACCCGGCATCGCAATTGATGTGAAAGGAATGCGCGCTTCTAAAGGCTGGGGCGAGGCCTGAGGGGCAATATCGGAATTTTCATCTGAAATAACAGATGGTTTTGCGTCCGTCGCGGGCGGATGATGCGCCTCTGCGTGTTTCGATGTTCGTGTGTTGCTCACCAATGATCCCATTTAGTTTGAGTCTAATATGGCAAATTAGTGTTACAATTCGATGACGGGAGGCCCGGTTTTTGCCCCATTTCGAGAAATTATTTATGAGATTTTTATATCAATTCGATGTGAAGGCTGTGCTGGTGCCCGCGGCCAGACTTGAACTGGCACGTCCTAAAGGACAACGGATTTTAAGTCCGCAGCGTC
>DDZS01000053.1:14596-23055 GCA_002346425.1 Alphaproteobacteria bacterium UBA3002
ATTTTAAGTCCGCAGCGTCTACCATTCCGCCACGCGGGCCCAGAAAGCCTTAAGCTGGCTGGTTATCCACAATCTGCTACCAAAATGCCACCAGCCAAACGCTTTTGCGGCATATAATCGGAATCAAAGCAAGATAGCAATTGCAAATGCGGTAAAAATCGCACAATTTGCGTAGAAACATTAAGGAGTAATCATGCGTTTTCTTTCCGTCGCTCTTCTGTCGATGACGAGTCTGGCCACCGCTGCACAAGCGGCTCAGCCTTATTACAGCAATCATAAAGACAACTGGCCGAACTGGTATATCGGTGTGCATGGTGAATATAGTTACATCAGCGATGCGGATATCGAAGCGAATGGCGCGGGTGCTGGCGAGGTTGAGTTTGGCGATAATTTCGCTGCCGGTGCGTCTATCGGTTTCCGCCCGTATTACTCTCAGAGTTTC
Organism: Alphaproteobacteria bacterium UBA3002; assembly: GCA_002346425.1. Classification (GTDB taxonomy): domain Bacteria; phylum Pseudomonadota; class Alphaproteobacteria; order Rickettsiales; family UBA3002; genus UBA3002. Next base: position 15,039 of record DDZS01000053.1, read on the forward strand.
CTCGATAATACGCGCTGGGAATTGGAATATACCTACCGCGCGGGTGATCTGGACAGTGTGAACAATGGCGCATTGAATGTCGGCCTGGATGGCTCAATTGATGCACACGCATTTATGGCGAACCTGTATTATGATATCGCAACTGGCACACAATTCGTTCCATATCTAGGTGGTGGTATCGGTTTTGCCAGCTTCGATGCGGATAGCAGCACGCTTGCGATCGACGAAAGCAGCACCGAATTCGCCTATCAAGGGATGGTTGGGGTGAGCTATACGCCGCGCTCCGTTCCAGATACGGAATGGAATCTGGGTTACCGTTATTTTGGTACGCAAGATCCTGAATTTTCTGATGCTGCGGGCAACACCATTGAGCATGAATATAATTCGCACAACGTTGAAGTGGGCGCACGCTTCCGCTTCTAAGCGATACAACTCATACGAAAAAGGCCGCGAAATGCGGCCTTTTTTATTGCTGTTTTTTTATTGTTTAATCGCGCGGACCGATCATATCTTCCGGGCGCACCCATTCGGCAAATTGTTCTTCCGTCAATAACTCCAGCGATAAAGCCGCTGCCTTTAGGGTGGTGCCTTCTTTATGCGCTTTCTTAGCAATTTTGGCGGCATTGTCGTAGCCGATATGCGGATTCAGCGCGGTGACCAGCATCAGCGACTCGTCGCGCAGTTGCTCGATGCGCTCGCGATTGGCCACGATGCCCACCACGCATTTATCGGTGAAGGTGTCGCACGCATCGGCGAGTAAGCGGATGGATTGCAGTACATTGTAAATAATCACCGGTTTGAACACGTTTAGCTCAAAATGCCCGTTTGAACCTGCGATCGTGACAGTCGTGTTGTTGCCCATGACCTGCGCGCAGACCATGGTCATAGCTTCGCATTGGGTCGGGTTGACTTTGCCCGGCATGATAGACGAACCCGGTTCATTCTCCGGCAAGCTCAATTCACCGAGGCCGCAACGCGGGCCGGAGCCGAGCAAGCGAATATCATTGGCAATTTTCATCAGTGATACCGCCACCGTGTTCAGCGCGCCATGCGCCTCTACCATTGCGTCATGCGCGGCCAGTGCTTCGAATTTATTCGCGGCAGAGGTGAATGGCAGTCCGGTTACATTTGCGACTTCATTGGCAAAGGCTTCGGCGAAGCCTTTCTTGCTGTTGATACCGGTGCCAACGGCGGTGCCGCCTTGTGCCAATTCATAGACCGCAGGCATAATCGCCTGTACCCGGCGAATTGCGCCATCCATCTGGGCCACGTAACCTGAGAATTCCTGCCCCAATGTCAGCGGCGTCGCATCCTGCAAATGCGTGCGCCCGATTTTGATGATGTCATCGAAGGCGAGTTTCTTTTCTTGCAGCGCATCGCGCATTTTCTGCAACGCAGGCAATAACGCGTGATGCAATTGCTCACCGGCGGCGATATGCATCGCAGTTGGGAAGGTATCATTCGAACTCGCGCCCATATTCACGTGATCATTCGGATGCACGGGGTCTTTGCTTCCCAGCACGCCGCCGAGAATTTCAATCGCACGGTTGGCGATGACTTCATTGGTATTCATATTGGTTTGCGTACCAGAACCGGTTTGCCAGACGGAAAGCGGGAAATGCTCGTCCAGCGCATTTTCCATGACTTCGCCAGAAGCTTGCATGATCGCATCGCCCAATTTTTTATCCAACACGCCCAAATCCATATTCACCTTCGCGGCAGAACGCTTGAGCACACCAAGCGCACGGATCAGCGGCTGCGGCATGGTTTCGGTGCCAATGGGGAAATTGATCAGCGAACGCGCGGTTTGCGCGCCATAATATTTGTCATTCGGAACGTCCAACGGGCCGAATGTATCGGATTCGGTGCGCGTGCTTTGGTCGATTTTCTGTGCGGCGGTCATAGAGGCTCCTTACGTTTCCGAACTTGTTTCGCACTCTAGTAGCAATATATAGGTAGGGAGACAAGTTCCACATGACGATTTCACACACACATCCACCCTATTGGGATGCTGCCTGCCAGCATTTAAGCGCCGCCGACCCGGTGATGGCGCGGATGATCGACACTTACGAGGGCGAGTCCCTTCAAGGCAAAGGCGACGGATTTTTTACGCTGGCGCGGGCGATCGTCGGGCAACAGGTCTCGGTCCGATCGGCGGATGCGATCTGGTATAGACTGGAAGCCAAATTGCCCAAAGGCGTCACGGCAGAAGCCATCTTACAGCTGACCGAAGATGATTTTCGAGACTGCGGCTTTTCGCGTCAGAAAATCGCCTATGTGCGTAATATCGCCGAACATTTCACTCAGCATGGGGTTGGCCCCGGTTTTTTCGATCCGATGGACGATCTGGCGGTGACGGAATTTCTGGTCGCAATTAAAGGCGTTGGCCGGTGGACGGCGGAAATGTTTTTGATTTTCCATTTGATGCGCCCGGATGTTTGGCCGGTCGATGATATTGGATTGCAAAAGGCGATTCTCAAAGAATACACGCTCTCCGAATTTGCGACGAAGAAAGAGATGCTTGCCGAAATGCAAAACTTTGGAGAGCGTTTTCGTCCGTGGCGCAGCGTGGCGCTTTGGTATCTGTGGCGGTCGATTGATCCGGTGCCGGTTGCTTACTAACCAGCGCAGGTTCGGCGCTAGACTTTGCGTATAACTGCAGTATGACCAAAGCTATGCCGTTTGCTTCCCAGAAACAGTGGATCAAAACTCATCCTCGCCGCAGCGTCGCGATCGGTATTGGTATTGTAATTCTATTGCTCCTTTTGCTCGGCGGTGGGGGAGATGATCTGCCGGCTGCCAGTGACGCGGAAGTGAAGCTGAAAGTCGCAGAACGCCGGACGGAACGCTATCAACGACAAGTCGTAGTCTATGGTCAGACCGAAGCCTTTCGCGATGTGAACTTGCAGGCGCAAACCGCAGGCGAGGTGACGGAAATCGTCAGTCCAGAAGGTAGCCGGGTCGAAGCGGGGGATATCATCCTAAAAATCGACCCGCGCGAACGGCTGGAACAGTTGAAACAGGCGGAAGCGGTGGTGAAACAGCGCAGTATCGAATATGAAGCGGCGCGTAAATTGACGCAACGGGGCTATCAAAGCGAAGTCAATCTGGCGCTGGCCGAGGCCAATCTGGCGCAGGCGCGAGCCCAGCAAAAGCAAATCCAGCTCGATGTCGGCTATACAGAAATGAAAGCGCCTTTTGCGGGGATTGTTGACCGCGTGAATGTCGAAGCGGGCGATTTTGTCGGGGTCGGTGTGTTCGGTCTGGAAGGTTCGGTCGCGCGGATGATCGACCCCGACCCAATGCTGGTTACGGCTTACGTGTCGCAGGATGACTGGGCGGAAATTGTGAAAGACACGCCCGTAACGGTGACACTGCCAGGCAACCGGGAAGCGCAAGGCACGCTGCATTTCATCGCCAGGGCCGCCGAAGCCGCCAGTCGCACCTTTAAGGTAGAAGCGACATTACCAAACCCAGAGGGTACGATTCCATCCGGCGTAACGGCAGAATTGCATATCCCCGCGAATGCCGCAGACGCCTATCTGGTGCCCCCTTCCGCGCTGAGTCTGGATGATGCTGGTGCAGTAGGGATCAAAGCGTTGGATGCGGAAAATACCGTGCGTTTTTATCCCGTCACCATGTTGGATGATACTGCAGAAGGCATGTGGGTTACCGGCGCACCATCGCACCTGCGCCTGATTCTGGAAGGCGCGGCATATGTTAGTACCGGACAAACGATTCCGGCGGACCGCGTGGCTGAGGGAACGCCTGCGCCATGAAGGCGCTAATCGATGCGGCAATGGATCGCTGGCGGACAACGCTACTGCTATTTGCCTTTATTCTGATTGCCGGGCTGGTGGCCTATGATGTGGTGCCGAAAGAAGCCGCGCCGGACATTAATATTCCGATGATTTATACGACGGTCACGCTGGAAGGCGTGGCCCCCGAAGATGCGGAACGACTGCTGATTCGCCCGCTGGAAAAACAATTGCAGGCGATTGAGAATGTCAAAGAAATGACCTCGCAATCGGTCGAGGGCATGGCCTCGGTCACGCTGGAGTTTCAAGCCGGATTCGATGCGAATCGCGCATTGCAAGATGTGCGCAACGCGGTCGATGAGGCCAAGCCCGACCTGCCGCAGGAAGCGGATGAACCGATTGTCACCGAAGTCAATTTCAGCAAATTTCCGATTTTGAACGTGCTGCTGACCGGAGAGGTTGAAGAGCGGGTGCTAGTACGACTCGCGCGTCAGCTGCGCGATGATATCGAAGGTTTGTCGATGGTGCTGGAAGCGCAGTTGTCCGGCGAGCGCGAGGAAATGCTCGAAATTCTGATCGATCCGAATGTGTTGGAAGGTTATGGCCTGTCGCCTAACGAAGTGTTCACGCGGGTCGATAACAACAATATTCTCATTCCAGCGGGCGAGCTGGATACGGGGCAGGGGCGTTTCTCGCTCAAACTGCCGGGATTGATTGAAACGGCCGAAGACTTGCGCAATATCCCGCTCAAGGTTGATGACGGCGTGGTGACGACGCTAAGCGATGTGGCGGAAATTCGTCGTGGGTTTAAGGACGTGACCACCTATGCGCGCGTGAATGGGCGCAAGGCGATTGGCTTAAGCGTGTCTAAACGCAGCGGTGCAAACATCATTGAAACGGTGGCTGCGGTAAAAACGCTGATTGCCGAACAACAACCTTATTGGCCGCCGGGAGTTGAGGTGGTGTATTCCAATGACCAATCCTCTGAAATCGATGATCGTCTAAGCGATTTGCAGAACAATATCATCCTCGCCATTTTGCTGGTGGCCGGGGTGATTTATTACGTCATGGGCGCGCGCACGGCAATACTGGTCGGCACCGCAATTCCGGGTGCGTTTTTATTCGGGGTGATTCTGATTACATTAATGGGCATTACGTTTAACATTGTGGTGCTTTTCGCGCTGATATTGTCTATTGGCATGCTCGTCGATTCGGCGATTGTCGTCTGCGAATATGCCGATCGCTTAATGATGGATGGCACGCCTGCCCACAAAGCCTATCCGCAAGCTGCTATCCGTATGGCATGGCCAATCATCGCCTCGACCATCACTACCTTGGTTGTGTTCATGCCGCTATTGTTCTGGCCGGGCATGGTCGGGGAATTTATGCGTTACATGCCGCTGACGCTCATCATGACGCTATCCGGTTCGCTGCTGATGGCGCTGTTTTTTATGCCGGTATTGGGGGCGCGATTTGCACGCCAGGCGATCGTTGATCCGGCGCAAGCCAAACGCGTCCTCGCCGCGGAACATGGCAATCTGGAGGACCTGCATCCGTTTACACGTTCGTATATTCGCTATCTGAATAAAGCGCTCGATTTTCCGAAGCGCACGATGGGCGGCATTTTCGCGGCGGTGTTATTGCTCATGCTTGGCTACATGTTTTTCGGCAATGGCGTCGAATTTTTCCCGGATATTGAGCCGGAAAATGTGAAAGTCGAAATCCGTGCGCGCGGCAATTCTTCGGTGGAAGAACGCTTTGCCAAAATGAAAGAGGTCGAAGCAGCGCTGAAAGGCATGGAAGGGATTGAGACGATATTCTCGACGGCGGGTAAAATTCCCATGCGCCAGGAAACACCAGAAGATGCGATTGGAGAATTAAGTATTGGCTTGTCTGATTGGCAAAACCGACCTTCAGCGGATGAAATGCTGGCTGAAATTCGAGAGCGTACGCGTGCGATTCCGGGGATCAAACTGGAAACCACCAAAGAAGAAAATGGGCCACCGGTAGGTAAGGCAATCCAACTACAACTCAGCTCGCTTGATTTTGAGGCGTTAACCAAAGCCAATGGCGCTATCGTTCAAGGTATGCGCGATTTGGGCGGGTTTATCAATATCACCGACGAGCGCCCCGTCCCTCAGATCGAATGGGAAATCACCGTGAACCGTGAGAAAGCCGGGCAATTTGACATCAGCGTCGCCGAGATTGGTCAGATGGTCAAGTTTGTCACCAACGGGATTATTGTGAACACCTATCGCCCCGATGATGCGGATGATGAGCTGGATATCGTCGTACGCTTTCCCGAAACCTACCGTAACCTGTCACAGCTTGACCGCCTGCGCGTGCAAACGCCGCAAGGCTTGGTGCCGATTGGCAATTTTGTGACGCGAGAAGCGCGGCAGAAAGTCTCTACCGTGCGCCGTTCCGACGGAAAACGCACGATGACCGTGCGCGCCGATTTACAGCCGGGCCTCAACGTAGATAGCAAACTGCGGGAGCTCAAAAGCTGGATGCAAGAACATGAGGCGCTGCCCGCCGGAGTTAATGTGACGTATAAGGGGGAGGATGAAGAACAAAAAGCCACTGGCGCCTATCTTGGTCAGGCTTTCCTCGTTGCACTGTTTATCATGGCTTTAATATTAGTGACACAGTTCAACAGTTTCTACGATATGGCCGTGATCTTATCGGCAGTCTTTTTCTCCACCGGCGGCGTATTCTTGGGACTTCTGGTGACCGGCACGTCCTTTGGCGTGGTTATGTGTGGCGTCGGCATAATCTCGCTCGCTGGGATTGTGGTGAATAATAATATTATCTTCATCGATACCTATAAACTACTGCGGGCTGAGGGTGTGGCGAAAGAGGAAGCGCTGCTGCGCACCGGCGCGCTGCGCCTGCGGCCCATCCTGCTGACCGCGGGAACCACGGTGCTTGGGCTGCTGCCGATGGTCTTAAAACTTAACATCGATTTTCTGGGGCTGGATATTACCTATAATGCCCCTTCGTCCCAATGGTGGGTGCAAATGTCGACCGCGATTGCGGGCGGACTGACCTTTGCCACCATTCTCACGCTGTTTTTCACGCCATGCCTGTTAAGCATTGGCGAAGGTAAAAGCCGAATATAAAAAAAGGGTGAGCTAAAAAACTCACCCTTTTATTTGTCTAACGACTGTATTGGGTTACGAGGTCAAACCAAGGTTGAACGCGAAATCGCTACCCGCATCGATGCCGAAACTGGTGCCATCCAGACCCAAAGCGGAATATAATCCGCCATTCGCACCTACGGTCACGCCCGCATTTTCCACGACGCCCATTTTGGTCGCCTCGGCATTTTCCAGATTGATTGAATAAAGTGCCGCTTCGCCATTGGTCACAAGCGTCGCATAGGCCGTATTCATGCCGTTTTCACTGGTCACGATATCGAAACCGGCATTCGCATCGAAATCCAGCAATTGCCCATCCATGGTCAGCGTGCCGACGGTGGTGAGTGTGCCCGCGTTGTTGGCCAATGTCACCAGCGTATTGCTAGCATGATCCAGCGCATATTGCTGCGTGGTTTCAGCATTCGCGACGCTATTCGTATAGGCGTTCGCGACGATGGAAGGGTCAGTACCGGCCTGCACATCGCCATCCGCATAAAACAGCGAGGTGGTTGCGGCATCAGAAGCCTGCCCGGTTTCAGGATTATATACGATATTCTGATCGCTCTCGGTAACCGTGCGCAGACGGTCGATAGTCGGATTCCAGTCAATATCGAGGTTATTTGTATCGGTCGGGGTGACGGAATCCCCAGAGGCGGAAGTGACCACACCGGACGCGACATTTACCGTTACATAACTATCCGATGCGTCGTCATACCCGATCAACTCGCCGGTAGCGGGGCGAAAATCCAAGGCAGAAAGTGTGCTCAAATCGCCAGAAAGTTCGATGACCGTACTTTTATACGGGGTTTCCACATCGTAAATCGCCAAAGCGCTTCCATTATTGGCAAGACTGTAAGCTGTGCCATCAGAACTGACCGCAAGACCATCAAAGAATGATGCATTGTTGAGATTTGCCATATCGTTAAGCTCCTTCTACGTAACCGTGCTACGTGGTTTGAGTAACGGAGGATTCCGTTGGCGAACTCGATAACCCTAAATCCATAAGGATACTATATGCCATCCAAGATATATAATATTCGTGCGTAAAGCAGGCTTGTCATTTGCCAATCACATCTGTATGGATAGGCGCGGCGGGGAGTAGCGCAGCCCGGTAGCGCA
>DDZS01000053.1:23373-38945 GCA_002346425.1 Alphaproteobacteria bacterium UBA3002
CTGCTTTGGGAGCAGAGGGTCGCAGGTTCGAATCCTGTCTCCCCGACCATTTTTCTTCCTTCAATCACTCTTGCGTAATCCTAACGAATAAGCTAGTAACGGCAGCGTGCGAGCGTCGGGGTGTGGCGCAGCCCGGTAGCGCGCCTCGTTCGGGACGAGGAGGCCGGAGGTTCGAATCCTCTCACCCCGACCATTGCTTTTCTTATCCCCCCTTGCTACAACCAGCCGCTATGACGAAATTTTATGGATGTTACACTGCGTTGATTACGCCTTTCCGCGATGGAAAGGTGGATGAGCAGGCGTTTCAGGCGCTGGTTGAGCATCAGATTTCCGAAGGCGTGCATGGCTTGGTGCCATGTGGTACGACCGGAGAATCGCCAACGCTTGGGCATGATGAGCATGAACGGGTGATTGAGCTGGCAGTGGAAGCCGCCGCAGGCCGTGTGCCGGTGATGGCGGGCGCTGGCTCGAACAATACGGAAGAAGCCATTCGTTTTACGCAGCATGCGAAGCGCGCGGGTGCAGATGCCGTTTTGTCGGTCATGCCCTATTACAATAAGCCGGGCGCGGCGGGCCAGAAGGCACATTTTACGGCCATTGCCGATTCGGCGGATATTCCGTTATTTATCTATAATATTCCCGGCCGTTCCGTGGTTGATATGCGCGATGAGACGCTGGCCGAACTGGCGAAACACCCAAATATCTGCGGCATTAAAGATGCAACCGGCGATCTGGCACGGGTCAGTACGCTTCGACAGTTGGTGGATACTGATTTTGTGTTATTTTCCGGGGAAGATGTCACCGCGGTCGGTTTTAACGCGCAAGGCGGGCATGGGGTGATTTCAGTCACAGCCAATATCGCGCCGTGCGCGGTTTCGGAAGTGCAGAATCTGACGCGCGCTGGCGACTATAAAGCGGCGCTGGAATTGCAGGACCGTTTGGTGCCACTGCATGACGTGATGTTTTGCGAGGCGAATCCCGGTCCGGTCAAATTTGCAGCTTCTTTAATGGGGCTGTGCAGTGCGGACATTCGCTTGCCACTGCTGGCGCCGGAAGCGGGGAATCAAACGCGGATACGCCAGGCGGTGGAAGCCTTCGGGTTACTCTAGCCATGGCTGAGCGCACCCGCATCAGCGTGGCGGTCAATCGTAAGGCGCGCCACGAATATTTTATCGAGGATACGTATGAAGCGGGGCTGGTGTTGCAGGGAACGGAAGTCAAATCGCTGCGTCAAGGCAACGCCAATATTCGCGACGCCTATGCCTATGAGAAAGACTCTGAAATCTGGCTGAATAATTGCTATATCGCCGAATTTACGCATGGTAATCGGTTTAATCATGCACCGTTGCGCGACCGGAAATTGCTGCTGAAAGGCAAGGAAATCCGCAAACTTATCGGGGCATTAAAGACCAAAGGCACAACCCTGATTCCGCTGGAGCTATATTTTAACGAGCGCGGTATTGCGAAAATCAGCGTCGGGCTGGCCACGGGTAAAAAGAAATACGAAAAACGCGAAGCGATCAAAGAGCGCGACTGGAAGCGTGAGCAAAGCCGCATTCTGAAGGAGCATGGCTGATGCCGTTGGAAGTCCATCTGATCGACATGCGGCATGTGAATGATAATTATAATTTCGTGTTGCGCGATCAGGCGACAGGCAAGGTGGCCGTGGTCGATCCTTCGGAGTTGGAAGGGGTGCAGGCTTTTCTAACCGATAAAGGCTGGTCGCTCGATGCGATTTTATGCACGCATCACCACTGGGATCATACCAATGGTAATCGCGAAGTGCAGAAAATCTATGATTGCCCGATCGTTGGTAACGCGGCAGATGCCGCGCGGATTCCGGGCATTACTGAACAGGTGCATGTAGGCGGAACCTATGCTTTGGGGGAATCCGTGGCGGAAATCCTGCCACTGGATGGGCATACGATGGGGCATATCGCCTATTATTTTGCCGATAGTCAGGCGTTGTTTTGTGGGGATGCGCTCTTCTCTATGGGATGCGGGCGATTATTCGAGGGCACGCCCGAAGATTTAGCCGCGACGATGCAACGGATTCGCGCATTGCCGGAGGATACTAAGATCTACTGCGCACATGAATATACGATTGCTAATGGACGTTTCGCGCGGGCGATGGAACCGGAAAATGCAGCGGTCACCGCGCATATCGAACGCGCCAAAGCGCAACGCAAAGCCGGGCAGGCGACCATTCCTTCCACGCTCGCCGAAGAATGCCAGAGCAACCCGTTTTTGCGGTGGGATAGCCCGGAAATTCAGTCGGTCCTGGCAATGCAGGGCGCTAATCCTTCAGCGATTCTGGGCGAGTTACGCGCCCGTAAGGATGCCTTTTAGCTTGAATTTTGTGGCCGCTTTCGCCACACCCTTGAAACCATGACCGCAAAAGACTCTGGCGAAAATATCGTCGAATTTACTCTGCCGCTGTATGAAGAAGCGATTGAGACCGTGCGTCCCATGCTCGGCGTCAGCGATAAATTCGAATGGATGATCGAAGTGCTGATGATCATGTTGCTGACAGCGGTTCTTTCGCTGCTCGCGGGGTGGATGCTGCGATTGGTCAGTAATATTATGAGCAAAACCAATACGCGTTGGGACGATATCTTTGTCGAAGCCGCGCGGACCCCGCTCAAAATTATTATCTGGATTATCGGCACCTATTATGCCGCCCAGTCCGCGCTGCGTGAGAGCTGGGAAGAGATGATGAGCAATTCCGACGATGTGCGGGATGTGGCGATTGTGGTGATGATTGCCTGGGCGCTGGTACGCTATGTTAATGCCGGAACCGAGCATTACTGGCAGCGGCGCAAACGCAAGGGACTGAATTACGATTATACCGCAGTGAATGCGGTCGGCAAATTGCTGAAAATTGCGATTATTATTTCGGCCTTTCTGATTTGCCTGCAAAATTTTGGGATCAGTGTCGATGGTGTGCTCGCCTTTGGCGGTATAAGCGGGATTGCGGTCGGTTTTGCGGCGAAGGACATGCTGGCCAATTTCTTCGGGGCGTTCATCATTTACTTCGATAAACCGTTTAAAGTAGGCGACTGGATTCGCTCTCCCGAGAAGGAAATCGAAGGCACGGTGGAAGATATTGGTTGGCGGATGACGACAATCCGCACCTTTGATCAGCGCCCGCTATACGCGCCGAATTCGATCTTCGCCAATATTGTTGTCGAAAATCCGTCGCGCATGTTGCATCGCCGGATTTATGAAACGATTGGCGTGCGCTACGATGATCTGGCGCAAATGCGCAGCATTACGGGTGCGGTGCGCGATATGTTGAAGGCGCATGAGGAAATTACGCAGGATCAGACTCTGATCGTCAATTTTAATAAATTCAACGATTCCAGCTGCGACTTCTTTATCTACTGCTTTACGCATACCACGCAATGGGTGCGCTATCATGAGGTGAAAGAAGATATTCTGCTACAAATCGCCGACATTGTCGCCGAGCATGGCGCCGAAATCGCCTTCCCAACGCGCACACTACATATGATCCCGGAAAAAGGCCTACTGGATTCCAGCGATAAAGCCGCGAAAGGTGAAAGCGTCCGTCAAAAAGGCAAAAAAGATGGCGATGAAGGCGCGGAGGATTAAGCCGCTTCCGCCTCATCCGCATCCGGTGCCATGCCAAGTGCGCGTTTATACACATCGAGCAGATATTCCGCCTCATCGCGGTCTGAATGGTCCATTTTACGCAATTTGATAATCTGACGCATGGTTTTAACGTCAAAACCGTTGCCTTTGGCTTCGGCGAAGACCTCGCGGATATCGGTCGCGATATCGGCTTTTTCTTCTTCTAATTTTTCAATACGTTCAATGTAACTGCGCAGCTGATCGCCGGCGACATTTCCTACTTGTGTCATGCTTGCTCTCCTATTTTTTGTCTTTTTCCCTCGTTAGCGCGGTTTTGGGAAGCGGAAAAGCAGGCGCTGTGGGGGAAATTGTGCATAAAATGCTCGACATTTGGGCGTTATTGCCTTAACAGCCAAGGCAATATGGCGTATAGTCAAACGCCTGTGCAATTCGAACCCGTTGGAAGGGGGTAAAGTAGTTTGGTAGAAGTAACAGTCCGTGACGGCAATGTGGATCAGGCATTGCGCGCGCTGAAAAAGAAAATGCAGCGTGAAGGGATTTACCGTGAAATGAAAATGCGTAAGCATTACGAAAAACCCTCTGAACGTCGTGTCCGCGAAACCGCGGAATCGGCTCGCCGTGCCCGCAAAATGGCGCGCAAGCACAATAACGACTAATATCGGCAGGCGGTGAGCAGCGGTTAACCCGTTTCGCTTGCCGCTTCCCCACTCCCCAGATTCTCACAAAATTGCTTCACCGATAAGGCGCGGATATCGCGGATATTGCGCATGCTATCGATTAAACTGATTCCCTGATGCAGATAGCCGAATAATTCTGCCGACGCGGGGTTGGTTTGATTCATCTGCATCAGCCAGATTCTGTCTCGCACCTCGTCCAACATATCGATATAGAGCGCAACGCCGCGGTCATAAGGCACATGATCGGTGGTGGCGATACCAGATAAATAGCGCGCGGCTTGATGGTAATGATCGAGCAATAGTAAAAAGTCTGAACTGAATGGATGCGCGAGCATTTTGGTGAGTAATGCTTGATACACCTGTTCGATGCCATGCATGGCGGCGCCGATCTTTCGCGCGCGACCGCTATAGATAAGCTCTAGCGACGCAACCTGCGGCTTGCCGATTTCTGAAAATATTTCTTCAATAATCCCGTCGCGATCTTCCGAATTATCGTAGAGCCGCACGCAGGCAAAAAGCCCGCGTTGTTCTACCATGATATAACGGTAAAGATGGTTTAGTTCTTCATAGAGAGCTGGGTCTTCGTTGCGCAGATATTCCTGCGAAAGCGAACGAATCTGGCAGGTAATGCGCGCAAATAAGGTGCGGCCAATCCCGCGGGCATGTTCGCTGCCTTCCGCGGCGTAACGAATCATCAGTGCGTCGATTGCGTCGCGCGCAGCGTCGATATCGCGGGCGACGGGGCGAAGGTCGGATAGGCGAAACACTCGGTCGATTAACTCAATATTGAGTCGTTCGCGTTGCTTGCGCTCTTTATCGCCTTTTGGCGCAGGATACCATGGCACCAGAAATCCCGAATAGACCACATAGGTATCGCCATTGCGGCTATGGTGTTCGCCATCTGCAATGCTGTCCGGCGCTTTTTCGCCCGCATGTTGCCATTTCATGCCAACTTTGTTACCACACGGCATAAAGGAGAGCACGCAAATGCATGTACATGTCTACGGAATCAAGAATTGTGACACAGTAAAAAAGGCACTCGCGTGGCTTGATGAGCACAATATCAATTACGAATTTCACGATTATAAGCAATATGTGCCTGAAGACCGGGTGCATGCGTTTATTGAGTTTTTCGGCGCGGATCGCGTGTTGAACAAGCAAGGGCAAACCTGGCGCAAGCTTTCCGAGCGCGAGCAGGCGGGGATATCGGACGATAGTAGCGTGTTTCGGTTTCTGATTGAAAAGCCATCTGCCATTAAGCGTCCTATCGTGACTGACGATCTGGGCCAGCCGATGCTCCTCGGGTTTAAGCCGGAAGAATGGACGCAGCGCTTGCTCTAATCCTCGCGGTTTCCTATATCATTGCTATGCAAACTGAATTTCCTGTCCCCGACATATCACAGATAGACCCGACGCTTGATCTGGAAGCGGAGATTTCGCGACTGAAACGCGAAATGAATGCGGTGGTGCTGGCGCATTATTATCAGGACGATGATATTCAGGACATTGCCGATTTCATTGGCGATTCGTTGGATTTATCGCGCAAAGCTGCGTCGACCGATGCCGATGTGATCGTATTCTGTGGCGTGAAATTTATGGCAGAAACCGCGAAAATTCTGTCACCGGATAAGCAAGTGCTCTTGCCGGATTTGAATGCCGGTTGTTCGCTGGAATATTCCTGCCCGCCCGCGCAATTTAAGGCTTTTCGTGAAGCGAATCCCAATCACATCGCGCTGACGTATATTAATTGCTCGGCGGAAATTAAAGCCCTATCAGATATTATTGTCACCTCGACCAATGCGCGCCATATCGTTGAGCAAATTCCCGAGGATCAGCCGATTATTTTCGCGCCCGATAAATTTTTAGGGGGCTATCTCTCTAAACAGTTGGGCCGCGACATGCTGCTTTGGGATGGAACCTGCATGGTGCATGAACGTTTTTCTGAGCAAGAATTGGTAAAACTCAAAACCCGTCAGCCCGGCGCGCATGTCATCGCGCATCCGGAATGTCCGGAAGCATTGCTGAATCATGCCGATCATATCGGCTCGACCTCGTCGCTATTGAAATTTACCGAAACGCATCCCGGAGAGTCTTTTATTGTAATGACCGAGCCCGGGATTATTCACCAGATGGAGCAACGCTCGCCCGGCAGTCAGTTCTTTCCCGTCCCCGGTATGGAAGCGGGTGGCGCCTGCATTTCCTGCAATAACTGCCCGTATATGAAGCTGAATTCGATAGAGAAGCTGTATCTGTGTATGCGCGACCGCAGCCCGGCAATTCATCTGGAACCCGATCTAATTAAACAAGCCTATGCGCCACTGGCGCGTATGCTGGAAATGAGCAAGTAACCCATGGAAATTAAAACCAGCACGATCATCGTGACCTTACTTGGCATGATGTTTCTCGGGTCCATCGGGCTATTTTTCATGTATACCGGTTGGAAAGACGAAGCGCGCGCGCAGCATCAGATTGTGACGCAAAGCCTCGAAGTGCTGGAACGCTATTGGAATCGCGGCAGTGGTGGTGTTTCCATTAAGTATGACGATATTGAAGCCGAAGGCTTTCCTGCTGAATTGCGCATCCGTATTGTAAAGCCGCGCGTTACCATACGCGTGGGCGATGGCTATATAGTAATCGGGGGTAATTATGCCAATCTGGTCCCCGATGACGAGGAAGAGCCAACACGCTTATATCGATTAGAATATATGCAGGACGGCTATCTGCGCTATACGCGGGGTAACGCGACGCAGGACTTTTTCCTGCACTTATCGGCTAAACCGGAAATCTGGTTGCGGCGCGAACCTTCAGCCGAAGGTAAAATGCCGCCAACCTTTAATTTATATGGCTATCAATTGCCCCAGCAATTCTCCCTGCTAGTAGCGCTGGGCGACAGTACGGCTAAAATCCCTTTTGCCACCGCGCAGCAGCAAGTGCAGCCACTATGGCAACCGATGCTATCGGATATTGCCACGCCTTCCCAACGGCTTCTCGGAATGTTGCAACGCAGCACGAAGGGGCTTTGACTGCTAAGGGTTAATTCGCTAACTCCTAAAGCAAAGCAAATACAAGGGGTGGCATGCTTCCAACGGCAGAGGATATTCAGCGCGTGATTATGGCGGCGCTGAAAGAAGATTTCGGCAGCGGCGATATCACCAGCGCGGTGACCATTCCGCCGGGTGCTCAAAGCACCATGCATCTGGTCGCGCGCGAACCGATGGTGGTGGCGGGTTTAGACATCGCCGCGACTGTCTTTCAAGCGGTCGACCCGAATATCGATATCAGCCCACGCGCCGAAGATGCGCAATGGGTCGAAGCGGGTAGCGTGCTATGTTCGATCAACGGGTCGGTACATGGCATTTTGGCAGCGGAACGTACGGCGCTGAATCTTTTGCAGCGTATGTGCGGCATCGCCACCTTAACCGCCCAATTTGTCAAAGCCGTGCAAGGGACGGGCGCCTCCATTCTCGATACACGAAAAACCGTTCCGGGGCTCCGTAGCTTTGATAAATACGCGGTCACCTGTGGTGGTGGGCGCAATCACCGGATGCGTTTAGACGATGCGGTATTGATTAAAGACAATCATCTGGCTGTGGTCGGTTCGGTGCAAGAGGCGGTGACGTTAGCGCGTGCTTCCGTGCCGGTTACCATGGAAGTGCAAGTGGAATGCGACACGCTGGCGCAAGTTGATGAGGCAGTGGCCGCGGGGGCCGATGCGATTTTACTGGATAATATGAGCATTGACCAATTACGCGAGGCGGTCAGTAAGATCGGCGGTCGTGCGCGCAGTGAAGCCTCTGGCGGGGTGAGCTTGCAAACCGTACGCGCGATTGCGGAAACCGGCGTAGACTGTATTTCGATTGGCGCATTGACCCATTCCGTTAGCGCTGCCGATATCGGGTTGGATAGCGTCGCCTGATGCTTAAAATCGCGCATTCGATCGATATGCTTAATGAATGGCTGGGCCGGTTGTTTAGCTGGCTGGCGGTGTTCATGGTTATCATGATGGTGATCAATGTCGGTATGCGCTACATTCTTTCTACAGGGGATCCCTGGCAACAAGAAGTCGTGCGCTTCATGCATGGCATGTTGTTTCTGGGCGGCGCAGCTTATGCATTGAAGCATGAGGCCTTGGTCCGGGTTGACGTCTTGTATCAATCGATGGACGCGCGGCGCATGGCGTGGGTCAATATTATCGGAGCGGTGCTCTTTCTTTTTCCGACCTGCGGCGCGATGATTTATTTCTCGCAGGATTATATTCTCAATAGCTGGAGTATTCACGAAGGTTCCAGCGAATACAAAGGCATGCCCGGCGTGTTTGTGTATAAGAGCTTCATCTGGCTCGCCGCAGTCACGCTGATTCTGCAAGGCATTTCTTCCATCATTCATAATGTCCGCGTGCTAAAAGGCGAAGAAGCACCGGAAGTCTACGAGAGGCAATGATGGAGCCGGAATATCTTTCACTCATCATGGTGGGCGTGATATTTAGCGGGCTGGTGCTGGGTTATCCGGTGGCATTCACGCTGGGCGGCGTAGCGCTGTTATTCGCATTTGGCGCATCCTTTTTCGGTTTGTTCAACCTTAATTATCTGAACGCGCTGCCGGGTAATATTTACGGCACAATGACCAGCGACTTGCTGATCGCCGTACCGCTATTTGTATTTATGGGCGTGGTACTGGAACGCGCCAAGATTGCCGAAGAATTGCTGGAAACTATGGCGGGGCTTTGCGGTAGCTTTAAGGCAGGCTTAGGCATTTCCGTGTTGATCGTCGGCGCAATGCTGGCCGCTTCAACGGGGATTGTTGGCGCGACAGTTGTCACCATGGGGCTTATTTCATTGCCTTCGATGTTGAAGAATAACTATTGCGCGAAGCTCTCCTGCGGCACGATCTGCGCGGCGGGAACGCTGGGGCAAATTATTCCACCCTCGATTGTCCTGATTCTGCTTGCCGACCAGATTTCCAACAGTTGGCAAACCGCTCAGTTAAATGCCGGGATTCCCTCTCCGATACCCGTCAGCGTGGCCGATTTATTCGTAGCCGCCATCATTCCGGGATTCGCGCTGGTAGCGCTTTATATGCTCTGGCAGCTGCTTTACAGCATTCTACATCCAACCAAAATGTCGCCCCTGCCGTTGGAAGAGCGTGAGGCGATGTTTGCCAATGGTAAAATCAAACGCATTCTGAAAACCCTGATGCCGCCGCTACTTTTAATCATGCTGGTGCTCGGCTCGATTTTGGGCGGCGTGGCGACGGCTACTGAATCGGCCGCGGTTGGGGCGATCGGCGCGATGATCCTTGCGGCCTGCCGGCGTCAGCTTTCCTATACCAATCTGCGCGAAAGCATGCTGGCGACGATGAATGTCTCGGCCATGGTCTTCACCATTCTGATTGGGGCAGGCATTTTTACGATTGTTTTCCGCGGGCTAGAAGGGGACTTGCTAGTGACCGAAGTGATCAGCGATCTCCCCGGCGGGCTGCTGGGGGCGATGCTGGTCACCATGCTGGTGATGTTCCTGCTCGGTTTCTTTTTAGACTTCATTCAGATTATTTTCGTGGTGGTGCCGATTGTTGCCCCCGTGCTGTTGATGATGGGCGCAGACCCGATATGGTTGGCCATCATGATGGCTGTCAATTTGCAAACCTCCTTCCTGACGCCGCCGTTTGGTTTTTCATTATTTTACCTGCGCGGGGTTGCCCCGGCTTCGGTCAAAACCATCGATATTTATCGGGGTGTGGTCCCCTTCGTGCTTATCCAGATTTTAATGTTGGTGATACTCTCCCTATTGCCGGCTATCGCTACGGCGATGCCGGAATGGCTGTATGGCACCGCGTTTGAAGCGATCGACATGTCGCAAGTCGATACTGGTACCACTGCAGGTGGCAAGAGTTGGTCGATCGACTTTTAATTATTGCCAGAGCCAGACGCGCTCTAGCGCGGCATAATCCTGATAGGTCGGTTCCATGGCGGGAACGGGTAGGGCGTAATAGGGCATCTCGCCTTGGTGATAGCGCGTCAACAACCCGGCGATTCCCTGGGCGAATTCTGGAAGCAGGGCTGGATAATCGGCTTTAGCAGGCGTCGGCGTTAAGGGTGATTGCAGGGTGAGGTAATATAAGCCAGTGGGCGCGGGCTGCGTCAATCCTGCGACCAAAAGCTGTGGGGCATAGCCAAGCGTTACTTCTTTTGGCGATGGCGTGCTGCCACTCTTATAATCTATGACCACTTGCCCCTCTGCCTGCTGCTCTAACCGATCGATCTGTGCGGTCAGGCGCGTGCCGGCTATGTGCGTCTCGCTGGCGAGTTCAGCCTCAACTTGCGTGGCGTGCTGGCGTCGCTCGTGCTCAAAATTCACCACATCATCGGCGAGCGCCTCTAAGCGTGGCCACCAATAAAGCTGCACGACAGGCGCTGCATGCGTGGCGAAAACCTGCTTGGCGATCCGTAGAAAAGAGTCACGGTGTAAGGCCGCGTTATCTGCATTCACGGCATCGCTAAACCGTTGCAACACCCGGTGTAACAACGAGCCGCGCAGACTCGCTTCCGGCCCTGGCTGAAGAGGGTCGAGCACACGCAGGTTCAGAATATATTTTGCGTAAAAACCATAAGCGTCGCGCAATAACAGCTCCAAACCGGTTGCAGAAATGGTGTCAGGTAACGCGGAAGCAGGCGGTTGGGCAACGGGCGCTGGTGTTGGTAAAACGGCTGGTCGTTGCCGTGCCCATGTTACCCAAGGTTGTTGGGGTGGCTGGGTAAGCGTTTCTGCGAGCCAGCGCGCGGGTAATAGCTCGCTGCCGCCTTCTTGCGCGCTGCGTGTAATGAACACCTCTTTGGCGGCGTGACGCAGGGTGACAAAGTCATGCGCTTGTTGGCTGATATGGGCTTCCGGTGCGGGCAGCTCGAGTAGCTCCGCTTGCATAGGATGTAACCAGCTCTCACGTGATTTTGCGGGCCATGTCTGTTCATTTAGGCCCGCGAGTACAAGGCGATCATAACGCATCAGCCGCGCCTCCACAGGAGATAACAGCGCGACGCGCGGATGCCCCGGCGTTGGCGGGAAATATTTCTGTTCGAGCATGGCTTGCTTGAGCAGATGCGCATAGGTTGCAAAGCTTACGCGTTGCTCCGCATCTTCAAAGCGACGCCCGAGATTTTCTAGTACATCATCTAGTGGTTCCTCGCTCAGACGCTCTAGTAAGGTCACATGCCGCTGCCAATGCGTTGCGAGCGACTGGGTGGGCCAAGGCATGGCTTGACCAAGTAGTTCAAGGGCAGGTTGACGCCCCGCATGCAGCAACAATTCTAACGGCGGACGATGGTCGCTCTGGCCGCATAAGACGCGGCGTTCCGCATGTTCCAGCCATGCGCGATCCAGTGCGACGAACGGATGTTTTAGGCAGGCCAGTAAGGCATGCACATCGGTAGGATTGGCGATAAAGGTGGCAGTCAGCAGTAGTAATGCGGCTTGCGGATGATGCGCCAAAGGCTGACCGATCGCCGAATCGGCAACCACGCCATGCGCATGCAGCGCCGCCTGCACCCGTCGTAATAACTCAGAATCCGGACTTACACACGCAACCTTGCTTTCCGGCGTTTCGATGCCTTCCCGTAAAAGGGCGGCAATTAACGTGGCTTCCTCATGCGGATTGGCTGCGTTGATGCGTTGCGGAGGAGTGGTTGGGGACGTGGAAGCAGTGATTTCTATGTCCCATTGCTGGGCCGCGATGAGTTGCTCAATGCCCGCGAATGCATGGCTTGCGGGACGGGGTGTGGTGTAGGCTTCATATCCCGGCAGCCAGATTTGTCCCTGTGGTAAATCGGCGATAGCGCCCATTAAACTGGCAGTGGCCGGTTGCGAGCCGGTAGAGCCAGCAAGAATCCACGGGCTCTCAGGCGGGCAGGCTTCAAGATAGTCGCGCAACCAGTGTAATAACCAATTACGTTGCTGATGCAGGCTGATAGCGGGTTGGTCCTGCCACCAGCGATATGCGAACTGAAACAGTTGCACTCGGTCCTGCCAATGATGGCTTCCGCTGCGTTTCAGGTTTTCTACCTGCTCGGCCGATACCTGATAGCGTTCGCATTCGGAGAGGGCATGGATTAATGCGCGGGCAATCCCATGGCGTTCAATAAAGGGTGTGCTATCGGTGACTAAGCGAAAGGGCGCGTCCAGTAACGCATCCGCCAGATACAACGCGCGCGAGGCGTCACTTTGCATATCGGGCAGATCAGGCGGCGGATGCCCGTGGCGCAAGGCAAGTTTCCACAAGGTGGGGACGTCAAGCATCCCCAAACATAAAATCGTCGGCAGGATATGGTGTGGCCAGCGTTGCGCGAGCAGATGTTTGAATCGGTTCACGCTGCGATGCGTGGGTAACAGAATGACCGTATCAACAAGCGATGATTTTGGCAGCGCATCGACCAACTGCTGCAGCAGGTCGGCCTCAGGAGAAGTGCTGTAAACGGTGCCCATTCTGCCAAACTAACCTGCGCCATCAGACATGACAATTCGGAAACACCGAATGGGGAATTCGTAAGCTTTTAAAACCCTAAGCGAAAAACTCTCCGCATTTCAGGCGGGGTAGCGTATAGTGTGATTATGTCTGAAACCCTGAATTTCGCGACGATCAAGCAAGAGCTAAATTTCCTCTTCGACTGCCATGAAGCCGTCGGCTTAAAAGGCAAGATGCGGTTTTACACCATTCCCGAAGAAGAGCCGTGGCGCGCGGTGGAACAGGGGATGTCGCTGCATTTCGACCGGGAAGGGATTGACGCCGTGCTGCCAGAGGTGGCGCGTTACTATAACGAGGGGGAGTTGCCAAACTCACCGATGCTTCTGGACCCCATGGTCCATGATGAATCAGGAAAACCCATCGGGACAGGCGTTTTTTGGGCAACGATACTGGGGCTGGGGATTCACCGAATTAGCGATGAAGATGTGGAGCGGATTCATGACCAGCATCTGCTGCACGCGTCGTTCCACCGCGGCGATAACCATCGCGCAGGGATTAAAATTGTCAGTCCGTCGACACGGGTGATTCAGCCGCATGAATGTGAAGCGCTCAGCAAGGCGATCTACGATATCGCAGATATGGAAGCGCCGCTTTATTACCCGTATTACCTGCTATCCGGCATTCGTTATCTGTGTTTACACGGCATGTTTAAAGAGCCGGATTTTGCCAATCTGAAAGCATCGCAGAAGGATGTGAAAGCGGTTGATCCGCAAGCCGTGCTCGACGCCCGCGAATGCTGGGATGCGTATGACCGTATCCATTCGCTATATCAAAAATGGGGCACGGATACCGGCAATATTGCGCATAATAACCGGTTTTTTAACCTCTGCGCGCGCGATGTCATGTTGTTCGACGCGACCGGGCCGATGCGGACCGGGTCTGATGAATCTTTCGACTTTTTGGTGCCCGGGCTTGTGCCCCGCGGGGCGATCACCGTATTGGCTGCCTCCGGCGGGTGCGGGAAAAGCTCGATCGCACATGAATTATGCATTTACGCCGCGACGGATTATGCCGAAGATGAGGAGCGCCCGCGCTGGTTGGGGCAGCCGGTGAATACGAATGTGACCGATGGCATCGCGGTTTATTTCTCCGGAGAGGATGGGCCAGCAATCATCAATGCGCGGGCCGCGCTCTACGATCCGGAAAGCCGCGCGCAGCGGTTGCAATTCCATCGTGCCGATTTTGGTAGCGAGGATGTGACATTCGAAGAGTTTATTTTTGAGCGGATTATGAAAATGCCTCAGATTCCGCTACTGGTCGTCGATCCCGCGCGGAAATATCTCGATGGTGACGAAGAAGATTCCGAAGTGGTGAGCAAATTCTTCTTTGCATTGGAAGAGCTGGCCATGACCAAGAATTGCGCGGTCGTGGTGGTGCATCACTTGAAAAAAGGCGCGGCACCGAAATCGATTCCGGAAGTGTTGGGCGAATTACGCGGGTCTCAGGTATTCATTGACCGTGCACGTGTGGTACTCGGTATGTTCCGTGAGGGGGTGCATACGATTGTCGGGCTAGCGAAAAACAATATTCCGCCCACCTTAGGGATGGTAACGGACGAGCGCGTCTTTGTCCGTAATCCTAAAACCTTAAAACTTCTGTGGCTTCCAGGTGAAGAAGGCGTGCGCAAAGACACGCTGTCGGACGCGGAAATTGAGCGTATCGAAGCGGAAATCTTCATGAAACAGGTGGAAGCCGCCAAGGCGGGTGAGGCGGTCGTCGATAATAGCGACTATGTTCCGCCAAGCCAGCGCTAACACGTGCCATCCGCGCCCTGATTCAGGAAGATAAAAAAATCATAAATTTTTACTTGCAAATCCCTTGAAACAACGGGCGTTCTGGCCTACATGCGAGTCATACCGGTGAATGCCGGAAAAATTCATTCAAAAACAAAGTGAAAGGTTAAGTAAAAATGACATCGATTCGTCCATTGCATGATCGTGTATTGATTCGTCGTCTGGAAGAAGACCAAAAGACCGCTGGCGGCATCATCATTCCAGATACGGCTAAAGAAAAACCTGTACAAGGCGAAGTCGTCGCCGTTGGCCCCGGCGCTCGCGCCGAAGATGGCTCGGTTCAGCCTCTGGACGTGAAAGCCGGTGACATTGTGCTGTTCGGCAAATGGTCCGGCACGGAAGTGAAACTGGATGGCGAAGAACTCGTCATCATGAAAGAGTCCGATATTTTCGGAATCGTAGAGAAATCAGCTGCCAAGAAGAAAGCAGCGTAAGTTAAGCATCGAGGAGTAGAGAATATGTCTGCAAAAGAAATAAAATTTGGTACTTCCGCACGTGATCAGATCCTGATCGGTGCTGATATTCTGGCGAATGCCGTTAAAGTGACCTTAGGTCCGAAAGGCCGCAATGTCGTGTTGGAAAAATCGTTCGGCGCGCCGCGCATCACCAAAGACGGTGTGTCTGTTGCCAAAGAAATTAGCCTTTCTAACAAATTCCAGAATATGGGCGCACAAATGCTGCGTGAAGTTGCTAGCAAAACCAACGATATTGCTGGCGATGGTACGACAACAGCGACCGTTCTGGCGCAAGCCATCATTAAAGAAGGCTCTAAAGCGGTCGCAGCGGGTCTGAATCCGATGGATCTGAAACGCGGTATCGATAAAGCCGTCGAAGCCGTGATCAAAAACATCAAAGAAAAGTCGAAAGACATCAGCGATAAAGCCGAAATCGCCCAAGTGGGTACGATTTCTGCTAATGGTGACGTTGAAATCGGCCAAAAAATCGCGGAAGCGATGGAAAAAGTCGGCAAAGAAGGCGT